>JAWKTI010000001.1:0-305036 GCA_041399155.1 Zavarzinella sp.
TACCTGAAGACACTGGAAGATCAGGAAGCAGAAATGAAGAAACTGCATGAAGATCTGAAAGAGATGCAGGCCAAAGAAGCTACTTCCCGCAAATCTCTTGACAGCTACCTTGCGAATCTGACAGTGGAATAGGCAACGAGGTGATTTGATACTTACCTTTACAAGATTCGACTGGCAATATCATTGATACTGCATGAACCCCCACCATACAGGCTGGTTACAACAGGTACGGTGGGTCGTTTTCCAATTCATTTAACACCGCTTCAGCAACAAAGATGGGCACATCTGCTGTCACGGCAATTGCAATGGCATCGCTCGGGCGGCAATCTATTTCAACCAGTTCACCGTGTCGCTGCACCCGCAGACGGGCAAAATAAGTCTGGTCCTGCAAATCGTTAATGAGAATATCCTGAATCTCACCGCCCATATTTTCGATTGCATTCACCACCAGATCGTGGGTCAGCGGGCGCGAGGCAAAAACTTTTTTGATGCGACGCTCGATACTGTTGGCTTCGTAGCTCCCAATGACAATCGTAAAACTACGATCGCCATCGACCTCCCGCAGCACAATCAACTGCTTGTCGTTGATATCGGAAATGATAATTCGACGCAGTTCCATTTGCACTGGCACAGCAGCATCCCCTGGCAACAGGATAGAAAATTATGGCAATTGTTTATTTTACTTGCTCCTACGTGGGCGGGTCAAGCAACTGTTCATGGTGGGAGTCGAAATTACTCCCGGTGAACTACTCCCCCTGACCCAGTGAGTAGCCTGGTGCCCCATCAAAGTAGTAAAGATTTTCGGTTTTAATGATTTGCAGACCCGCGTGGGTGATGCGGTTCATCAATTCCAGGACCGTGGGGTAAGTAATTATTTGTCCTTTCTGGGTGAATCGGCAGCGCCAGTGATCGGTGCAGAAGGTTTCCTTCATCCCTTCAGGAAACACTTTGACCCCACGGTTGGTGATCAGGATCAGCGATAAATCACCGGCGAGTGCCTGTAATTGACCGCCTAACACGTTTGGATCGCGGTGGGATTCATCCCATTTCAGGAAGATATCAACACCCACCAATTCCTGCTTGGTGGCTTTTGGCTGATAGGCTGGAATCCTGATCGGGTGGGGCTCATAAACAACTGGTTTCAATACGCCTGGCTTTTTACCCAGTCGTTTGATAATGGCTTCGGTAAAGTCTTTAGTACCCACCTTGACTTCGCTCAGGCCATCGCGGTAGACATCGGCGGTATGGATACCATCTTCCAGAGTTACCAGCCAGGCATTCTTAATTTTTTCTGCGGTGGGGCCGTATCCCAGATGCACCAGCATCTGAATGGCGGCCTGCAACAATCCCGATGGATTTGCAACATCTTTTCCGGCGATGTCCGGTGCGGAGCCGTGCACCGCTTCGAACATGGCAGTATTGTGGCCGATGTTGGCAGACCCTGCCAGACCAATAGAGCCAGCCACCTGGGCCGCGATATCGGAAAGAATATCCCCATAGAGGTTTAAGGTAACAATGACATCAAATGTTTCCGGCTGGGCAGCAAGGCGTGCCGCACCGATATCGATAATCTGGTGATCGTTCTTGATTTCCGGGTATTCTGCCGCAATTTCATCAAACACCTGATGGAACAGCCCATCGGTGATCTTCATAATGTTGTCTTTCGTCATGCAGGTGACTTTTTTACGACCGTAGGCTTTGGCGTATTCAAAGGCATAACGAACGATATTTTCGCACCCTGGGCGGCTGATTACCTTCAGCACCTGGGTTACTTCCGGCGTCTGGCGGTGCTCAATTCCCGCGTACAGGTCTTCTTCATTTTCCCGCACAATCACCAGATTCATGCCCGGGTGGGACGAGGACACGAACGGACTGTACGATTTGCAGGGACGAACGTTGGCAAACAGGTTCAGCGTTTTGCGAATGGTGACATTGACGCTTTTAAACCCTTTCCCCTGAGGGGTAGTCAGTGGGCTTTTCAGAAAACAGCTGTTTTTTCGCAAAAACTCCCACGCTTCGTTGGGAATGCCGGAGGTGATCCCTTTTTCATAAATCGACTGGCCAATTTCAATCACGTCATATTCCAGCGGTGCCTCTGCTGCTGCCAGAATATCCATCGTTGATTGCATGATTTCTGGGCCAATACCATCCCCAGGTGCGACGGTAATTCTTGTTTTCGTCATGGTGCGTCTCTCTTATTCCATAATCAAAAATCATAATATTGCGATATCGCTGTTCATCGATATTGCAATGTCCACGTAATATCATCCAGGCACTATGTGCCAGGCCAGATTCTCATGCTGAAGCATGCCAGGTCTACTTCATCCAGCTTATCCTGTTCGGATGCCTGAAATCGTTCGACGGATACATCCAGAAAGCCCCAGATGCTGGTGGGATCGCCCGAAGTATCATTGCCACGTGCGTCGACTTCCGCTTCCAGCGACCAGTGCCACAATCGCCTTTCCTGTTTTGTGGAAGAACCGTCTTCCTGCCAGCCTTTCATAATTCTTTCAATCATTAATAGGCTCTCATGGGCTGGTTTTTCCGCACTGATGTGCAGGAGAAGTTCCGCGTCGGCCTCTTCATATTTCACATTAGAAATTGCCCGAATCGAATCGAACAGGCGGTGCTCCAGCATGCTGGCACGCCAGGGGGAGAGTAAAGAATAAGTTACTCGTTCTGCTTCAATCGAAATTCCGTACAGCTTTAGTTTCATGGTGGGTGTTGGTTTAACTTTCCTTTGCAACAGAACAAGTGCTCAAAGCACGCGAAAACAAATCCTGAATGTGTGACAATGGTTCAATGCCCACAGAAATCCGGAGCAAACCTTCCGTAATTCCTTGCTGGTGCTTGCTTTCGGCCGATTCGTACCGGTGGGAAGTCGCCCACGGATAGCTGATCGTGGTGGTACAGTCCCCCAGTGATGGGCAAAATGGCACGTTACCCGCACGAATGAAATGATCTACACCCGCCCGCCCCGTGGTGAGTTCGCAGCATAGCATGTAGCCCGCATGCCCACCCAGTGTTTGCTGGCATAATTGATAGTCGGCGTGCGTGGGCAATCCAGGGTAGTGTACTTTGGCAATTCCGGGTTGCTGCTGCAGCCATTCGGCTAATTGCTGGGCATTCTGTTCCGATTGCTGGTAGCGCAACGCCAAAGTAGGCAATGAACGGGTGCAGAGCCAGCTTTCAAACGGATTGCCGGCAAAGCCCCAGACACTTCGCACTTCTGCCATCGTCGTTTTCAGGTTCAAGTCGTCCGCCAGCACCGCACCAAGGGTGACATCGGCGTGGCCGCTGATCAGTTTCGTTAAGCTTTCCACCACAATATCTGCACCCACAGCAGTGGGGCGATAGCCAATTGGTGTGCTGAATGTATTATCGACGATCAATTTCCCACCTGCTGCGTGTGTGGCACTTGCAAGGCGGGGGATATCTGCAATTCGCACCATCGGATTCGAAATGGTTTCCACAATCACCGCATCAACAGGTGTTTTCAGTGCGGCCTCCCACTTCGCAGGGTGGGTGATATCCATATATTCCGTGGTAATACCAAATTTCCCTAAGTGCTTACTGAGCAACTGGTTAGTGCGTCCATAAAGCTGATCGCTTGCTACAATGCGTCGCGTCGCACCGAGGCACCCTAACAACGCAACGCTGATCGCAGCCATGCCCGAACTGGTCACCAGGCACCACCCGGTGTGGTGCAGTGCGGCAAGTTGCTGTTCCAGCAGTTCCCCGTTCGGATGATTGTCGCGTGCGTAAAAATAGCCGCGTTCTTCGTACCTGGCGATCCGTTCAAAGGCGTCCAGATCACTGACCTGAAAGACGCTCGACATGGTGATCGGTGGGGATAAAGGCACCGAACTGCCTGCAGAATAAGAACTTGCGTTCAAAGAATCTCTCCCACGATCATTGATTGTCCGATTTTGGCTTGTTTGCTGTGTGCGGAAGCATTTTCAGAAATTGTATGCTTTTTCCCCACCATTCATGAGTGGGGGTGGGAACGATTCAGCGGTTTTCGCGATGATTTCCGGTCTCTTTTTGCCGGAGCACCCACCCAACTGATCGAGGCGATTCGGAGTTTGAAAGGCGGTGGCATCGTCACTGTGGAAGTTCATCCGAAAGGATTTGGCGAAAAAGAACGACTGCTGATCCGTTACGACAGCAACTACCCCCACCGACGTTGGACCACATTACCACGAGGATTTTCGGATCGAACCATCGATATATTACGCAAAGAATTCAACAGTTTATCCGTGGTTGTGCGTCATCAGGCGATGTTAGCAGCAGCAAAATTTCCTACACTTGAAGAGAATCTTCGTGCAGGTATGCGGCTGGAGAAATACATAGAAATTAATGAAAATTCATTCATAAAACCCGTAGCCGCCACCGCCCAACCAAGGCAAAGCCACCTCGCACACCACAATTGGTGGGAACGAAGTGGGAGGGAAATATCTTCCACGAAACAGGTTATTTTCAATTTGAAGCAGATGGTAAGGCACGTTATGTGAAAACCGAAGGTGGGGGATACGATTTCACTTACCAGCAGGACGGCACGAAAATTTCGCTACGCATTTATAACGGCTATACTTGGTTTGAAGGCCAGATCATTCAGGATGTGATCGAAGGGAAATTAATGCAGCAATCAGGTACCACAGGTGATGGCAAATACACCAAATCGCCCTGATTGCCCAATTTCTCTAACCAATCTAGTGTAAAATAGTTTCCTTTCTGTGGAAATTCTTCCAACATAATAGGTGCGATTACTGTTGTATAATAACAAGAACGACGTAACGGGAGGTAGATACATCGTGGATCGAACAAAATGGATCTTGGCCAGCTTGTTTACCATGACCATGGGAATGCTGTTGGCGAACAGTCCCATGATCGCACAGGACAAAAAAGATCCCCCAAAGGTGTTGCAGAATGACAAAGGGGAGAAAGTTGGTATTAAAACCAACGATGGGTTGAGCCTGGGTGGTCTTTGGTTTCCGGCAAGCTCGAAAGAGGAAAAGCGAAATAAAGAACCAGACGCCGTGATTATGATGCCTGATTTTGGCCACGAAGTATATTCCAAGCACCAAGGCTGGGATATGCGGTGGGTCAATATGGCAGAAAAAATCAGCCAGAAAGGGTTTGGCGTACTCCTGTTTGATTGGCGAGGCCACGGCATGAGCGGGCCCGATATTGGCACCCGGATTTTCACGGGTCAGCGTCAGACATTGTTTGAAAAAGATCTGGCGAATCGCAACCAGTGGGGCGCGGCGGTCACTACGATTGATGCCATCGATTGCAAATACTTTAAGCCAAACTATTGGCCATTCCTGTTTAACGATCTGGCAGCAGCACGCTACTATCTGGATCAGAAAAACGATAATCAGGCAGTAAACTCCGGTCGAATCTGGATTGTGACGGAAGGTCGGGCGGCACACTTTGCTTCCGGATTCATTGCATCAGAATTTCGCAGAAATTCGGTCTATACCCCCAATAACCTGACTGCGGTGGCTAACTCCGAACCAGCAGGTGTTGATTATGCAGGCTTGGTGGCACTATCGTTCAATATTTCGGCATCGACACCCAAATACACCCCGAATGCCGCCGCCATGACCACGAAAGCGGCTTCCAGCACCTTCAACTACAACCATCGAGTTGGTTCTGCGGATCCTTATCACCAGCGCTGTGTAAACCATATGAACGATCGTCTGGCAGCTTTGCTGATTTATGCCGAGAAAGATACTGTTGGGAAGAACACGTCGAATCAAATTATGAATCGCCTGCACCAGTTCCGTGGCACGCCGAAACAGATCGAAGCAGAGCGTAAGGAACGGTTCAAGTGGGTAGAATCGGTGAAAGGTGCCAAGAACCTGACCGGTATCGACCTGATCAGCGATGATCTGGGCACGATGCAACTGATCGAAACCTTCATGGAAAAAGCTCCTGAAGCACAGGCATTGGGCAAAAATATTCTCGAACGCAATGCCAAAGAAGCCCCATCTCAATTACCAGTTCGGTTCAATACGATTCTGTATGGATTGGGTAATTAACCCAATCAGTTTTCAGCCCCCAGCCATCTCACGAAGTTAACCACCACTCGTTGAACTGAACGAAAAATTCCAATAATCTAGTGGTGATGAATATCCTCGACCAAATTGTTCAGCACAAACTGCAGGAAATTGCTGTAGCGAAAGAGCTTACGTCCGAAAATGAGCTTGCAGCCCGATGCAAAGACCTGCCCCAAGTGCGTGATTTTGCCGCCGCACTATTGCAGCACCCAATCGGAATTATTGCCGAAGTAAAAAAGGCATCCCCGTCGGCGGGTATCATTCGGGCAGATTTTCATCCCGTTGAGATTGCTCAAACGTACCAGCGTGCGGGGGCAGATTGCCTCAGCGTGCTGACCGATGAACATTTCTTTCAAGGCCACCTGCAATACCTGGTGGACATTCGTAAGTCAGTTGAAATTCCAATCTTACGCAAAGAATTTATTCTGGATCGCTACCAGTTACTTGAAGCGCGTTCCGCAGGAGCAGATGCGGTTCTGTTGATTGCCGAAATTCTGCCCGACAATCGCCTAACAGAGTTATACCATCAAGCAGTGGAACTGGGCCTGCAGGTGCTGGTGGAACTCCACGATGCGGAACAACTCGAACGGGTGGTGGCCTGTGGCACTCGCCTGATTGGGATCAACAATCGAGACTTGCGCACATTCACCACGCGACTGGATCACACCATTGACCTGCTGGGTGCCATTCCAGCGGATCGGGTGGTGATCAGTGAAAGTGGTATCCGCACCCACGCCGACCTGGTGCGATTGCAGCACGCAGGTGCACGTGGGGTGCTGGTGGGAGAATCGCTGATGCGGGCACCCGATATTGCGAAAGCACTGCTTGAATTACACCAACGTGTGTAAGCAACATACCAAAAAACCAGAATCAATTACTCTGCGTACTTCGCTTCATTATCCGACAGTCCTGCAGTGGCGGTGCTGATCCGTTTGATCGTCTTTTCCGATACTTCCTGCTGCAGTCGTGCAATCAATTCTGAAACCGAAACAGATCCCACATCGCGTTGTTTGAAGTCGGCAATCGATTCATCACGCAGCGAAACCGTCTGGGTGGCCATTTCCTTTTCGCCCACCACCAGCAGATACGGAATTTTCTCCATTGAACCATCGCGGATCTTCGCACCGATTTTCTCGGAACGATAATCCCCGGTAACGCGGAAGCCCGCTTCCCGCAGTTGCTGTTCAATCTGCTGGGCATACTCCACAAACTTTTCACTGATCGTCAGCAACCGTGCCTGTTCTGGTGCCAGCCACAGTGGGAACATTCCAGCAAAATGTTCAATCAAAATACCACAGAACCGTTCCATACTGCCGAACGGTGCCCGGTGAATCATCACGGGGCGGTGCTTCAGATTGTCCGCACCGGTGTATTCCAGATCGAAACGGTTGGGAAGGTTGTAGTCCAACTGCACCGTGCCAAGCTGCCAATCGCGACCAATACAATCACGCACAATGAAGTCGATCTTGGGCCCGTAAAACGCAGCTTCCCCCACACCAATGGAGTAGTTCAGATCGAGTTTCTTCACCGTATCCAGCAGAATCTTCTCTGCGTTATCCCACAGTTCGCTGGCACCAACATACTTGCTGCTGCCAGGTTCCCGCACACTTACCCGTACTCGGTAGTCGTTCAGGCTCAAGGTCCGCAGCACCAGCAGCACCAGATCAATGTTGGCAATCAATTCACTTTCGATCTGCTCCGGCATCATAAACAAGTGGGCATCGTCCTGGGTAAACCCACGCACGCGGGTCAGGCCGCCAAGTTCGCCCGATTGTTCGAAGCGGTAGACAGTTCCAAACTCTGCCAGCCGCACCGGCAGATCTCGGTAGCTGCGTGGCTGCGCCTTATAAATCTGGATGTGGTGGGGACAGTTCATCGGCTTCAAGAGATAGCCTTCCTGTCCTTGCAGCCAATCGGTCAGGCACTTCAGCTTTCCTTCTGAAGTAGTCTGTTCGCGATAGCTCAACCACAGCGTGCGGGCATCCAGTACCACCTGACCCCAGGGATATTGGGCATTGTCATCATCCCCACTGGGGTATTCACCCCTGGTATACGATTCCAGATAATCCAGAAACGCCTTTTCCCGATCTTCCGGCAGTTGTTTTTTCTCCAGCAGCGTTAACCAGCTATCGATGGTCTGTGCCAGCGGATTCATAAACAGTGCGGGGTACTGGGCATCGCGGTAGTAGGGAAAATGCCCACTGGTGCGATAGAGATCCAACCGCCCGATGTGGGGGGTATAAACCGGCTGATACCCACGTTTCAACAATTCATCTTTGATGAAGGTTTCCAGTTGCCCACGGACAATGGAACCTTTCGGCATCCACAGAATCAGCCCCTGGCCAGCATCCTGGCTGATAGTAAACAGCTTCAGTTGTTTGCCCAGCACGCGGTGGTCGCGTTTCTTCGCTTCTTCCAGTTGGGTCAGGTACTGGGTTAATTCTTTCTCGTTGAAAAACGCAGTGGCGTACAGGCGTTGCAACTGCTTCCGTTTGGAATCGCCTTTCCAATAGGCACCTGCAATGTTCAACAGTTTGAATGCCCCCACCTTACCTGCATGATGGATGTGGGGCCCACGGCACAGGTCGATGAACTCCCCCTGCCGATAGAAGCTCAGCTTGCCATACTTCGCAAGCTCCTCTTCGACGTGCTCCACCTTGTAGGTCTGGTTCAGTTCGGCACACAACGCCTTGCCTTCTTCCACTGAACGTTCGAAACGCTCGAAAGGCTCCTGCTCCTTGATGATTTTCTTCATCTCGGCTTCGATCCTGGGGAAATCATTTTCCGTGATCGGGATTTCGCTGTCGATGTCGTAGTAAAACCCATTCGCCAGTGCGGGGCCAAAGGCCAACTTGACATTGGGAAACAACCGCATCACCGCACGTGCCATGATGTGGGCGGATGAGTGTCGCAGCACTTCCAGCGATTCCGTGTCTTTGTCGGTAAGAATCTGGAAGTTGAGCTGTTCGCCATCAGTGGTCAATTCTTTTGTCAGATCGACCACTTCGCCATTTACTTTGGCAGCGATGGCTGCCTGAGCCAGGCGTTTTCCAATACTTTCTGCCACATCCAGCGGGCGAACACCCGGGGGTACCTGACGCTCAGAGCCATCAGGCATACGTAACGTGATCATGTAGATTTCCTCGTTCCTGGCAGCAGCACAGCAGCCCAACAAACGGCTGACAGGTGCTCCAGTAAGTTATTGCGATTCCTAATTTCGCTTCAGGAATTGTAGAAGTAGAGCACCACGCAGGCGAAAAAGTTCACCCACATGTGGTGTTTGGGGTCAGTATGCTTCAATCTTCAAACATCATTTCATCCCTTCTGTTTTCTGGTGCGGCGGCACGTACATTGATTATCGGCCAACAGAACGAACCTGTTGTGCATTAATTAGACGAATTAAAATGTAATTTAGTTCACTAAAATTCTGAAAAAATTGAAATTTGTTGTAAGTCTATGAAATCAAATTACTTACAGCAGAAAAAAATGGGTTATTGGCTGCCGCATTTTCGAAATACAATGTCGATATTTAAATAATTTTGTACAGGCTAAAGTTGTTTTTTCGAAAAGTGCAGCCAACAATGCATGTGGATCACATGATGAAATCATGTGCCACGCAATTATCGACGTGGGAAGCCGGCTGGCACAGGATTACCTTGCATGTAGCCACTGTAAGCTGCTGGCAGGTAAGGGTTTCCAGTGTATGCAGGTGGGGGATAGAACGGTGCATTGGCCATTGGTGCCACGGTCTGGAAGTGGCCATCGTACGGGAAGTACAGGTACCATGGTGCGGCCATGTGCACAGGCAGCGTTGGCATGCGATACACGTTCTGCGATTTTGCAAACCAGGGGTTGCTGAAAATCGGGTGATTCCATTGTGCACGGTCGTGCGTCATGTTGGGGTGCTTGCCATAACCAAACAGGCCGGGGTGCCCGGTCGAGCCGGGAATGCTGACCCCACCACCACCTGCGGTGCCGCAGTTGTTACAGGGTTGCTGGGCTGCAGCGGTCATTGCCATGGCACACAGCAGTGCCATCGATAACAGAAACTTTTTCATCGTATTCTCTCTCAGGTTCGTGTCCATGAACACAGGCGATACTTCTGCGAATCACCTGGCCGAAGAACATATTGTTTAAGTTTGATCCACAATCGCAACATCCACCAAGTGAAGTGCGAAGAAATTCTAAATCACACCACGTGGAACGTTTTACGTCCCACCCATTCGTTATTACCTGCGGTACATCCAGCTTGGGTAAACCGTGCCATAGTAGGGGTTTGTGTACTGCTGGTAAGCCGATGGCACAATCGTGGGTGCAGGGGTTGTACCGGGTGCTGCCGGTGCCGCGGGTGCAATCACGGGTTGACCCGTTGTGGTGGCTGGATATCCAGAATACGTTCCGGGATACATGCCGGGATAGCCCTGCTGTGCACCGGGATAACCCTGAGCTGGCCCCCACAGTTGTTGGTTCGCAGGTGAGTAGTCGCCATAAATAGGTCTGGGGATGTGCATACGCATGCTGCCTGGGGCATCATACGGGCCGTAATTAAACAACGGGCCATCCATGTGAATCCAGCGGAACTTGGATGTGGCAAGACGTTCCAGAAAATTAAAACCGTGTGACTGGTAAGGATATTGGGCGAAAGACTGGCCCGGGCTCATCATCAGTCCCAGAACGCCCAATAATGCAACAAAAATCCACTTTTTCATTTCGATATGCTCCGATCGAAGAGCGATCGGGCCACGAGGTTTTCCTGAACCCCGACTCCTTGCCCGACAATCCATTTATGCGCTGTTGACAGTCATCTTTCTGCGCCAGTTGAACATTTCTTTCCCATGAAAATTACATTGCACATGCTGGTACCGCTAGAATCGGAATTCATGGCGCACTACATCGGGAGCAAGGGGTTTTCTCTGTTTTTTGCTTGAAATGTGCGTAAACAACCCACTGAGTGCAACGCTTACGGTGGGGAATAATCAAACGTTCAAAATATTGTGCAGGACAGGTAATTTCTTCGAGAAAATTTGGAATTCTGCCAGACTTTGATTCAAGTTCTGTTTTGTGAAATCATCATTCTCCCGCTTGAAATGGTTTTCATAATGTTAAATTCCCTTCATTGATGCGGTTATAGGCAAGACTACCGATGGAATATTCGCAGGTAATCATTTGAGCAAACATGTTGTCATTGCTGGTGGGAGTGGTTTTCTGGGTCAGGCGTTAGTGGTCCACCTGAACGGAATCGGCTACAGAACAACTGTTCTCACCAGATCTTCTGTCGATCGCAATGGATTCGTTCAGTGGGATGGGGCGACAGCAGGTGCCTGGATTACTCATCTGGAAGGTGCGGCTGCGATCATCAATCTCACCGGTCGCAGTGTTGATTGTCGGTACACAGCCACCAATCGGCAGGAGATTATTCAGTCGCGTGTCAATTCTATAAAAGCTCTCAGCGCAGGTTTACGACGATGCTCAAAGCCACCTCCTGTGTGGATCCAGGCGACCTCACTTGCCATTTACGGTGATGCTGGTGAGATGATCTGCCACGACGATGCTCCCCATGGCGTTGGCTTTTCTGTCGATGTCTGTAAGACGTGGGAATCTGAACTCGAAAATCAGCATCTTCCTGATACAAGAATTGTTGTCCTGCGAATAGGCTTTGCACTGGCGGCCAGCGGAGGGGCATTAGGGCGGCTGGCCACTTTGACAAAATTGTGCCTCGGTGGATCTGTGGGAAACGGCCGTCAATACATCAGCTGGCTTCATCTCAACGATCTGAATCGAATTTTCGAATGGTGCCTGGAAAATCAAGCAGCGTCAGGTGTTTATAATGCTACCGGACCCAGCCCAGTCACCAATAAAGCCTTCATGGCTGCATTACGTCGTTCCCTCAAACGCCCCTGGAGTCCTCCCACACCGTCATTTGCGGTGCGGCTTGGAGCTTTCCTGATGGGTACGGATGCGTCACTGGCACTTACTGGGCGGCGATGCGTGCCAACACGCCTGCTCAATGAAGGATTTCGATTTGAGTACACAGATTTGGAATTGTGTTTGCGGAATATTTTCGCATCGCAACACGCAATGGCTGAAATCTGATGATCCTCGCTCACGTATCACAAAAGGTGTGGTAATGCGGCCAGTTCGCCAAGATCGAAGCAGGCCCGCATTCGGATTCACGGGCAATGTCAGCGAACGATCCGGCACTTCGGCAACGCTTTCTGCAACTCCGCCACAGCCTGCGATGTAACCTGCGTCTCAAGCAAGTTGAGCAAGGTGAGGCTCTTCAGCCCGGCCAGTTCCTTCAGCCCAGCGTCCGTCACTTGCGTGCCAACCAAGCCGAGCGAGGTGAGGCTCTTCAGCCCGGCTAGTTCCTTCAGCCCGTCGTCCGTCACCTGTGTTCCACTCAAGTTGAGCAAGGTGAGGCTCTTCAACCCGGCCAATTCCTTCAGCCCAGCGTCCGTCACCTTCGTGGCACCCAAGTGTAGCGAGGTGAGGCTCTTCAGTTCGACCAGTTCCTTCAGCCCGGCATCCGTCACACTCGTGATACGCAAGTCGAGCGTGGTGAGGCTCTTCAGCCCGGCCAGTTCCTTCAGCCCGGTGTCCGTCACCGGCTTACTAAACAAGATGAGTGTGGTGAGACTCTTCAGCCCGGCCAACTCCTTCAGCCCGTCGTCCGTCAACTGCGTGACATGCAAGTCGAGTCCGAACGGCGTTTCGGGCGTGGGCAAATTGGCGATCACGCCCTCCTTCCACGTGCTGAATACGAACCCCGGCACTGAACCTGCGGCGACCTTTTCCATCCACGTTGCTGACCCAGACTCACTGACCGTAATCCAGCCAACGTCGGCCCCGGCTTCGGTCCACACCTTGACGATCTTCTCAGGCAGCGGCTTGGGCAACTCCGTCTTCGCCGGGTCCTGGGCCGACGCCACCGTACCGGCCAGCACTACCAATACACTCAGCAACACACGCATCGGACTTCCTCCCAGGCATTGCGGGCGTGTTCGCTCCACCCGTTGGGCGAACGCCCAATGTTGTTGAGGGGACACTGATTAGCATATGCGAGCCCCGCGCTCACGTCAGACCTTCTCGCCTGTGGTCACCATGGCCAAACTGCGTTTAGTCGGGATGACGAGGGCGCGCATCCTCTCGCTGATGACGTACTCTGTCCATCCCCAAGGCTCGGTGGTAGCCCAGCATTGTTTGTTCCGCACAGTTTTTCCAGGTGAACTGTTGACTGCGGGTGGTGGTGCCCTGCTTCAATATCGTCAACCATTCATTGTCTGTAATTGCCCGTTTCATCGCCTGCGTCCAACTTTGCTGATCCGCAGGATCCAATGTGGTGCCGCATGGTCCTAATACTTCAGCAATGGCTGTCGCCGTGGAACCCAGAACAGCCCCACCAGAGGCCATTTTTTCGGCAGCGGGCATGCCAAAACCTTCGTACAGGCTAGGGTAGACCAAGGCACGTGCCATTGTCGTCAGTGCGGCCAATTCCTGTTCCGTAGTGTAGCCGAGATGAATGACCCCCTGGTGGCGGGCAGTTTCCTGAAAATAACGGGCAATCGTTTCGGTTTTCCAGCCCCAACGCCCCACCAGCACCAGTGGGCATGACTGTCTGATATTTGCCGGAATGTTAACATATGCCCGCATCAGCATTTCCAGATTCTTCCGTGGCTCGATCGTTCCCACGTGCAGCAAAAAGTTCTCAGGAAGGCCTAGTTTTTCACAATAACTTTTTGCGATCGTGGGCAGCATCGTGCGGAAAATCGTTCTTACACCGTTATAGGTTACCGTAATTTTTTCCTGTTCGATTCCCCACCTTGCGATCATTTCGTCTTTCATTGCCTGCGAAACGGTAAAAAAATGGCTCATTCGTGTCAGTGTCCGCACCAGATTGGCTTCAATTGCCTGTACACGGTCTGTGGGGTGCCACTGAGGATGAGAAATTGGTGATAAATCGTGTACTGTCACCACTACTGGCACACCGGCTGGCAGTGGGGCAAAGTTTGGTTCGTGGTACAGGTCTACCTGTTCCGGACGCAACTGATGCCTGGCCTGGGCAGCCATCGCCGTCCACCAGGTGCGTCGCATTGCCGTTGCTGCCCACGTGCGTAGTGCGGGGGGAAGCGAAAAGCCAGTTCGTTGTGCAGGCACATCGGCCATTTTCCCGGAATCGGGAAAACATGCCGCACGGATCGACTGCATCCACCACGTGGGAAATGATTTGACCGTGCAGCCGGGCAATAAATGAAGTTCTTTTAACAATTCGGCAGTATAGTGGCCAATTCCCGTGCGTTTGCCCACGGTCGATAAGACGTTTAAGGCCACTTTCATCAAATGGAAACTTCCCAAATGCAAATTAAGCAAACTATTTTTCTATGAACGCGGCACCAGATGGGGGAAGAAATGAAGTACATTACAAAATTACGATTTCGCAATATTATGATTCACTTCGCAGGTTTCAGGAAGTCGCTCACCGGAAAAACCTGAAAGCTGATCGTCTTATAATCATCTTTTTCAAAAAGCACCCCCACCTGATTATCAGGCAGTGCCACCAGATTCGAATATGCAGCCCCACCGGAGTAAACACTTTTCGACGTGGGCCAGGTTTGCCCACCATCTTCGCTGGACCAGATGGTCAGGTTTTTCCGTTGCCTGCCTTGTGGGCTGCAGAACAGAAAGACAGACTTCCCACCTGCAAGTGGGTATCGGATCGCATTTGCCTGGCACACTGGCGAATCAAGCTCGGTCGCCAGCGAAATGGGCTGCCATGATGAGCCACCATCGCTGCTGGTGGCAATCGGGCGACCCTGTTTGCCAAAATATGAACGCATGATCTGGACAATGGTTCCATCATCGCGTTCTACCACCACCGATTCATTCGTGCGGTCTGGGTGCAGCCCACCAATCTGCCAGGTTTTTCCATGATCATCCGAAAAGATCACGTGGCTGTGGTGCGGGTGCAACTTGGGATCGCGATGATCGGAATGATTACACGGAATCAGCAAGCGGCCAGCGTGCTTGCCATGTTGTAGTTGAATCGCGTTTCCAGGCCCGGTCGCGTACCACCTCCAGTGGGGCAGTCGGGTGGTCTCGCTGATATTTTTCGGTGCTGTCCAGCTTTTCCCATCATCAGTGGAGTGGGAAACATAGACCAGTCGAGGAGATTTGCTTTTGCCAGCCATAATCTGTGATTCGGTATCACTGCCCAGGTTCCAGGTCAGTAGCAGCCAGACGGTACCCGTGGATTGATCGACCACCGGGCAGGGATTGCCACAGGTATTGTTGCCATCATCCCACACTACCTGCAGATCGGACCAGGTTTTTCCCAGATCGTTGGAGCGTTTGAGCACCAGATCAATATTTCCCGCATCTCCACGACCTGATTTGCGGCCTTCACAAAACGCCAGCAATGTCCCTTTCGCAGTGCGAATGATCGCAGGAATCCGAAAGGTGTGGTAGCCTTCGGTACCAGCAACAAACGGATCTGCCGCCAGGGTAAGGGTTTGCGTTGAAAAGAGTGTCAGCAGCATGGCTGCCACAATGGAGAGAAAATAGTTCACATGTCACCTGTTTGGCGAAAAGTCTGGAATTGTGCAGAGCATACCCCAATGTGGGGCGAAAAGCAGCAAGAATTTGGCCGACAGTCGGGTTTCAAGGTTTCAATTTCTCGCAATCTAGTGGCAGCGTCATCCTGACGCTGAATTCTTATGGACACCAGCTGGAAGCAGGTGCCACTTCTCGCAATTTCAGCGTTTTGGTCGCAGTACCACCACCGTATAGCGGGCGAACTGCTGCAAGTACGGCACGCGACGCAGCACCCAGCGATCAATTTTACTTAGCAAGCCACCTGCCCCAGGTTCGCGAAAAAGTACCCGGCGGATCATGCCAAAGAATTCAAAACCAATTGTCTGCACGTCAAACAACTGCTTCAGGTGGGTAATATCTGCTGTATCGAAGGGTCGCTCATCAATGGTGCGGCACTTACCTGGATAGGGAAGGTAATTTCTGGCAAATTGCAGCACAGGATTGCCGCCCCATGGTTCGCAGAAAACGGCGACGCCATCCGATTTCAACACCCGCCAGATTTCAATCGCAGCCCGGTTCAGGTCAAGGTGGTGCAGAATCGCATTGCCCCACACCAGATCGAAGCTGTTATCGGCGTAAGGTAAATCTTCAGCATTCGCCACCAGAAAGCGTGCGTCTACCTGATTGATTTCTGCCCGCAGGCGGGCTTCCTCTATGTATTGTGGGGAAAGATCAAATCCTTCCACCGTGGCACCGCGTTGGCCAAAAATGACCGATGTAATGCCATGCCCACAGCCAAAATCAAGCAGCTTTTTCCCAGCCATTGGCCCCAATTGTTCAATTGCGGGGCGAATCCAGGGAGCATGATCGAGATACCAGTCCGCATCCACCACCAGATCACTGGGGGTGCTACGCTGTTTCAGGCGGTTCAATGCCTGCTGATCGTGGAGAAACGCTTCGCGCTCAATGCGTTCGATATGGCTCATCAGAATCCTTCCTGATCGGTGCACATTCATGGAGAGTGGCCTTCCTGTCGCCACATTTTTGCCATCTTACCACTGTGGGTAGAAAATTGCAACTACTCAGGCAGGCAAAGATGAGAAACCCTTCAGACATAATGTTGCGAGTTTTCGGGAATAGTAGCAGTTATTGGAAATATTTAATGAATATAGCTTCATTATTGTTATAAGTCCTTAGCTGAATGCCAGTTACAACGAACAGGCTGCAGGAATTCGTTTTGGTCTTCTTCCAATTTTTTTTCTTGAATCACGGAACCTTTTTTGTGTTGGTGCGTTCTAAATATTGTCCTACCTGACAACTTCCCAACAGTAGTTGGGACAGTCAATCGTGCTGCAAGGCACAACGATGGTGGCAAGTTTTTCACGGTTCATCACAAGAAAACGTGAAATGATTCCCGCACAAAACTGCTGCGAAACGCAGCACCGCTTGGAGTACGTCTATGTTTCCGGTCCTTCGTGTATTTGCATGTGCAATACCCCTTGTTGGCGTTGCAATTGCAGGGATTTCCAATATCGGCGAAAAACTGGATTACAAGAACCTGTTGAATTATTCCCCACGGCAAGTTCAGCCTGTTGAAGAAACGGAAGAACAAAGTTCAATGCTTGCTGCCCACAATCCACTGGCACTCAAGGTGCTGGAGAGATCGTCCCGCAAAGCAGAAATTGCCACCTTGCTGATTGAAAAGAAAATCTCGCTGTTAGAAGCAGTGGAATTGTTCCGCGAAATCAACATGACTTCCGAAAATGGCATCGGCAATCTCGATGGTCATTATGAAGGTGCCACCCTGGCGGAACGCACCGGTCGACAGGTAATGACCTTCGTCGATGCTGTCTACCAGATGCGGAAGAAAGAATTAAGAAAATCTCACAATCACCTGAAAAAAGAGTTTGAACAGATGCCATGGGATCTGATCGAAACAATGCAATCCCCAGAACCACGATAGTTTCGGCTACACGACATTCTGGATCAGATGATCTCCATGATTTCGTTTACGATCACCAAGCCTGAATCGGCGCTTATTGAACAACAACACTGGATCAATTTAAAATTCAAACAGGATCAAATTTCCAAGTGGCACATTCACTGTCCAATTCGTCAATAATACGAAAGCAATCTTTTTACTTTCTTTCGGAATCGTGATATTGATGGTGAATGACCCTTCCCTCGCTTTGATTCCACCGTGTGGGGCAAATTGAAAAGTCAGAATCTTTTTGGTGTTGATATCGTAGACATTGTAAAAAAATCGTTCTGGCGACCCTTCGGGTAATTCGGCCCCTGGCCGCAGCACCCACCGAAACTTCACGATTGCAAAACCAGGCTTGGCATCGCCTTGCTGTTGTGGGAAAGAAATCTTCTCAGGCCACAGCAGAAGTCTTCTCCCAGGTTGGTAGATCCCGACTTCCTTTAATGCTTCAGGTGCAGACCAGTTGGTACCACCCGTAGCAACTTTGGTTTCAGCGTCTTTGATCGACTGAAGAATTTGCTCATTTGGCTTCAGATCAGGTTTGAAAGCATATTTCTCATGACAGGCCTGACAATTGATGGCATAGGATAGCTTGATCGCCGGGTCTTTCGATGCGGGATCTTTTTTTGCATCGTCGCATTCCGCTGCAATGGAAATAATTTGGTCGATATCGTTTCGCCACGATTCCAGAGAGCCCTGAGGTGGGGTCAGTTCACGCAGTTTTCGGTAGTTTGCAATGAATAATGCCCGTTCTTCTGCTGTGGATCGGCCGCTGATCAGTCGTTGATCCAAAGAACGATAGACCTGTCGCCCAGTCATATGGGTCTTCCGCATCAGCGCAGGGATTGCGTTTCTGGATTGTTCTTTTGTTTTCGGTTCTGCACCGAATGAAGCCATCACAGTAATCATTAACACCAGTTTCTTCTTCATGCCATTCTCCCGGAGGCATCTCTATTGATCGTTGGAGCCCCACTGGTAACACAACAGTTCTCGTGGGGAATTCTGACAAAGAAAATTTTTATTTTTTACAAATTACTTGGTTAAACCAAAATCAGATTGAAAATCGGAGTTTTTCCGCTTGAGGATCGACTTCAAATCTTGGCCACAGTCTTTTAATTATTTCATCCGGAGTTTCATTCAATGTATCGATGAATCCTTTGCAAGCGTCGAACAAGTCACGCAAGGTTGCAAAACAACAATGTTGCGTGACCTCTTCACGCATCCATTTCCATAACCCTTCAATGGGATTGAAATCGGGACTATAACTGGGCAAAACTACTATTTCGATGTCCAACTCGCTGGCTTTGGTTCGAACGAACTTCGCCTTGTGCCAAGGTGCTCCATCCCAAATTACCACAACACGTCGACCTTGTCTTTCTACCCAATCGTTCACTCGGTGCAAAAATTCAGCCGTGTTTTCCTTGTTGCATTTGCCTTCGTTCCAGATCAAACATGCACCAGCACTGAAATTGTAAGCACCATACCAGTTGATGCGATCGGACAGCGGAGGGCAATCACTCACTCGCCAAGCCGATTCTCCCTTGCGCCACCAAGTATAGCCCAAGTCCATATCACGATGAAAATGGGATTCATCAATATAAATGATCACGATATCGCCGCGACACATTTGCTGGTACATATCCGCGAACTGTTTCAGGTATTCGGCCCGCTTTTCAGGGTCCCCTTTGCCGAACAGTTTCTTGCATTTCTTCCAGCTCAATCCCGCTAATTGCAGGATCCGCCGCACGGTATTCCGAGATACATACCGCTGGAATTGACAACCGATCCAGTTGCACAACTTCCTGATCGTCCATCCGTGGCCTGGCAATTGGTGATCTACCGGATCGCTTTTCAGAACGGCATCAACGATCTGCTCTATCTGCGACTGGACAAAAGGGGGACACGGCCGCCAGTACGCCGATAAATCAAGGCGTCAGGTCCATGGTTGTTATATTTATGAACCCAGTTCAACAACACATCGTCGCAACGTCCAATTTCTGCGGCATAAGCAGTTGCGTTAGTGTGACCAAGAGCAATTTGGTACAAAGCCATAAACCGCTCCCGAGTACGAGGATGCTCGGATTCCAGAGCCAGGCGACGCAAATCATCGGTGGTTTGATTCCATTTAGTAGTGTTCGGTCGGATCATCCTTGATCTCCAAAGGTTGGTCGACTTGCCTAGGTTGAACATTCTGACCAGCTTAACATAACTCACCAAATCTGTAAACACCGATTTTCAATCTGATTTTGGTTTAGATTGCGTAAATGAGCACCTATTCCGAATCAATGGGGGAATTTACTTCAAGAATGAAACCGCTTTCGATCTTGGTAATCGGGATACTGTTCGGCGAAAACACGATTTAACCGCTTTGCAACATCCTCTGCAGTGGGGTTATTCAAACGATCGCTCAGTGATGCCAGGATTTCGCTGAGGCGCCCTGCCCAACTATTCAGATATACAACTTCGGTATATGTTTGGGGCGCGAGTGCTTTTTTCCCAGCCATCTCGAAGTATTCATCGAACATCGTTGTGCATTTCAAAACATACTTTGCTTGCTCTATGTCATCTTGAATGCCGCTCTCCGGGAAGACAACCGTCATCGTTCTGTCGGCGAAGGCCTTGCTATCGTGAGCAAACTTTTCACGGAAGGTAAACAATTCGCTGAGAGTGTAACGTGATGCAAGATAACGCTCGCAGAAGATCGGCACGAAAAAGGTACATGCCCTAACCTCAGTCATAAATCTGGAGATCGAATCGCCCTGTTCAATGTCACGGATATCAAATCGAACTTGCCAGCCTTCCGCCGTTAAAATTGCTTCAAGCTCAATCAATAACTGACGGCCACGTTCTGAATTTGCTACTGCACTGTTGGGATGGCGATACGAAAAAAAGACGCTTTTCGGGCCTAAACTGGGATTAATGTAGATTGCAGCTTTTTCATTTTCTTTCTCTGAAGGCTCCAGAATTGTTGGTGATTCTTTATTTTCATCCCAGATTACTGATGGTGGTTGTCCCCCAGGTACGCGTGCCAGTTCCTTCAACAACTCGACAAGTAATTGCTTCGGTCGCTCTCCCCAGGCTTGCAGGCGGATGCTGTTTTCTTCTGTGCGGATCAGCACATCGCTTTCGGATTTGGCATCGTAAAGATGGCAGCCATACTTCCAGTAGTCAGCAATATCCCTGGCTAAAGCTCCGATGCGGCTGAGGAAGTTGCGGATGATGCCATCGTGTAATAAGCCATAGGCAACGGACACACCGATGGCATCGCGTTCTGCCAGACGAATCCAGTTCTTCAACCCGGTGTGGTCTGTCGACAGAAGATCGGGTGCGATATACTCCGCTGTGTCTTCATCAGCATCGCCGCTTGCTACGAAACAGATGCCACATTCGACCATGAAACTGAGGAACAGTTTTTGGTCCTCGATGCTGTGCATCTTTTCCTGCCAGACGAACCGTTCCAGGTCGCTGCGGGCGAAGCGACCGTTTTGCCGTCGGAGTTGCTTCTGGAATAATTCGTCACGCTTGCAAAGATCATAAATATTTTCGAGCACCCAGCCCTGATCGACAATAATGCGGTCGCCGAATAGGCCTTGGCGGTAAAATACCGCACCCATCAGGTGCAAGGCTTCTCGAAGGGTGCCCATATGTTCGGGTACGACTTGATGTTTCTCGCACAATTCCGCAAACTCTTCCTGGGTCAGCGTTCGGGGAATGTGGGATCGTTGCATATCCCGGATGACTTGCCGAACATTGGCCCAACTGGTCGGCAACGGGGGTTGCGGGTGGGCATGGAGAAGATCCTTGATGGCTCGCTTCAAACGGGGCAGCAAGAGATCGAGCCCATCATCATCTTTCGCATTGGTATGAATGATGGGCGATAAGTGTGGAAACTCGTCTTGCGTCGGTCGCGAATCGGGTTCCCCATGTTCACCGTATTTGTCGCATTGGCTCTCAATCAGAAGAACTGGGCTATTCACTGTGCCATCGTGGCCTGCTTCTTGCCGCAAATAATCGAACCAATACTCCAATCGTCGATTTTTGATCACGAAACCGTTATCGGAAAGCTCGTCTGTGTTCTCAGTTGCCCGGCAGGTCAGTAGCAAATAGATGGCTGGTTCTCGGAGGAAGAGCGCATGTGTACCATGGTAAATATCCTGCCCGCCAAAATCCCAGAAGCATAATTTGACCGGATGTGGCAGGCTCCAATCTTGCGGAGTATCAAACGTTGCGATCTGCACACCATGCGTCGTCTGAATATTCGCTCTGTTGATATCCTCGAAGCTTTCCCCCAGTATCCGACGTAGAAGATAGCTTTTCCCTGCCCGGCCATTGCCGAGGATATATACCTTGATTTCGGCATCGGGTTGGGCATCTGGACCCAGGGCCGCGTAATACTGTTGTACATTAGCAATCGAATTTTCGTAGTAATCTGAGCCACAAACTGCAGGGTGCAAATCCTGAAACCGTGTGTTGTAAACCTTCAGTTCTTTCAAATAATCGAGTATACTGATGACAGGTTTGAATGCTTGAACACGAAAGCAGAAGGACAGGTGGAGGGTGGTGAGTTTCGTTAGCCCCTGCAAGACATCGACGTTCTCCAGATTTTCGCACGCGAACAGGTTGAGGGTGGTGAGTTGCTTCAACCCCTGCAAGCCATCGACGTTCTCAAGATTTTTGCACCCGGTCAGGTAGAGGGTGGTGAGTTGCGTCAGCCCCTGCAAGACATCGACGTTCTCCAGATTTTTGCACCAGGCCAGGTTGAGGTCATTCAGCTGCCTCAAGCCCTGCAATCCATCGAAGTTCTCCAGATCATGGCAATTGTACAGTTTGAGGTTGGTGAGTTTCGTCAGCCCCTGCAAACCATCGACGTTCTCCAGATTTTCGCACCCAGACAGGTGGAGGGTGGTGAGTTGCGTCAACTCCTGCAAGACATCGACGTTCTCCAGATATATGCACCAGGACAGGTCGAGCGTGCGGAGTTGTGTGAGACCTTTCAACACCCCGATTTCGATGAACTCCTGGTGCGTCCTCTCCAATTCATATCCAAAAGTGATCCCTTGCTCCTGAACAATTAGTTTCTTATTACCGAGTGCGAGAAACTGCAAATGGTTGCAATTTCCCAGTTCTGCGGGCAGTTCATCCATCTGTAAGTCGCCGAGGTCGAGCCAGATTTGGCCTGTTTCCTGGCAGTGGCGTATTCTGCGGATCGCTTCATTCTGGGCTTCATCACTGGTCATGCTGAAGTACCTTTTCCAATTGTGACCAAGAACATGTGCATTTTACGAAGTTGTTAACCTGATTCACTTGAAACAAGCTGCTGTATCCGGGGCTGGGGGCTTGCTTTAATGAAATATTTCTCATTATTCACCTCTTTTTCCGTGCCACCAGTTACCAAAAACTGCCCTTGCAATGCTGCGTGGTTCGGGTATTTCGCAAAAATTAGTGAAACGGTCCCGTGGTGGCAGGATGACCTGGATAGGAAACAGATGATGCACCTGATAATGTTGACCAGCCTGGTTCTGGGGGCCACCCCTCCAGAAATTACCAAGCCTGTGCTCGAAAAAGGACTCGAAATCCGCTGGGTG
The DNA here is from genome assembly GCA_041399155.1 of Zavarzinella sp. Classification (NCBI taxonomy): domain Bacteria; kingdom Pseudomonadati; phylum Planctomycetota; class Planctomycetia; order Gemmatales; family Gemmataceae; genus Zavarzinella; species Zavarzinella sp. Next base: position 23,163 of record JAWKTI010000001.1, read on the forward strand.
GGGACCTTTACCGAAGCCGGTTTGCTCCCATCCGTACGCACCGTGCGGAAATATCAGGTCGATACGCGGGTTTTCGTCATTAATGTGGATGAGCAGGGTGCCACCGTTGCCATCATGAATCGCATTGAAATGGAAGCCGACCGCTCTCAACGCCCAGGAGCCAGTGTGGTCAGGCTGGATCTGGGGCACATTTCGCCCAAAGGTGTCCTTAGTCGAATCCCATCTCCCGCTGATCCTGATGCCAAAGAACAGGAAAAGGCACCCTGGCCCAGTGTGCCACTGGATGGGCTGCCCATTTATGAAGGTGGGATGTTTTTCCCACTGCCGGTCGATGTGGTGAAATTCGCCTCTGCGTGGGAAACCAAAGAACCCGGCAGACCCACCAAAAAGTGGCGTGTGACCGATCTGGCATCGATACGTGCGTTGCCCGGCCTGCAGATTACGATGGACCAGCAAACCGAAGGATTCCAGAACGCCCAGGTTTACAAGCCGGAATGGTCGATTTCGGAAACCCACGCGGTGCTGCCAGCACAGGGATTTTCTTCCCGCTGGACTCGAGTTTTTGAACGGCGGGAAGCTCGCACTGATGCGATTACGTTTCGTGCCACACTGGAAATGGAACAGAAAAACTCCCTGGTCTACCCAGGTCGCTTTTATACCGAACGAAAAACAGAGTGCGTCTTTGCTGCTGCCTTCACTGCGATGCTCGATCGGCACCTCGCCGAAGGTGGACGTGGGGGATTTGCCCCGTTCGAATCGCTGGTTCGCCGAATTGATGGCTACACTCGCACCCACTTCGAAAGTGACGTGCTGCCCTATCGCGAAGCGATTGTTGCGGTGCGGAAACGGGCCGAATCGGCCGCCAAGGGTCATATTCCACCATCGGCAGACGCACCCACGCCCAATCAGCAACTTGTTGTTGGTGCGGCACCACCGGATGTGCCACTGACAGGAATCAACCACATCGGACGCGAAAAACTGGCCGACTATCGTGGGCAACGCACCCTGGTGGTCTATTTTCAGCCCCACGCGAGCTCCGCAAGTGGGGTGCTGACCTTAATCAAACGGTTGAATGATCAAAAAGATGTCAAGGTGATCCCACTGGCGATTGGCACCAAGGAACAGGTGCTGAAGTTGCTGGCGGAAGAAAAATCGGATTGTCCTATTTACGATGGCAGCACAACTTACCAGACGCACGGGCTTACTTCGACTCCTGTTTTCGTGCTAATCGGCGAAAACCACAAAGTAGAGCAGATCATCCCCGGCTGGGGCAGCAAAACAGTGCAACAACTGCTTTCTTCCATTGAGCAAGCTTCAAAAACTGCGCAGAATAAGTAAGCTGGCGAATCCTGAAAGTGCAGTACGGACAGGTGACGCCACTCGGAAACGATGGAGTCGTCACCGATGCTTACCTACGAGATTCACGGACCGGCACGCCAATGCACCCTGACAGGTCAGGAATTACATCCTGGCGACAAATGTTACAGTGCGTTATTTGAGGAACATGGGAAGTTTGTGCGGAAGGATTTTGCCCGCTCTGCGTGGGAAACACCCCCACCTGGGGCAATTGCGTGGTGGCAAAGCACTGTTCCCAATGGCCAAAAACCAAAAAAGTTGACCATCAACGATAATTTATTGTTGGAATGTTTCCAACATCTGGAGAAAGCTACCGAAGATCGTCGATTAAACTTTCGGTTTGTAGTGACTTTGCTGCTGGTGCGGCGGAAGATACTTCGACTCGATGATTCTTTTCGTAGGGATGGTAAAGATTTTCTTTTGGTGAGAAATCTAAAAACCAACCAGGTACACGAAGTCCTTGATCCTCAGATGACCGATGAGGATATTGAAGCAGTCCAGGAAGAGATTTTTCAGATCCTGGAATGGGAATAGGTGATCAATCATATGCAAACTCATCGCGCAATACTCCCTATCTTGCCTGTGTTCTGCATATTATTGCTGGCGGCAGGCTGTAACCTCTTTGATCCGTTGCGGGAGCGTGGGAAAGCACCCCCACCCGTGCCCAGTAATAAAGAAATCCCCACGGCACAGGAATTGGTCAAATATTTGAACGATCAAGCAAGTGTCTTTGAAACAATCGATACGCGGGATCTCAGCATTACGGGCAATCTGCAGGGGAACAGTGGCAGCATTGAAGGCACCCTGGTGGCCCAGAAGCCCAGAAACCTGAATCTTGTTGCCCGCAAGCCGATTCTGGGGCCGATGGCCTACATTGGGTCGAATTCGGAACGTTTCTGGTTCCATTTTCCCAAGGATGGCAGTAATTCGATCTTTTATTGCAGCTACGCCGACTTTGAACGTGGGCTGGAACTGCCACTGCCCGTGCCGATTGATCCCGACTGGATTCTGGAATCGTTTGGGATGTTGGCACCGAATCCCAATGGGGATTTTCGCACAGAACAGCGGAAAGATACGATCGATCTGATCGAAGAAACCACTTACCGTGGGCAGAAAGTTCGCAAAGTAACGACGTTCTACCTGGGCAATGCCACTGGTGGGCAGCCACAGATCCCAACGCGGACAATGTATGATGCATCGAATCGGATCATCAGTCAGGCAAAAATCACCCGCGTCAAGGAATTTCCCGTCCGCAGTCGGGATGGCAGCCGCGACAAGGTGCTGCTCTGCCCACAGGAAATGGAATTAAGCTGGCCGAACCAGGAAACATCCATTTCACTGGATCTGGGCCGGATGCAGGTGAATGTGCCCGTCAGCCGCACACAATTCGAAATGCCCGATCTGGGCGTAAAAGCAGTGGACCTGCGACGTGCCCAGCCAGCCAGTCGTACTCGCCGCACGGGTGCCAGTTTTCAGGATTAAAATCTCTTCATAATTGCATTTGAAGCGGACATGGGCGGGACCCTCTTAGTAACACGTGCGTCTCGCACGTGGAAAACCGACATGGGTGGGATGCCCACGCCACGACAAGCCTCTTCGTAACATGTGCGTCTCGCACATGGGTAACCGACATGGGTGGGAAGCCCCTGCTGCGACAAGCCTCTTCTTCTCACGTGCATCTCGCACGTGAGAAGCCTTCGAATACAAATTGTGCGAACCCAGATCGGGGCTGCACTCTCCAGACTCAAGGGTTGCGAAATGGCACCCAGGTTTGTATTTGTAAAGAATATGGGACCGTAGCTCAACGGTCAGAGCAGGGGACTTCGGCGAACATCCCTAAGCAGCAATGGATGGGATGTTTACGTGGGTTGCCACATGATTGTGGTAGAATCTGTCAAACTCGGGGAAGGCTTCGGTAATTTACCATGCTAATCCCGAGCCAAGCTGCTGGAAACAGCAGAAGGTGTAGAGGCCAGACGGCAGACCCACACGATGTGTGGTGAAGGTATGGTCCAGACCACAAACTCGAAAGAGGCGGCGAAAGTCGTAGTGGTAAGCATAATCCCTTGGTTCTCGGTTCGAATCCGAGCGGTCCCATTTGTACACTGTTTGCACAAATTGAAATCGTTGACATATCAACTATTCGCCAAAGTCCGCTTTTTTCCACCATTTTGCCATTTTTGCCCAAAAAGGTGTTCGTTGGCACAGGCCAAAAGGATATATATGATGTGACTGTGTAAATTAGTGCATCAGTAAGACCGTCAATTGAGGTGACTTAGTGATCCTTTCAGTTAATGGTGCGATATATGCAATTTCAAATGATCAATAGTAACAATATTTATGGTGAATCATTTTTTGAATACGACTGAACAGAACCTGGTGCAGGGTGCGTGGTATCGCCCGGAAAGTACGCGTTTTTGTATCTGGGCTCCACAACGGAAGTGCGTGGAACTGCTTTACGAACCGGTGGGTGGCACCTGGCAGACAATGGTGCTGAGCAAAACCCCCACTGGACATCACGTGGGGGAAATATCCCACCTGCCTGCGGGAAGCCGCTACTGGTATCGCGTTGATGGGGATGGGCCGTTTCCCGATCCTGCTTCCCACTTTCAGCCCGAAGGGGTGCACCACCCCAGCGTCGTGGTTGATCATCGCTTTGAATGGACCGACCACGACTGGCAGGGGGTTTCACCTGAAGATGCCGTTATTTACGAACTGCACACCGGCACTTTCAGCCCCAAGGGTACCTTTCAAGCGATTGTGGAACACCTGGACTATCTGCAGTCCCTTCACATCAACGTGGTAGAACTGATGCCCGTGGGTGATTTTCCCGGTGACCGTGGCTGGGGTTACGATGGTGTGAAACTTTACGCACCGGCACGGTGCTATGGCAGTCCGAATGAATTGAAATCGCTCATCAATGCCGCACACCAGCGTGGTATCGCAGTCATTCTCGATGTGGTTTATAACCACCTGGGGCCAGATGGAAACTACACGGGTGTGTTTTCGGACCGTTATTTCACCAGACGCCACCAGAACCCGTGGGGTGACAGCCTGAACTTTGACGATCCTGCTGCATTACCCGTGCGGCAATTTTTTCTGGATAATGTTCGCTTCTGGCTGGAAGTGTATCACGTGGATGGTTTTCGGCTGGATGCTACCCATGCGATTATCGATGATACACAGCCCCACTTGCTGGCGGAAATTGCCAGGATCACACATGAATGCCAGCCGAAACGTGCTCGCATTGTGATTGCGGAAGACCCACGGAACGATCGAAGGTTGGTGCTGCCCGCTTCCGAAGGTGGTGATGGTCTCGACAGCATCTGGACAGACGATTTCCACCATCAGGTGCGGCGGTTACTGGCTGGCGACCACGAAGGTTACTACGCCGATTTCACAGGCACGCTGCCCGATCTGGTAAAAACAATTCGAGATGGCTGGTTTTATCAGGGACAGTTTGCCCCATCATATGAAGAGAATCGCGGCACCACCCCCGTGGGCCTGCCGCACCACAGTTTTGTGTATTGCATCCAGAACCACGATCAGGTGGGGAATCGTGCTTTCGGCGAACGACTGCACCACGAGATTGATTTGCCAGCGTATGCCGCTGCAACAGCGTTACTGCTTTGTTGCCCACAGGTGCCGATGTTATTCCAGGGCCAGGAGTGGGCAGCCAGTACCCCATTTTTGTACTTTACTGCCCACCACGATGAGTTGGGACATCAAGTCACCGCGGGTCGTCGACGTGAATTCGGCGCGTTTACGGCATTCCGCGATCCGGAAAAACGGGAAACAATTCCCGATCCTCAGGCAGAATCGACCTTTCTGGCCAGCAAGTTGCAGTGGGATGAAACCAGATCGATGCCCCACGCTGGCATGCTGAAACTGTATCAGGATCTTCTGCAGTTTCGAAGCACCGAAATTGCCCCACGTGGGACTGAACGATTCATCGAATTGATCGATCAGTGCGTGGTGCTGTTGATTTCTGGAAAAACATCGCAGTATCTGGCATTATTCCATCTGGACAGATCAATCCCGCATTGCCAGGCAACAATTCCGAAGTCACTGTTTCATCAGAAGTTTGCCGAATTTGCTATGCAATGGTCGACGGAATCGCCCAACTATCTGATGTCGCCACAGCCACCTGAGTGGCACCAGGACGACACACACCTGACCGTGCGTTTTCAGCGACCTGGGGCCATCGTTCTTCGCTGCAAAGCGGAATAGTACAACCAGCCCAGAACAATTGAGGGAGTTTCATGAATATTGCAGCCGCATTTGCCCACTTTCAACATCCACGTTATCAACCGGTATCTACATATCGGATTCAGTTGCGGCCCGAGTTCGGCTTTGCACAGGCGGCAGAATTGGTGCCTTACCTGCACCGTCTGGGAATTACGCACTTATATTGTTCGCCTTTTTTGAAAGCAGCACCGGGCAGCACCCACGGTTACGATACGTGCGACTATTCTTCGTTGAATCCTGAATTGGGCAGCGAAGACGATTTTCAGCACCTGATGACAGAACTGGATCGAGTGGGGATGGCTGCTATTCTGGATATTGTTCCTAACCACATGGCTGTCGAATCGGTGCACAATCCCTGGTGGCGTGGCATGCTGGAAGATGGGCCTTCCGCACCCAGTGCCATTTATTTTGATGTAGACTGGCGACCGGTAAAGCGGGAGTTGCGTGGCAAAATCCTGTTGCCTTTTCTGGGCGATGCTTACGGCAACGTCCTGGAGCGTGGGGAATTACAACTGGAATTTCTTGCCGAAACTGGGGAACTGGTTCTGCGGTATTTCAACATTCACCGCCCGCTTGATCCCAAAACGTACCCCCACGTTCTGAAAAGGAATATCCAGCACCTGGAAGCCCAGGCAGAACTGGAACCACGTGACCTGCAGGAATTTTTCAGCATTATTACAAGCCTGGAAAATCTGCCCGGCTATCTGGAGACAGACGCAGATCGAATCCAGCTTCGCCAACGCGAAAAGGTGGTGGCGAAAGATCGCCTGAAAAGACTGCTGGAAAGCAATGCCACCATCCGACAGCACGTGCTGGATAACATTCAACAGATCAATGGCGATCCCACCCAACCTGATAGTTTTGATACACTGCACGAAATTCTGGAAGAGCAGCCTTACCGACTGGCCTACTGGAAAACCGCCTTTCACGAAATTAATTATCGGCGATTCTTTGATATTAACACGCTTGCTGGTCTGCGGATGGAAGACCCACAGGTGTTTGCAGGAACCCACGCACTGTTACTCGATTTAGTGGGGAAAGGTCATCTCACGGGCTTTCGCCTCGACCATCTCGATGGGTTGTTTGATCCCCTGGGCTATCTGCAACAATTGCAGGCCCATATTGTTTTTCAATTGGTACGCAAAGAAGATCCAAATGCCACGTGGGAGGAATTTCTGCCGGCATATCAGCAATACCTGCTGGAACATCCGACAGAAGAACGCACTTTCTATGTGGTGGCAGAAAAAATCCTCTCTGGTTCCGAACATCTGCCCATTTCCTGGCCGGTGCGTGGTACCAGTGGTTACGATTTTCTCAACGATGTCAATCGCCTGTTTGTGGACAGCACGCACACCCGCAAAATGAAACGGATTTTTCAGAAATATACAGGCCGCCACGAGTCATTACCGGAAGTGATTTACCATTCCAAAAAACTGATCACTGAAACGGCAATGTCCAGCGAATTGAACGTGCTGGCCCACGCACTGAACCGAATTTCGGAGGCAGATAGAAAAACACGCGATTATACTCTGGAAAGTATTCGGGAAGCCTTGCGGGAACTGGTGGCATGCTTTCCGGTTTACCGCACCTATGTGAATGGGACAGGGTTTACGGAAGAAGATCGCCGCACGATCGATCAGGCGATTTCGCGGGCGAAGGTGCGTAACCCCGCAATGGAAGATTCAGTTTTCGAATTTATTCGATCGGTGCTGCTGCCCGATCCCACCGTGGTGATCGATCCAGAAGACTATCGCAAACGACTGCACTTCAGCATGCAGTTTCAGCAGTATACTGGCCCAGTGCAGGCAAAAGGCCTGGAAGACACCGCCTTTTACCGTTACAACGTGCTCGTATCGCTGAACGAAGTAGGTGGCGACCCACAACGATTTGGGGGCACCATTGCCCAGTTCCATGAAGCAAATCGCCATCGGGCCGCACAGTGGCCGCAGGCGATGTTGGCCACAGCCACCCACGATACAAAACGTGGGGAAGATGCCCGGGCACGCATCAGCGTGATTTCGACCATCCCGAATCTCTGGGAAATGCTGCTGGCCCGCTGGCAGCGATATGCCAGGCGACACCGATCCGAAGTGCATGGACTACAGGCACCTGACCGCAACGAAGAGTACCTTTTTTACCAGATGCTGATTGCAATCTGGCCGGCAGAGCCACACGATACTCTGCACCACGTAGTGAGTTCAGAAATTGTCGACCGATTAAAAGAGTATCTCAACAAAGCCACGAAAGAAGCCAAGGTGTTTACCAGTTGGCTGACGCCGAATGTGGAATATCAGGAAGCGTTGGAAAAATTTGTCACCGGGATGCTGACTGGACTGAAAAGCCACAAGTTTCTGGCAGAATTTCTGCAGGAACAACACCAGTTTGCCCACTTTGGGATGCTGAACTCCCTGAGCACGGTGGTGCTGAAATTAACCTCCCCAGGTGTGCCAGATTTCTACCAGGGCACTGAATTGTGGGATCTGAGCATGGTCGATCCGGATAATCGCCGGCCCGTCGATTATTCCATGCGACAACAGATGCTGACAGAACTGGTTGATGCGGAAGGCAACCTCATTTTGCCCACGATCGAAAGCTGTGGGGGAATGCTGCAGAACTGGTACGATGGATTATTAAAAATGTGGCTGACTACCGCAGGGTTGAATTATCGACGGACGCACCGAAACCTGTTTCTACATGGTGACTACCTGCCACTGGAAGTACGTGGGCGTTTTGCCGATAACCTGGTGGCTTTTGCCCGCGTGACCGAGTCCGCACAGTGTCTGGTCGTCGCACCGCGTTTGTGTAATCAACTGGGTGCAATCAACAACCTGCCACTGGGGAAATACGTCTGGGGCGATACCCACGTGGTGCTGCCCGCACCACTGAACGATGTTTGCTGGCAAAGTAAACTGAGCAAGGATTGGCAGGTACGTGCCACCGATTCGATGATTGCCGTCGGCGACTTACTACACCACCTACCCGTGGGACTGTATGGGAGTGAATAAATCTGCAAAGCTGCAGCGCCAGCTCTTTTTCTTGGCACTGGAGTTGTATTGTTAACAGAGTGTCGTTGCTTCACACTATCTTGTGCTTCCGGTTTTTGATTAAGTCGGATTATACTGAAATCCAGGTTCTCCTGCGACCAAGGTTACATGCAAACACCCTTCACACAGATCGAAGATTGGATGCGATTGAACGCCCCGCCGCTGGTCGCGATGCTGAATCCAGCAGCGACGGAGCAATCTCTCGCGTCGTTCGAGAGGCAAACGGGATTAAAGATTCCACCAGAGGTACGGCAACTCTACCTGATACACGATGGTGAGGCGGATGCCTCGGACGGCATATTTGGCTGCATAAAGATGCTTCCACTTTCGGAAATAGAGAGGGAAATTGAGTTAATCGGCGAGACGGGTATGATCCCCATTTTCCGGTCCGGTGGCGGAGACCTCTTCTACGTCAAGAGCTTCGATCCGGCAATCCCTGACCATTACTTGCGTGAGTGGTGGCATGAGAATCCAGAAGAGGCTCGCGTGGTCGCCTTAGACATCAATACTTACTTCTCGGACTTTACAAAGAAATTGCTTCGTGGGCAGTTTGTTTACAGGCCAGACGAGTTGGAGGCCCTCATTGATCGCGACGAATTGTGAAACTGGTCTGCAGTTTGCTTCAAAGGTCCGCGATTGAGCATTTATTATAGGTGGCTGCCACAGGCGGTCTGAATATGCGATTGGAGCAGGAATCGCTTCGTATCTATTCCGCGGCACTGCTCAATCGCGGACCCATTGATTTTCGACCCTGTAGGGGTCGATTCTATCAGCCCTGGGTGAACGAACTGAACCGTTGTTAAACCGCCTCACCATTCTTGTGCCCGGCATGGCACGTTTTCGTGAAGAGATTAATAGCTTGAAGCAATTACGGGTGCTTCCAAGTCCTGTGGCGTTGCCCAATTGAATAGATGACTGGTAAGGCAATCACCGAACACAGATTATTTTTGAAGAATGTTTGACCAGAGTGCAAGTGGAGAAATACCTGCATAGCCACTTTCCTGGCCATCGTTACATTCAATCACGATCCATGAGTTGGCTGTAGTCATTGCCAGATCAACTACCAGAAAAGGTACATTGATGCGTTCAGCGACTATTTCAGTCAGATTTAAGGCTGTGTTGCGTTCTTCGGGCGACCAGTCGTACGTTCGCCCTTGCCACCAATAACGACCAGAAGGTCCTGAATTCGAAAGAACTTGGAATACGATCTGGCACCACATCTTCTACCACTCGAAGTGGGATGTATTCTCTAACCACAATGGGCTGCCACTGCAGGATGGGGTCTGCTTCATATTGCTCCATGGCCTCGGAAAAATCTTTGGCAGATCGGATAATCGATAATCGTCGCTGGTGACGACTTGTTTGACGCACTCCTTTGACAAAAACTGGCCAGCCAAATTCTTCTTCAATCTGTTCTGGCGTGGGTTTGCAATGATACACACGGCTTCGAGGTGTTAAGTTGGAGATCAGGGGATACCACTCCTGAAGCTGGGAACACAGGCGATGCTCTTGAGGAGTGTGCAGTGGTATCCAACCCTCCTCAACCTGTGAATGGTACCACGTATCGTAATTCTCGAACGCGCCAATTCGAGCAATAAATGGTTGTTCTGTGGCCTCCCACAGCCCGCGACAACGAAAAAAAGCCCGAAAATCAAAATCATAGATGCCGATACCAGTTGAACTGGCAAGCACTGCAATTCGATCTTCTAAAAGAAATCGCTCGAACACTGATGTGACACTTCTAAAAATAAATGAGTGTATGAACTTGAAAACAGTTTACTTGATTCGTTTCATGATGATGAGTGTGTTGCCGTTTTCTGTGTTAAAAGTTTTTGGCCTCACTTGCTTCTCAGCCAAGGGGTGATTGTAGCACAATTTCATTTCATTGTCTTTAATTTCTACAATTCCCAGAAAAGTATGAAAGCCAGCGTCGGTGTATTTTACTGTAAAATCAAGTTCCCAAGGTGTCTTTTGAGTGTTAAATTTATAGGGAAAAGTCTCTACATCGGATTTTCCATTAGCTTCAGTTAAAATCACGATAGAATCTTTTCCGATGATGTAAGTCATTTTCAGTCCATCAGGAAACTTTTGTTTGCCCAAAAAAGCATCCTTCACTACCCACTCTCCTATAAACGGTGGGGCAGGTGTTGCTTTCTTTTCTGGTGGGGCGCCTGGCAAGAAGGTGCTGGCAACAATCAGGCTGAACAGGTACATTGTTGGTCTCACAAAACTTCAGTTTCAGCATCATAACAGTTCGAAATCATCTGTGCAATGGAAAGCAAATTCAACACTTCGAGCACACGTAATTGTATCGTTCCTCCCATGGCACGGAGTGGCTGAGTTCATCGACGGTCATCAGGCCCCAGCGGAGAGCATGGTCCTGGTGGTATTTTTCCTAAGTGTCTGGGCAACTGCTTTAACTTCAGCCATTTGAAACCGCTGTTACTTCTTATCCAACGGAAAGAAGTTCGGTTTGACAAGGTAGTGCTGAGCCTTTCCGTCGCGTTCGACTTCAAAGATGCCCGCGTCCCACACTACAGTGGAACGCATCTGCCTGCGGACATCGTGTTCGGAAGTCATCTTCAGGCCATTGATCTTCCGAATCACATCCCCGGTCCGAAATGCTTTGGCAAGAAAGCTCTCTTTGGACAGTTCCGCGATAGTTACTTTTTCATCCTTCACCGCCACCTTTAGCCCCACCTCGGACAGTTCAAAAAACCGCACACCCAGGGGGTTTACAGAAATATTCTCTTTTGACTGATCTTGATTGTAGGTAAAATTATTGATGGATGGATCGAACTTCGTTTTAGAAAGGAAAGTGCTACGTGAATGAAAAGAGTTGTTGTCTGACTTGCCGAACGAAATCTTGCCCGATGCATATACAAACGAATCACTTGGCATACCGATATTGCTATCAAAATCACCATTCGTTATAATAAGTAAATTACATAAACTGTGACTACCGCGAGTCGAAGAAAAGATACAATCGCCATCACAAATAATTAGCGAACGGTAGCCACCAATCAAAACTATTGGCTCTGAAGAATATAATATCGAACGTGAAACAATATTAAACTCCGTGATGTTGCGCATGTGGTGATTGTTCAAAAAAACTGCTTGACATAGATTTGGATATGAAAAAAAACCATAATTGGATGTAGACAGTTTTAACGATAAGAAGTTTTTGGAGTTCAGCTCTTTAATTTTTCCAAATAGAATTGCTTTGTCACTGGCAAACTCTTCATGCCTATTACTCATGTACGGACCCAGTTTGTCGCCTGGGTCAATTCGTTTTTTATTGAGATATTTTGATTTTCTTGCAAGTAGCACTTTATCGATTTGTTCAAACACTAATCCCATTTCATTTAGCGATTTGACATCCAGACAATTGCTATAGTATTCCGCAAGTAAATCGATGCGCAAATCTTGTTGCCAATTTCTGACATTCGATGATAGCTGTTTGATTCGATTGGTTCTGCTTCTACTGATTTCATGCCGAAACTGTACGACTGAAAACTCTGGCAATTTGGCATTTTCACAGTAATTTAGCAAATATGGAGACAACCATGGCTCTGTTTTCAATTTTTTTGCTGTAAATTGGCATAAGTTATCAGATGTTTGCAATTTAAATAGCAATTGATTCAGATCATTACTGGAATACAGTTGTACTTCTTGCGAATTTCCTACAAGTACAAAAAGGATTTCAAACAGAATTATAGCAAAATATTTCATCAGTTGTCCAGCCATACTGGCTATCTCAAATCATTTACGATTGCAAGTGGATCATGCCCTTCGCACCTAATCAAGAAGGTGATTACCCAAGTATCTGCGCAGTACCTGCTTTAGTAACGAACAATTGGAAACCGCTGTTACTTCTTGTCCAACGGAAAGAAGTTCGGTTTGACAAGGTAGTGCTGAGTCTTTCCGTCGCGTTCGACTTCAAAGATACCCGCGTCCCACACTACAGTGGAACGCATCTGCCTGCGGACATCGTGTTCGGAAGTCATCTTCAGGCCATTGATCTTCCGAATCACATCCCCGGTCCGAAATGCTTTGGCAAGAAAACTATCTTTGGACAGTTCCGCGATAGTTACTTTTTCATCCTTCACCGCCACCTTCAGCCCCACCTCGGAAAGTTCAAAAAACTTCACTCCTAGGGGATTGTCCAATAGATTCTCTTTGCAGATGATTCCTGCAGCACGAAAGTCTTCTACGGAAGTTTGTAATGAAGTGCCTTTTGCTAAAAGGACAGTATCGTGCAGTTGATTAAAGACTGAATCAGAAAGCCGAATCTTGTAATCTCCGGTAGCAAATGCGAAGGTGCTGACCGGTGGTCCGACGATGCTTGTGATTGAACCATTCACAATCAGAGTCGAATTTATGGTAGATTTCGGGTGCGCAGCAATTCCTAAATCTAAATCGCCATCTACAATTGTAATTGTGTCTATTGCTTGGATTAAGATAAAATTGTTATTGGCAACAACCACAGAACTATGCAGTGAAAAAGGAGTGATAACATGTTGCGGATTTGAAAATATGACAGATCCGGCAAACATGTTTGCTTTAAGCAGATCGCAAGGTAATGAAAAAATCTTGATGTGTTTGCCAGATGGAGATCGCACATAATCATGTGCAAAAAATGTATCGAGACGATCGTTCTTGTATAGTTGCTCTACTGTCGTATTGGTTGAAAACAAATTTGTAAATCTGCCTGCTTTGGATGCTGGCATATATTTTTCCTGACGTTTGCGAATGTCATGAATCACATTGATCGTATGCTTTGCAATCAACACTCGATCAGAATCTTTGCTGGCAAACGTGGCAAGCTCAGTTAGTAAATCTACTTTCAGTTCTTTGGCCCAGAATTCACAGAATGGCAGCACTTCCTTGATTCGTGCGTTTCTTGATTCTGCGAGAGTATTATATAATGAAATAGGTAAAAATCTGTCTTTATTTAAAAGTAGTTGCAGTTTGGAAGTGTTTTCAGTGGTAATATTATAGGTGTACTTATTGTCTTGAAACTTAAGTTCTTTTTTCAGCCAGTCTGCTGTAGGTACCGAAACCAGTGTGACTTCTTGTGCATGAAGCACTAAGTCACATGAGATTACCAAGGCAAATATCAAAAGAAGTCTAGTAATTGTATCATTCCTCACGTGGCACGGAGTGGCTGAGTTCATCGACGGTCATCACCCCCAACGGAGAGCATGGTCCTGGTGGTATTTTTCCTAAGTGTCTGGGCAACTGCTTTAACTTCAGCCATTTGAAACCGCTGTTACTTCTTATCCAACGGAAAGAAGTTCGGTTTGACAAGGTAGTGCTGAGCCTTTCCGTCGCGTTCGACTTCAAAGATACCCGCGTCCCACACTACAGTGGAACGCATCTGCCTGCGGACATCGTGTTCGGAAGTCATCTTCAGGCCATTGATCTTCCGAATCACATCCCCGGTCCGAAATGCTTTGGCAAGAAAACTATCTTTGGACAGTTCCGCGATAGTTACTTTTTCATCCTTCACCGCCACCTTCAGCCCCACCTCGGACAGTTCAAAAAACCGCACGCCTAGGGGATTGGCTTTAACATTATCTTTGTAAAACACTCGATTTTTCAGAAAATGTTCTTTCCCTTCAAGCTTACTTTTACCAGCCAATAGAACTACACTATCATTCCCAGCACGTTCTTCATTCAGGTTAATGTCGCCATCGCCGTTCGCATATATGAAAGACTTTGATGGAGTAAATTGAGGAAAGGAGATGTTCCCATTGCAAATAATCACATTGCCATGAGAATTTCCTTTAGTGATCGTTAAGTCGCCATCAATAATTAATATTGAGTCACTTAAGTTGAATAATATAGTGTGATAATTCTGCATAACAATTGCAGAACCAGCACTAGGATAATCTCTTCGTGGCATATCTATGTAAGTAGCAAGAAAATACAATCCATTCCCATAGCCGCCTTTAGTTTGGTGTGTCAGTGGATTGGACACTAAAAATGCAGTCCTTCTCAAATGAAGATTTAGTTCATCGGGAAATAGAAACTGCTTCAAGCGGTTGCTGTCTTGAATCTTCTGCAACGAGTGCCTTGTGAGCAAATGATCATTAAACCGATGCTGAAAATCAAGCTTATTTTTTTTGTTGTATGCAGTGATTGTGTTGTTAAAGGAATGCATCTGTTGAGTTACCTGATTGGCAATCTCGAACTGCAGTCTTTTATCATTTGTTATGGCAGCGATCTCATTTACCAGATCAAACTGATTATCTGAAATCCAGGCAGAAATGAACGATTCCAGCGATTTGATCCGCGTTTGCCGCATGGCGATTACCTGCGTGACCAACTCTAACTGATTGTTGGATTCGGGTGCAACTGATAATAGCAATTGATCCGCCCCGGGATTATCTTCAGCAAATCGTGGACTGCTAATATGTTCGCTG
Organism: Zavarzinella sp.; assembly: GCA_041399155.1. Taxonomy (NCBI): domain Bacteria; kingdom Pseudomonadati; phylum Planctomycetota; class Planctomycetia; order Gemmatales; family Gemmataceae; genus Zavarzinella; species Zavarzinella sp. The sequence continues at coordinate 38,239 of JAWKTI010000001.1, forward strand.
CTGATCTTTTTGATAAACTCCTGCCGATAGTTGTCAGGCAACGTAGTAATGCTCGATTGCCCATTCAGGTTTGGTTCAATGAAAACACCTACGATCAAAACACACAAGTGCTTTCCAAGCATATCACCCCTCCCGTGGTACGTAATGGCTGGGTTCTTCGACAGTCAGCAGGCCCCAGCGGAGTGCCTGGTCCTGGTAGTAATTTTTCCCAAGTGTCTGTGCCGTAACCGCTTTGGCGAATTCATAACCCAGGTAGAAGGCATGCTCCTGGTCGATGTGGGGGCCTTCTATTGCCATTAAATCGCGAAAAATCGCAAACGGATCGGTGCCACGCAAAAAAACGTGGCGATTCATGATAATTATCTCATTATTTTCCAGGAAGATTCGGTAATTACGGTCGGTCAGACGTTCGGCCAACTGTTTGATCTCCTCTGCCGACGGTGGGAATAAGCGTGGGTCGCGCAGCATCACGAGGTCACCAGTAATATTTTTGGGTATCGTGTGGTGTACGTGGGCCTGGTGCACGAGTTGACGTGCCACATGAAATTCGGCAACGGCACTGCGGCACCAGTTGATCACTTCCGTCAGCAGGACGCTCTGGATCTGCTGTTCCTGACAGAATCCGGCCAGCAAGACATTGATCCCTGCGGAATCGACATCGGTCAATTCGGTGAGATTGCCCACGCCCATCATCATCGGTGCGTGGGGGAATTCCTGCCTGATTTGCAGATAACGCCCCAGGGATGCGGCAAATCCAAAACCGATCGGCTCCAGAATCGGGTCGAGGCGGTGCGAAATTCCTGCCTGATCTAAAAATTCAGCGGTGCGTCGCAAACTATCCAGATCGCTGGGCTGATCCGGAATCGCAACCACTTCGGCACCGTACTGGTCGTGCCAGGCTTGCGCCAGGTGGCAGTTGCTCTGGTTGACACTGAGCACCAATTTAGCCCCACCCTGCAGGGCGAGTTCCACTTCTGTGGGATTGAAACTATCGACTGAAACCTGCATGTCACGCGAACATAACTCTTGTACAACTATACGAATCTCATGCCATGTGGACTGTGGATTGCAGCCCAGATCGATGATATCTGCACCCGATGTGCGGTAATGTTCCGCAATTCGCACGATTTCCGCCACACCCAGGTCGGGTGCGTGGTTGATTTCGGCCAGAATTTCGATGGAGTGGCTGCCATCGATGGCAATTTTTTTTGCCTGAGAACCAAAAAAAGTGGGGATTTCGCGTAAATCTTTTGGCCCACGTCGCACGTTTACCCCAGGTGGCGTGGGAATGGCAGCTAACTCCCCACGACAAAGTCCGGGGATGATAATTTCCGCACATCCATGAGTGGATTTTAATTTCTTGCCGATCCAATCCGTGGTCATCAGTGCTGCCACTGTAATGGGTAGCACCTCAATGTGATATTCAAACGATTGTTGCTGCTTTTGCAGTTCTGCCAACGTGGTACGCAACGACTGCTCTGCTAATTTCCCTGTAACAAAGAGCGTGCGGTGCATCGCGGGCAATTACCTTTTGGCAGGTGGAACCGATGTGGGCACCAACAGGTGCAATTCCTTGATGGCTGTGGCCAGATGTTCCGGTGCACCTGGGTTGTCGACGGTATTGTTTAATTCCCCAGGGTCGGTGCGATGTTCGTACAATTCGCGACCGAGAATTTTGCCCGTTTCCCAGTCGCGCCATTCAGTGTAACGCACATCCGCCGTGCGAATGCTGTAACCCATGGCATCGGGAATGCCTTTTTCCGTGCGATCATAATATGCAGGCCGCGGGTGTTGCGTCAACGCACCTGAACGGTGGGGCTTTTCGGGTTGTTGCAGCAAATGCACCAGCGACTTCCCATCCAGGTCGTTGCGTGCCGGCAAGCCACACATTTCAACCAGGGTAGGAAACAGGTCAATCAATTCCGCCAACGCTTGGGTCTGCTTCCCTTTCCCCTGCCCGCTGGGATCGACGATCAGCAGTGGCACGCGGGCATCCAGTTCGAAGCAGGAAGTTTTCGCCCACAGCCCATGTTCGCCCAACTGGTAACCATGATCGCTAACAAAGACAATAATGGTGGAATCCCGCAGTTTCAGTCGATCCAGTTCCCGAATTACCCGTCCCAGCTGGGCATCCATGTATTCAATATTGGCGAAATAACCCTGACGCATTGCCCGCACATCGTCCTGCGTGAAGGTAAACTGCTTCGGTGGGATGCTCATCAGCTCCCGACTATCATGAAAAGCCCACTCCACAGAATTTTTCGGGCGTGCAGGGTTCAACCTTGGAATGCCACCCACGGGATTGTTTTTCCAGTATTTCGCGGGTGCATTAAAGGGTGCGTGCGGCTTCCAAAAACCCACTGCCAGAAAAAATGGCTGATTTTTAATTTCTGAGAGAACTTTCAACGCTTCATTGGCCACCTGACCATCGTAATAGGCATCGTCTGGCACGTCATAGCGGAAACAATGGCGGGATGTGGCCTGATTCTGCTGATCCAGCAGCAACTTCGGGGCCGGAACGTCTTTACCATGGTTGGCATAGTGCAGAAATTCGTCCGCACTCCAGGACTGGCGGTCACCCTTCACTTCGGTGTGCCAGTTATGAAAAATCTTCCCCACGTTGCGGGTGGTATAGCCCTGCTTTTTGAACCACTCTGGCATGGTAACCACATTGGGATTTTTCACCCGAAAGTGGGTGCCGTTGACCCAGTGGCGAAGCGTGTCTGGTCGTTTGCCAGTGAGAAATGAAGAGCGGGATGGATTGCACACCGCCTGCTGGCAATAGGCGTGCTGGAACAACAACCCTTGTTTGGCGAGTGCATCGATATTGGGAGAATGGGCAGTGGAACCGTAGCACCCCAGTTCCACACGCAGATCGTCGGCAACAATGAAGAGGACGTTTTTCTTCTGTTCCGCACCACGCACGGTGGGGGATAGAAAAACAATTGCTAATAAACAATATGTCAATATTTTCATGTCACGATGCACCGATATCATGTTATTGTGCTTCTGCCATCACCTGCAGTTGAATCAAACTGCGATCCTGTTCTTTTTCCAGATAGGCCCGGCCTTTTTTCACCTGAATGTGGTCCCACGGCAGCAGTTCGGTCATTGGTCGCTGGCGATGGACGTAAAAATCGAAGTTCAGGCCCAGGTCCTGCATCGCATCCCACCAGATCTGTGGGCGAAAACATTCTGACCACGCATCCAGGCGGGCCCCACGTTTCCAGGCCTGGTAAATTAACGGTGAAACCCGGCGGTCGCCACGAGTGAGAATCCCTTCCAGCATGCTGGTTTCGATATCATGCTGCTTGACCCGCACGGTTTTATATCGCACCCGCGATTTCATATACCGCCCCACCCAGTCGAAATATTCGCGGGTCTGCATGCCATTCCACTGATAAGGTGTGTGGGGTTTAGGCACAAAATTAGAAACGCTAGCAGTCACATCGGCGTATCGGTTCCGCACATCCTTGCCAATTTTGGCGATGGTTTCTGCCATGTCGATGATCCCATCCAGATCGACGGTGCGTTCCCCAGGCAGGCCCGCCAGAAAATACAGTTTCACTTTCTGCCAGCCGTTCGCAAATGCCGACCGACAACCTTCGTAGAGGTCGTCATTCTTGATTTTTTTGCGAATCTGCTCCCGCATGTCGTCGCGGGCCACTTCCGGTGCCAGCGTCAGCCCGGCTTTGCGGATTCCTTTGATCAGCCCGGGCAGCGAACGTAACTGGTGGTTAATCCGCAGGCTGGGCAAAGAAACATTCACTCCCAACGGGGTAAATACTTCCTGCATTCGCGTCACCAATTCTTCAAAGTGGGGGTAATCGCTGCTGGAAAGGCTCAACAGAGAGATTTCGTTGGTGCCTGTATTGCGGTAGCTTTCTAATGCAGCCGCCACAATCGTTTCCACTTTTCGCAGCCTCAGTGGGCGTTTAATCACGGTGGATTGGCAGAATCGGCACTGGTGGGGGCAGCCCCGCATGATTTCAATGGCAATGCGGTCGTGGGGCGTTTGAATATATGGCACCACTGGCCGGGTGGGCAGCGGAATGGCATCCAGATCCTGATCGATGGTGCAGGCAATAATCTCCTGCGGCACATCACTTCGGGTGCGGTGCAGGGCAGCCATGGTGCCATCCTGGTGGTATTCCGGCTGATAAAAAACCGGTGCATAGGCCCACGGCACCGTGCCCACGATTTCGGCCAGCATTTCCAGACGACGACGATAGCTCAGGTCGCCCGCGCGGATCGCCTGTTCTTTCAAAGAAACCCACTTCTCCATTACATAGGGCAGCGATTCTTCACCATCGCCAATCACAAACAGATCCACGTAATCGGCCAGCGTTTCTGGATTCTGGGCTCCTGGCCCACCGGCAATAATCAGCGGATCGAGCACGCTGCGTTCCTTGGCCCAGATCGGAATCCGCCCCAGGTGCAGCATGGTAATGATGTTGGAATAGCTGACTTCGTACTGCAAGCTGAAGCCCACCAGATCGAATTCGTTCAATGGGGTGAACGTTTCCAGCGAATACAACGGCAGGTGGTGCTCGGTCAGGCACTGTTCCCAGTCGATCCAGGGCGTAAAGACCCGTTCGCACGCCCATTGTGGGTCGGCATTCAGAAGGCTATACAGCACCTGCAGACCGTGGTGGCTCATGCCCAGGGTGTAGGCATCCGGAAACGCCAGGCACAGTTTGCCCCGCACCTGGGAATGGTCTTTCACCACGCTGTTCACTTCCCCACCCATATATTGTGCGGGAGTGTTCACACGTGGCAGTAAACGAAAGACTTCTTGTCGTAGCGAACGATTCATCAACCCACCCTGTCATTCATGTTCAACATCGGTTTATTTTAGGGAACATCACCCCACCGATGGCAGGAAGGAGAAAAAATCCAGCAAAGGGATTAAATAGTTGCAATGTCTCTGGGACGAACTATTGAATGATTTCGAGATCTGCAACTGGAGCTTTCGGACGAAGCTTTCTCATGTTATTGTCTTTCTGTCCAATTAATTGGAAAACTGCCAGAATTTTCAGCCCTTCAATCGGCTTTTCAGATTCACTTGGATTTGTTCCCAGGGTACCACATCATTTGGGTTCGCGTCAACTTCAGCGGCACGCTTTTGAAGTTCTTCACGTTGATTTGGTGTCAGCAGTGATTCGCTGGATTCTGAAGCAATGCTGTTCCATATCTCCAGTACCAATTCAATCCGTTGCTCCTTGCTCAACTGGTCAATTCCCAAAGATTGCAAAGTAGGTGACACAGCGACTCCTTATTTTCAGAAAATCATTCTGGTAGCTCATTATATCAGAAGGCTCATTCTGAAACTGCTGAGAACTTGTCTGAACCTGCCTGCGCTTTTATTTCCATTTATCTGCCCCCACTGGCCGGAAGCCAGTGCCATTTTGCCAAAAGAAACGTTTTCCTAACGTGGGCTTGTTTTCAGGCGAACCATCCTAAAATAATAGTGTCTTTAGGTAATTACTTTGGCCTCGTAGCTCAGTTGGATAGAGCAGCGGATTTCTAATCCGCGGGTCGCGTGTTCGAATCACGCCGGGGCTATCGGAGTGCTCGCATCTCACCAGAACCCATTCAAATTGCCCCAAAAAAATTGCAATCACCAGGAGAAACTTTCATGGAAAACTTCAGTTTTCACAACCCAGTTAAAATTCTGTTCGGTAAAGGCCAGATTGCCAATATCGGTGCTGAAATCCCCACCAACGCCCGCGTTTTGGTGACTTACGGCTTTGGCAGCATCAAGAAAAATGGCGTTTACAATCAGACGATGCAGGCATTGAACGGTTTTACCGTTTTCGAATACGGTGGGATCGAACCAAATCCACGTTACGAAACTTTAATGCCCGCCGTGGAACTTGCCCGCAAGGAAAAAGTAGATTTTCTGCTGGCTGTTGGCGGGGGCTCCGTGCTGGATGGCACCAAGTTCATTGCGGCTGCCATTCCTTTTACTGGCGACTGCTGGGATATTCTTGCCAAGGCTGCGCCAGTAGAAGCTGCTACCCCGTTAGGTGCCATTCTGACGCTGCCCGCAACCGGCTCCGAAATGAATACCTTTTCGGTGGTCAGTCGACATGAAACCCAGGAAAAACTGGCTTTCAGCAGTCCACTGGTTTACCCGCGTTTTTCGGTGCTCGATCCCGAAACCACATTTACGCTGGACGCACGCCAGATTGGCAATGGCGTGGTGGATGCGTTTGTGCACACCGTGGAACAATATCTGACCTTTCCGGCCAATGCACCCCTGCAGGATCGGATGGCCGAAAGTATTCTGCAAACACTGATCGAAGTGGGCCCGAGAACACTGGCAGAACCCACGAATTACGACCACCGTGCCAATATGATGTGGACAGCAACCATGGCACTGAACGGGCTGATTGGTGTGGGTGTGCCCCAGGACTGGGCGACGCACATGATTGGCCACGAATTGACCGCGTTGCACGATATCGACCACGCCCGCACGCTGGCAATTGTGCTGCCCAGTTTGCTTTCCGTCAAGCGCAACGAAAAACGAGCCAAACTGTTACAGTATGGCGAACGGGTTTGGAATGTGGATTCCGGCACCACCGACGAGCGGATTGACCGCACAATTGAGTGCACCCGACGATTCTTTGAATCGATGGGTGTCCCCACACGATTGGGTGCGTACGGTCTGGGCCAGGAAACCGCAGCCAAAGTGGCAGAACGTCTGCAGGCACGTGGTGTCATTGAGCTGGGCGAACGGAAAGACATCAGCCCCCAGGTGGTAGAAAAAATCCTGCTGACTTCGATCTAACTTGTATCACTATTGCACATTGTTTTCTCATCCTTCTATCAACCATTTCATAGCGTGAATTAAATTTCACTTAATATTACATTCCAGTAGATTGAAATTTATTCCCACATTTTGAGAAAAATCTGCAGAAAACTCTCCAGGACCGTATCTGGAAATCACCAGTAGTGACAGTTAAAACATGGTTTGATCGTTATTTTGCGAAAAAATCCAAAATACCTTGATTTGCTGTAAGTTGCTATCAGTCATCAACTTACGCAAACCAGGTGCCTGAAAAATTTTGCCAGATCTGCAACAAAATTGAATCTGTTCAGAAGCACATGGATATATTAAATGTGTGCATGGAATTAATTTCATGCTTACAATATGGATTCGCCTGTTCCTGATCGCACCTGGGCCGCTTAACTGATAGAACAGGGACAATTACTTTATACGAGGGCTTTCCAATGGTTCGTATTGGCTTAGTGGGCATTGGCTTCATGGGATGGATACATTACCTGGGCTATCGACATGTACGCGATGCCCAGCTGGTGGCTTTGTGCAGCAAAGATCCGAAAAAGCGTGCGGGAGACTGGACAGGCATCCGTGGCAACTTTGGCCCACCTGGAGAACAGGTTGATCTGTCCGGTGTTCGCACCTACGAAACACTGGATGAGATGCTTGCCGATCCCAACATCGACATGGTGGATATCTGCAATCCTACGGGCTCTCACCCCGAGACTGCCATCAAGGCGATGCAAGCTGGCAAGCACGTGCTGGTGGAAAAAGCCATCGCGTTGACTGCGGAAGATGCTGATCGCATGCTGGCAGTGGCGAAAGAAACCGGCAAACTGCTGATGGTGGCCCACGTGCTGCCATTTATGCCCGAATTTCGCTTTGCTGCGGAAGCGGTGCAGGATGGTCGCTACGGCAAACTGCTGGCGGGGCACTTCACGCGGGTAATTTCCAAACCAGACTGGTCTGCCGATATTGCCGATGCAGGTCAAACAGGTGGCCCGGCAATCGATCTGCACATTCACGATACCCACTTCATTGGCTTATTGTGCGGTAAACCAACATCGGTGCAGGCCACGGGCGTTGTTGAGAATGGTCTGGTGGTGCACCTGACCACCGCGTACAATTTTGGCGGCAATGGGCCGGCCATCACCTGCACCTCCGGCTGGTTGTGCCAGGGTGGCAGGCCGTTTGTGCATGGTTTTGAACTGTTCTTTGAACAGGCAACCTTGAAGTTCGATTCCGAATGCTGCCCACTGAAACTGATTACGTCGAAAGGTGCTGAAACAGTGACACTGGCAGTCAGTGATGATCCTTCGTTTGCGTTCGGGCAGGAAGTGCAGATGGCTGTGGCTGGCATTCAACAGAACCAAACACCCCACTGGCTCAGTGGGCAACTGGCCCGCGATGCCCTGGTAATGTGCTACCGCGAATGCGACTCTGTTCTGCAAAAGAAAGAAATCACTTTGTAACCGCTTGGGAAATATTGGCCAGCAAATTGTTTGACAGCAAACAGCCGAAAGTGTACAAAAGCAGACCGGAAAGAAATATTCCGGTTTGTTCAATTTCAGGAGCCCAAATGGCAGAGAAAGAGACCAACAACAGCGGCCTTGCCTTTGCAGTAGCGCAATGGAAGGACGCATATATTCTGCAATGCAGAGTTTCTATTCTAACTTTTGACATGAATGCTTCTTTCATCAATTATCTGTCCTACTTATTGCTTGGGGCGTGATGCATAGGCAATAGACGAAATACCTAGTTTGGGGAAATGCTATGAGTGAAGAATTAACGCCAATCATGGCTCCAGACCAAGTCCTCAATCCAAATGATCCGGGTGACGCAACACGCCGCCGCTTTCGTTATCAGGACGTGCGGGCAACTTGTTACATCCTCGCTCTATTCGACGAAGACGAGGCGATCATCGAGATTATTTGCGAACAGCAGGAAGACATTCTCGTTAAGCGCATGAATGGCCGATTCAAGGGTGTACAGATCAAGACGAGGGAAGACGGCGCCATGCCCTTCAAGTCGGGCGATGAAGAAATCATGAAGTCGCTGCAACGGTTCATCGAGGAAGAACGTGACTTTCCGGGCCAGTTCGAGGAATTCGTCCTCGGCTGCAATTGTGGCTTCTGGCAAGAAAAAAAGAACAGAAGCAACCTTCCACACCTGTTAGATTTGGCTAGAGGGAAGACTTGGGAAGACGCCCCTAAGCCAGTCCTCGATTTCATCAAGAAGCTATGTCCGGCACCTAATACACCGAAACCAAATAAGTCCAAGAAAAGTGCAGCATCGCCCTGTTCAGCGGGTGCTACGAGTCCATCATCGGCAACTCAGCAACAGTCAATGGTACAACCAAAGGAAACTCACGAAGTGATGCTCGATAGAGCGTTCTCAGTTTTCCAAAAGGTTGCGGTTACCACAACACCGTCCCTGACGGAAATGACCGCCCCGGTGATCAGCCTTCTGGCAACACTGGAATGCGTGGGCAAGAACCAGTCCTATGACGATCTGAACTCAATAGCCGAGGCCCTTATCTCCGAAGTTGCAACAGCCTCCTCTATGACTCACGCCTCATTCAAAAAGCACTACTTCGAAATCTGCATTGACCCCGAGAAAGCCAAAGCCGACAGTATCCTGTTGGCAAAGCGATTCGACAGAGCCAGAGCCGAAGAGGTCATCCGCCGCGCGTTCCGGGCCAAGACCCCACTCGCAGACGGGACTACATTCGCCGCCGACAAGCTTCCCGTAGGTACTCGGACCCAGCAAGCCAAGATGACTGCTGGTGGCATCGTTATCGACGACATAGAGGAGGCTGTGCAGCAGAGGCAGGCCGCAGAGTATGTGTTGTCCTCCTGGATCAACAAATTCGGCGTCAGCAAGGCGAACGCCCAGTACCAAGACCTGAGATCCGCGGTATTGACAGAGGCGAACGAGGCCAAAAGGCAGGCCGCCGAAGCCCAGCCTGGGGCACAATACGGAGCCGCGATGCTGATGCTGGTAAAGGGGCGAGTACGTCAACTGCACCAAGATAGCGGCAACGCACTCCACGGAGTCAGATACGACCAGCTACTCGGGATCGCCGGCATCATGACAGAGGAGTGCCCGTTGTGGTGGAGCCAGAGATTCGACCTCCACGTGGAGGCGGCATCATGACGTTGTTCCAAATCTTGGCCGACCTCGAAGAGAACGACGACCTCCATTTATCTCGACTCCTGATCCTGCTACGAGCCTTCGCCGAAAAGAGCAAGAAGGGCACCATCGAAGGACTGACGAAGCTCGCCAAACTTGATTTCCTGCTTCGCTATCCGGTCTACCTGGAGCGGGCATTGCAAGCACGCAAGCAGGCCAACCCGAACGAGACAATCAAGCCGGTCGAGGAGGCAGCCGTTCAAGATCACGAACGGCACAGCGTAGAGTCCGCGATGGTGCGGTTCAAGTACGGCCCGTGGGACCATCGTTACCGACGATTTCTAAACCTGCTCGTTGCCCACGGCTTAGCCACGATTACTCTTCAAGGCCGCACGTACCACATTGGACTGACCGAGCCAGGTATAGCCAAGGCGGACGAGCTTGCTGAGCGAGAAGAAAACGCGGACATCCTCGCCCGCACGCGGGTGGTCAAGCGTCGCTTCGACATAGGCGGTACGACGCTGAAGAACTTCATCTACGACACCTTTCCTGAGATCGTCTCACTTCGGCTGGGACAGGAGATCCGCCATGAAAATTAGGCTAATTTCACTCACTCTACTGTGCCGTCGAGGGCAGGAAACTATCGACTTCAGCCCGCAGGTTAGTTTTTACCACGGCAAGCTGAGTGCAGGCAAATCAACCATCGCGAGGTTGATCGACTATTGCCTCGGTGCTAAAGAAATCGAACGCACTACGGCGATCAAGAAGGAACTGCTGTCGGTCGAATTGTTGGCACTGGTCGGCAGATACGTCGCTCGCTTCGAGCGAACGGTGGAGGGGGTTGCGACCGTCCAGGTGACGTGGACGGACGAGAAAGGGAAAGAGTTCGGGGCGTTGGCTCCGCTCCAACAGCCAGACAACGCAGCCCCTCTGGTAGAAGGCGAGTCTGTGTTCACTTTCAGCGACCTCATGTTTTACCTGTTCGGGATGCAACCACTGCGGGTAAAGAAGAGCAATTACGACGAAGAATCGGAGTTGATACGACTCAGCATCCGGGACATCCTGTGGTATTGTTACCTCGATCAGAACAAACTCGACCACTCGTTCTTCCGACTGCATGAAATCTTCGTGCAGACCAAGAGCAGGTACGCGATCCGCTACATTCTTGGCTACTACACAGAACGACTGGAAGAACTCCAGCGGCAACTGAAAGTTGCCATCACCAACCGTACCAGCAAGCTTGCCGCTGCGAAGCAGATACGCGAATTCCTTCAGGAAGTAGGGTATGAGACTGAGATGGATGTTGAAGCTGACATCACAGAAACCACCCGCCAGTTCGAGGGAGCCAAACGGCACCAAGCCGAACTCCAGGCTACGTACCATGCCGAGACCCATTTCGCGGATACTTTGAGAAATCGCCTGCGGGACCAAAGTGCACAACTTGGCATGGAGGAGCAGGCCCTTGCAGACCTCAAGGTGCGGTTGAGCGAGTTCGAGTTATTGAAGGGTGAACTCTTGACTGCACGTCACAAACTATCACGAGCCGCCACAGCTGCTACTGTCCTATCCGACGTTGCGTTCGAGAGCTGCCCACAATGCGGAACCAAGGTGACTTCGGCCCCTGACCCAAGCTGTTGCAACCTATGCGGAAAAGCCACTCCCAAGGACGACGAAGCTCGGGCCACCATTGTGCAAGCCTTACGTCGTGATCTCGACAGCCGACTGAAGGAGATTGATGACACTTTGGGTCGCACGAAGAGGAGTATCCGAAAGCAAGAACATTATGTCGCGACAGTGCGAGCGGACAAACATAGTCTCGACTCACAACTGAATGAGGAACTCTCTAAATACGACTCTCCCTTCATCGCTGCGACACGCGAGGCCGACCGACGCACCGCAATGCTCGAAGAGCGGTTAAGCGGTCTAGAAAGATTCCGAAAGTTACCCGCCACTATCGCGAGCCTGGAACGTGAGGCAGACACTTTGGTAGCCGAGGCAGAGAGATTGCGAAGGCAAATCCAAGAGGAACACGCTGGGCTCATCAGTGCCAACCGACTGGTCGGTGAACTCGAAGGTGAATACCTGCGTCTGCTCCTCGCTGTGGGTGTGCCCGGAGTCAACCAGGGCGACGTTGTGCGGATTAACCGCAAGACGTGGATTCCCGATATCCTTGAGGGTGGAGAGGACGGACAGTCCTGGAACTTCTACGGCGCTGGTAGCAATGGCAAGAAGACCCTTCTGAATGTCTGTTACGCTCTGGCCGTCCACATAGTAGCTGAAGCCCATGATCGTCCGCTTCCGACGTTCTTACTGATCGACCACGTCACGAAGTGCATCTCGCCCGACGTGAACCGAAGCGTCATTGAGGCATTATTCCGGGAGATATACAGCCTCGTTCTGGGTCCCCTGAAACGAACCCAGGTCATCCTGATCGATAACGAATTTTTCGCTCCCGAAGGCAGTGGCGTAAACATTGTAGACCGCTACCTGACGCCGGACGACGAGAACCATCCGCCTCTCATAAGTTATTACCGCGGTGCTTGATTAAGTTTCGTCATTATCGTTACTCAGATTACAGCAATTATGATGTCATGATGCACTTGCAGAGAATGGTTCCGCAAAAGAAATTATGAAGTCGGATCAACTTCGCCTGATGGCACGCGAACTGGCAGAAATGATCAAAAAAATGCCCAAGCTGGATTGGACACAACGTGAAAGCGTGCGTGCGGATCTGCGTCGCAAAGTTCGGCGCTTGCTGGCAATGTATGGTTACCTACCGGATCTTTCCGAAGATGCCACCCAGTTGGTGCTGAAACAGGCCGAGTTATCCACCGAAAATGGTGTGGACGATTAAGGGCAGCCGGTGCCCCTCAGAAAAGCTGGGCACAGATTTACTTCTTCCATTTCCCCTGCAGCCCCTCGGTTTCATACAGTCGATCTTCATCCAGAGACATGGGATCGATACTCCAGTGGTTTGCCAGTTCAAACAAATGTTCCAATTGGAACTTGCTGAATTCAAGTTGATCTGGTTCATACCATCGCGGTTCCCCAAACTCTGTAGAAATCCCTAATATTTCTTCTTCATCGCTGGGTACTCCAATATCCAAGAATGTGTTCTCCTGCTTGCCAATCCAGCCGAATGCACGCTCCAATTTTCCTTCTCGAGCCCGAGCCCAGATATATAACTCAACTTCGACCTGGTTGGAAAAGTATTGCACTTCCGAAAAATGGTTGCTCAATTGTTCCATCAATTCTGTCAGTCTGTCAGGTATCATCAATAATGATCTGCCTACCACCAGAATCCAGTCCCCTACTGGTGGGGAGACAAATACCCAGTCCCGATGGGCAGCATCAACACCTTCTTCCCACTCGACTGGTTCGATTTCTGTCAATTGAAATGCGGTTGCCACCGCCTGAATATCCCTGCTTTCGATCGCGAACCAAGTGATATCCTGCCCGAATTGTATTGGCAGCGCTTCTTCTCGATGATAGTAGGGAATGTAGAGAAATCCCGTGCAGAGAGAGAATAAGATACTGTTCGCTAATTCTTCAGGGTTGTAGGTGTATTCAGGCTGTTGGTCGACTGTGGGTGCCGCTGGCTCTTCAGCAAGCCTGTTTTTTCGTTCTAATAAAAGTTCTTCCGCAGCTTCAAGTGCTTCCAAGGACCAGTGTTTCTCAGGTTCCGTTGAGACAATTTTCTGCAGGTGGGCAGTGGATTTATCTGCTAAGTGTGCTTTGATGGTGTCGATCAGATCCCGATTCACGCTGTAACCGATTGTTGGGGACGCATGTTATTTCTGTATCGATGCAATCACACAAGGGAAGTACTTGGTTGTAAGCAGGCATCAAATGTCTGGTCCACGGACTGGCAAAAAGATAAATCCACCTCGATACGACAAGGAAAATCATCGTGAAGTTTTGTTTCATTTTCCCCTGCCACCATTTATAATGTGGTTACCTCCCAAATGCTGAAGACCTGTAATGAGCACCTTTCCAATCACGAATCGACGGGATTTTCTTCTCTCCAGTGGGCTGGGGATGTTTGGTCTGTCGTTGCCGCAACTGCTTCAGGCACAGGATGTTACGAAAAAGAAACCCCATGCCAAAGCCTGTATTCTCCTCTTCATGTGGGGTGGGCCTGCCCAGCAGGATACCTGGGATATGAAGCCCGATGCCCCCGATGTCTACCGTGGGGAATTCAAACCGATCTCCACCACCGTGCCTGGTTTGCAGATCAGTGAACATTTTCCCCAGTTGGCGAAGCGGGCAGATGAATTGTGCCTGATTCGCTCGATGACGCACAACGATGTGAACCATACGACAGCGACGCACCACCTGCTGACGGGAAAACCGGCTCCCAGTGGGGGGCTGAGCGACGATTGGCCGAATTACGGTGCAGTGCTTTCCCACCTGGGGCGAGGAAAAGGCCCACTGCCGCCTTATGTTTCCATGATGCCCGTGGTGCCGAACGGTGCCCCACGTTTTGTGGAACAAAGCCACGGCCAGGGTGCGGGCTGGCTGGGCCCGGTTTACAACCCGATGCGGATTGATGCGGATGCTTCGCTGCCCGACTACCACGTGGGTGCCTTGCGGCCACAGGCAGAACTTTCCCACCAGCGTTTATCGAATCGGCAATCGCTGCTGACCAACCTGGATGGGGATAGTGGCTCGAAGATTCTCCCCACCGATGCGGTAAAACAGGCCAACTACGAACGAGCGTTTCAATTATTGGCCAATCCCACCATCAGCCGGGCATTTGATTTATCGCTGGAACCGAAAAAAGTTCGCGAACGGTATGGCATGAACCGTCACGGTCAATCGGTCCTGCAGGCACGCAGACTGGTCGAAGCGGGCGTGCCATTGGTGACGGTATTCTGGCCCAACGATGGTATTACCAATGTCAGCGTTTATTGGGATACCCACAGTCGCAATTTTATCGACCTGAAAACGCGTCTTTGCCCGGTCAGCGATCTGGCCACCGCCGCACTGCTGGACGATCTGAAAGAACGTGGGATGCTGGATGACACGCTGGTGATCTGGACTGGCGAGATGGGCCGCACCCCCAAAGTGGGGCAATCGGTCGTAGGTGGGGCAGGTGCAGGCAAAGATGGTCGCGATCATTGGGGCAAAGTGTTTACCACCGTTCTGGCAGGTGGGGGCGTTGCAGGTGGTGCCGTGTATGGTGCCAGCGATCGCTTTGCCGCCGAACCGGCACTGAATCCGGTTCCTCCCAAAGATCTGGCCGCCACAATCTACCATTTACTGGGTGTCGACCCACGACTGGAACTGCACGATCGCCTGAAACGCCCACTGCAACTGTGCGATGGTCAGATCATTGAAGGCATCCTGGGGTAGTATTCGTAATTCGGCCTAATTTTAAAGTTTGAGATTGCAAAGATATTTTGTACCCTCTTTTCAATCACAGAGCTCGATTGACTAGCCTCGTGTGAACGGTGACCAGTGTATCAGAAATCCTGCTTCAGGCACGAAGTGCCTACAAAAACTGCTGCTATTAATGAAACCTGGAAACAGCAGTCAGGTGTTTCTGCAACAAACGAATCACGAAGATGGACAAAATTCAGCTATTTTCTCAAATTTCAGAAAATACCAAAACGTTCCACGTGGAACACTGACGATCGTTTGAATGTCGATCAGTGGCGGGGACGCACCGAAAAATATTCTGCCTACCTTGCGATGTTTCCCACGTGGGTGTAAAATAGCTTTATTGGAACGGAAGAATCATGAAACATTTATACCTTGCACTCGAACTTCTAGCACAGCACTGAATGTTCCGAGTGGGTTGGTATCAACGTACGAATTGAACCAAGGCCTCGGAAAAACCGAGGCCATTTTTTTTGGAGAAACCGATGTCCGCGTCTCAGGATCCAAACAGGGTCTACATTTTCGACACCACCTTGCGCGATGGCGAACAGTCCCCGGGCTGCTCGATGAATCAGGCCGAAAAGATGGAAATGGCGCGGGCACTACGGGATCTAGGCGTCGATATTATCGAAGCTGGTTTCCCGATTGCATCTCCAGGGGATTTTGAATCGGTGCAGGCGATTGCCCGCGAAATTCAAGGCCCGGTGATCTGTGGGCTGGCACGCAGCAACAATGCTGACATCGACCGTGCGGGAGAGGCACTGAAGGATGCCACGCGAAAACGGATCCACGTTTTTCTGGCAACAAGTGCCATCCATCGCGAATTCAAACTGAAAATGACCCGCGAAGATATTCTGGAACGCACCAAGGCGGGGGTCAGTAGGGCAAAATCTTACGTGGACGATGTTGAGTTTTCGCCAGAAGATGCTGCACGCACCGAATTGGATTTTCTGGCAGAAGTCTGCGAGGCTGCGGTGCAGGCAGGTGCCACCACGTTAAACATTCCCGATACCGTGGGCTATGCTGTTCCCAGCCACTATGCGGATATTATTCGCTACCTGAAAAAAAATGTGCGTGGTGCAGAGAATGTGGTTTTCAGTGTGCACTGCCACAACGACCTGGGCCTGGCAGTGGCCAACAGTCTGGCAGCCTTGATGGAAGGTGCCCGACAGGTGGAATGCACAGTCAACGGTATTGGCGAACGTGCCGGCAACACTGCGCTGGAAGAAATTGTGATGGCGCTGCACACCCGCAGCGATTTTTACCACCTGCAGACCGGTATCAACACCCGCCTGATTTATCCCACCAGCAGAAAGCTGTCGGTGGTAACAGGCATGCAGGTGCAGCGCAACAAAGCGATTGTAGGACAGAATGCCTTTGCCCACGAAGCGGGGATTCACCAGGATGGCATGCTGAAGAACCCCAGCACCTACGAAATTATGAAACCGGAAGACGTGGGGATTACCAGCACCGAACTGGTGCTGGGCAAGCACAGTGGCCGCCACGCACTGAAGCAGCGAATACAGGAAATGGGCTATCAGGTGGACGACCAGCAACTGCAAAAGATCTTTGAAGGATTCAAAGTGCTGGCAGACCGCAAAAAGATTATTTACGATGCGGATCTGGAAGCATTGGTCGATAACCACCTGCATACGGGCACTTCAGAAGCCTGGACCTTGCAGAACTTCAGTTGTTCGGCCAGTTTTGGTGTCCCCCCCACCGCTGCGGTAACGTTATCCCACAAAGATGGCCGCACGGTTTGCGTTCCTGCCGTGGGTGATGGTCCGGTTGATGCGGTGCTGAAATCGATCCAGCGTGGGACAGGTGTGGAATTGAAAGTTACCGATTACCGCGTGCGAAGTGTCACTGGTGGCCTGGATGCCCAGGGAGAAGCCCTGGTGGAAGTTGAGTACGACGGACGGAAACTTGCTGGTCGAGGTGTGAACACCAACGTGATTGAAGCAAGTGCCCAGGCTTTCCTGCAGGTAGTTAACCGGATTGTACTGCGGGAAATTCAACCCAGATTGAAACCCACTGACCACGTCTCCCACGAAGTGGTGCCAGAAACCGCACAGCAGTGAAAATCTGCTGAAATGAGAGGCATCAGCAAAGTTAACTTCATACGTTTGCGGGCCAATCATCCAGACCGATCTGCTTTCTGATCGCTTCGTCCGAGGGTTGATACACTCGCTCGCTGACTGTCAGTAGCATGTTTTTGTTACCTTGCAGCACTTCGCGTTGTTCTGTAACAAACGATGTAATATCAATTACTTCTTTTAATTCCCGCTTGCCGAATCTTGTTAACATCTCCCGTCGTAATCCTAATTGAATTGCACGACGAGAGATAGGATTGCCAGACGGATTATGGTCGGGATCCCATTGCATGCGAACATTTGACTTCTGCAGTGCTTGCTGCCATTCATCAATTGTAACATATTTTTCCTGGTCAAATGTCGAAGCAACTGATTGTGCAAGCAGTGAATCAAAAAAATGCCGGGATATTCTGAGTGCTAAAATTCTTTCCTGATTCGGTTTGGTTGCCCAGCCCGAACGAAACATCATCCACAGAAAATTTGGCTTAATCCAACTCATGCGAGAGTAACTGAAACTGGCACCTCCAAAACCTCCAAAAGCACGGTGCTCTACCGCATACTCGGCAATCTCTTGATGGTACGCCTGATAAACGATTATCGTATCTGCATCGAAGTGGGCAAGAATGTGTTTGCCTTCTTTCGGCCAATGGCAAAGTTGTTCCAGATAATTTTCAACAAAAAGCTGCTTCAAGGGGATACTCCTGGAAGATGATTTGCAAAGTCCAAGTCAATATTCGAAAATTGATGGTCAGCTTTTATTGAAATTCAGCAGAAACTGTTCCACGTGCTGGTCATCCCACCTGAGCAGTGGGGTGTAGTTGGGGTGGCGGCCATTTTTAATAATCGGATCATTATGACGAGTGTTGTAGCAACATATTAACGACCACCGTGGGCGTTCACTCTCATTTTTGCTGGAGCAGTGCAGGAGATTGCCATGAAAAAATAGCCCATCCCCTGGGTTCATTTCGCAATAAACCAGCTCGTAGCGAGCTTTTGCTGCATCTACGTACAGGTTATCGGCCCCCTTCTGATCTCCCGTTGAATGATGATCAATACGGCCTAGACGGTGAGATCCCCGCAGGACCTGCAGGCACCCATTGGCCTTTTCTGCTCGATCTACCGCAATCAGGCAGCTCGCCATGTCAGGAAACATGCATCCATTGTGGTACCAGTATCCATAATCCTGGTGCCACTCCCAGGCACCTCCCACGTGGGGCTCTTTCAGCATCATTTTGTGGTGATAGTGATAAACTTCGTCTCCCAGCAGAACTTCCATTGTCTTTACAATCCGATCCGAACGGGCAATTGCCGAATAAATCGAATCATCAGTAATGTCGTTTCGCAGTGCCAGCCTGCTTTCCCCACCTGTGGCATCTTTCCGCACGTATGCTTCGCTCGTGATCTTCTGGTCGCCTTTGGCGTAACGAAGCAAGGCTGCGGTTTCCTGTTCGCTGAACAGCCCAGGCACCAGTACATAACCATCTCGCTCAAATGCCTGCAAAAATTCATTCAATTGCGTGTTGGAAAACATGGCTCACACCACCATTGGAGAGATCTCTGTATTTATATAACAACAACCTTGACTGGTGTTGGCCATCACCGCCGACGCTATTGCGAAAACCCCTATCCAGGTGGGCAAGATGACTACTCCTTTTGGCTTTGCCATCATTGGCTGCGGGATGATCTCGCGGTTTCACGTACACGCAATCCGCGACGTTCCGAATGCCCACCTGACAGCGGTGTTGACTCGAAATCCCGATAATGCCGCTGCATTGTTCAAGGATACCTACCACGAACCGGTACCAGTGTTTACCGATCTGGCTACGATGCTGGCCGCACCGGGAATCGATGCGGTGATCATCACCACCCCGAGTGGAGCCCATCTGGAGCCTGCAATTGCGGCAGCAAATGCTGGCAAGCACGTGGTGGTGGAAAAACCTCTGGAAATTACTCCAGATCGGTGCGACCAGATCATTGCGGCCTGTGAGAAAAACGGCGTGCAGTTATGCACCATATTCCCATCACGGTTTCACGATGCGAATATCGCATTGAAAAATGCTGTCGATCAGGGGAAGTTTGGTCGCCTGACTTTGGGCGAAACCACCTGCAAGTGGTGGCGCGACCAGAAATATTACGATGAAGGCGGCTGGAAAGGCACCAAAGCCCTCGATGGTGGGGGTGCATTGATGAATCAGGCAATTCATAATGTCGACTTATTGCTGTGGATGATGGGCGATGTGGCACGGATTTCCGGATTCACCGCGACTTTAGCACACGAGCGGATCGAAGTAGAAGATACCGCAGTGGCCTGCCTGCAATTCAAAAATGGTGCACTGGGCGTCATTCAGGCAACGACCAGCGTACACCCGGGACTGCCCAAAACGATTGCCATTCACGGCGATGCTGGCTCGGTAGTGGTGGAACAGGAAGATATTCTCCGTTGGGATTTCAAAGCGGAAGTACCGGAAGATGCCTTAATTCGACAGCAGTTTGCCCAAAAACAAGGTCTGTCTGGTGGTTCCAGCGACCCGAAAGCAATCAGCCATACTGGCCATGCCCGCCAGTTGACCGATTTTGTGGAGGCAATTCGTACAGGCACAAAACCTAAAGTAGATGGCACCGAAGGCCGCAAAGCAGTGGCAGTGATCTGTGCAATCTATGAATCGATGGCGACTGGCAAAGCAATTTCACTGGTATGAGCAAAAAACACCATCCCCAGCGGGATTATGCCGTTTACCTGGTGGTGCGTTTTGTGGCAGCTATTCTGCAGGCTCTCCCACTGCACGTAGGAGTGTCATTCGCACGATTTCTTGGGTGGTTTGCATATCAGGTCGACAAACGCCACCGTGAAGTGGCACGCGACAACATTCGCCACGCCTTCCCCCATCTCGCCAATCAACCGGAACGGGTGGATGCGATGGTCCGTGGGTGCTACCACCATTTTTGCCTGATGCTGGTGGAACTGATGTTTATCCCACGTAGACTACACCAGGAAAACTGGCGCAAATACTGCTCTGAAAAGAACTTAGGTGCAGTGCTTGATCGGCTCGTTGCAGAACGACCGCTATTGATTGTGACCTGCCACTTTGGAAACTGGGAAGTAGCTGGTTATGTGATGGGCACCACCGGTTTTCGATCGTATGCGATTGCCCGCGTGCTGGATAATCCCCACCTGGAGAAGTATTTGAAGCAGTTTCGCCAGAAAACCGGGCAGACTATTCTGGCTAAAAAAGGCGATTTCGACCAGATTACCTCCGTGATGGATGCAAACGGCAAAATTGCCACCTTGGGGGATCAGGATGCGGGCCCACGTGGGCTGTTCGTTGATTTTTTCAATCGCCCCGCATCCACCCATAAGGCAGTGGCACTGATGTCGATCCAATTTAACGCACCGATGGTGGTAGTGGGAGTCCCACGTGTTGGTGGGCCGATGCAGTATGAAATCATCTGTGAAGAGGTCATCGACCCCATCGACTATGTCAATGAATCGAACGCCGTGAAAAAGATGACAGAACGATTTACGCAGGCCATTGAACGCCTGGTGGTGCAGCACCCAGAGCAGTATTTCTGGCTGCACCGACGCTGGAAGCACCAACCTGCGGCAAAAACTAAACCAAAAATGAGTGCCATCTCATGAAAATCAGTTCAAAATTACTGATTGCGATTATTGCAATATTCCAATTTTTTTTATATAGCCCACTTTTTGCAGCAGATCGCCCAAATGTACTGATGATTGCGGTAGACGACCTGGCCAGTGTGCTCAGTTGTGCGGGGCACCCTGTGTGCAAAACACCCAACATAGACCGTCTGGCGAAACGTGGGGTACTATTCAATCGGGCCTACTGTCAAATCCCGCTGTGTAACCCCAGTCGGGCTTCCATTCTGACTGGCCTAAGACCCGATGATACAACGGTTTACGATCTTGATCGGCATTTCCGTACATCACTGCCCAAGCATGTCACCTTGCCACAATTGTTTCGGAACGCGGGCTGGGAAACTTTTCGAATTGGCAAAATTTACCACTACGATGTGCCGAAAGGGATTGGTACCAATGGCCTGGATGATGGCCCATCCTGGGATTCGGTGCTTAATCCCAAAGGTGCGGATGTTGATGAGGAAAATCTCATTGTCAATCCGACTCCACAGAAACCGGTCAGTGCCGCACTCAGCTGGCTCGCAGCAGAAGGCAAAGATCTCGAGCAGACAGATGGTAAAATCGCCCAGCGTGCGGCAGAATGGCTAGCCAAGCAGCACTTAAAGCCATTTTTTCTGGCAGTAGGCTTTTTTCGCCCCCATACACCGTATGTGGCACCGAAAAAGTATTTTGAGATGTATCCACTGGAAAAAATCAAGCTGCCTCCAGTTCCCAAATCCAGTGGGAAATTGCCAGCACCCACCTGGGCCCACAATCATCTGACACCCAACTACGGGCTGGATGCCAAAACCTGTCGGCAGGCACTCCAGGCGTACTATGCAAGCGTCAGTTTTGTCGATGCCCAAATTGGTTTTGTACTTGATGCCCTGGATAAGGCACAACTTGCTGAAAAAACCATCATTGTGCTCTGGAGTGATCATGGCTACCATTTAGGTGAACATGGGGGAATGTGGCAAAAGCGGTCACTGTTCGAAGAATCTACCCGCAGCCCGCTGATTTTTTGTACACCGAATGCCAAAGGAAATGGCAGCGTCTGCAATCGCGTGGTGGAATTTGTGGATATTTACCCCACCGTAGCAGAACTCGCTGGATTAAAACACCCAGCCTTGGCTGGTCGATCTTTGACACCGCTGTTGAAAGAGCCCCACGCCACGTGGGAGCATCCAGCATTTTCACAAATTCTTCGACCGGAAACAGAAAAATACCCCACAGCAATGGGCAGAACGATTCGCACCGCACGCTGGCGGTATACCGAATGGAATGAAGGGGAGCTGGGTGCAGAATTATACGACCACGAATCCGACCCCAAGGAAGCAAAAAATCGATTTGGTGATCCTGAATTCCTCAAGGTGTGGCAGGGCTTGAAAAAGCAGTTTCCCAAAAATGTATCTGGTACTGTGCCCACAACGCCCGTGAATCCTAAGCGATTGTAAATCCGTTTGTGGTGCAAACGCTGAATATCCCAGCGGAAAAGTACGAGCACATTCATTTCCTGCTTGCAGTAACCAGCTGAATCCAGTAATTTTTGAGAAGTGGCTGCAAGAATTGCTAAATCGTAACTGTTTTGTAACAACAAGATCATATTCGACCCGTTATGGAATTACTGGAACTCACATCGCCGCAGGTAAATCGACTGCCCAGGCACACGCCCATCATTTTTCCTGTTGCTGCACTGGAGCAACACGGCCCCCACATGCCCTTGTTTACAGACAGCATTCTGTTACAGGGTGTGCTGGATCTGGTGAAACAAAAGCCAATTGCAGAACAAGTGTTGTTTGCCCCACTTCAGTGGCTGGGGAATTCCGAACACCACCTGGACCATCCGGGGACGATGTCTGCTTCACCCAGGGTTTACCTGGATCTGCTGCGGGATCAGGCGGAGAACTTTTTGTGCCATGGTTTTACAAGATTAGTCTTCATTAATGGCCACGGTGGGAATATTGTGCCGATGCAGCAGGCGACCTTTGAACTTCGCCAGAAGTATCGGCAGCAAAAGAACTTACTGCTGTTGACCACCACTTATTGGACCACAGGGGGCTCTCCCACGGTGGAGATGCCGGAATTGTATCAGCAGGAAATGGGCCACGCCTGCGAGTGGGAAACTTCGATGATGCTGCACCTGCGTCCGAATCTGGTGCAGGGTAACTGGCAGGAATTGCCCGAAGTTCCTTTTGGCCAAGGGTTTACGCCAGCACACCGGGCATGGGTGATGCCGGATCGCTCCGCACCTGGGTATATTGGGCATCCGGCGAAGGCGGCACCCACAAAAGGTGCTGAACTTGCACAATTTTTCGCTGGTGGTGTGGTCAATCTGCTGGAAAAGATATGTCACTGGAACGGTGAAGGGTGGGATGCATGAACCTCTCAACCAATTGGCGCTGGTGGGTGTGCGGCATCCTGTTTTTAGCCACCATGTTGAATTACATGGACCGGATGACGGTTTCGCTGGTGGCCACCGAATTAAAAACCCGAATTCAACTGAATGATGTTCGTTACGGGAATATTGAGCGTGCCTTTTCGTGGGCATTTGCGTTGGGTGGCATCTCTTTTGGTTTTCTCGCGGATCGCTTTGGCCCCAGGAAACTGTACCCACTGGTTTTGTTTGGCTGGTCGTGTGCGGGTATCCTGACAGGCTTTGCAGATTACCAGTTCATCCAGGATTGGCTGCAGAAAGCCGATGCACCACCGGGAAGAGGATCGTATTACTGGCTGCTGATCACCCGCACGATGTTAGGTTTTTTTGAAGCTGGCCATTGGCCTTGTGCGTTGTTAACTGCACGTGCTGTACTCTCTGCTTCCGATCGCCCACTTGGCAACGGCGTACTGCAAAGTGGTGCGTCCGTGGGAGCAATTCTGACACCGTTTGTCATTCAGGGGTTTCGCAGTGCTGGCTTCGCCTGGCCGGTCCCGTTCTGGGTAATCGGTGCCTTGGGCTTGCTCTGGATTCCACTCTGGTTGCGAGTGATGAAACCCGCTGCTTTTCACACCAGTAACACACCAACCACAGCCAATACGCCAGCCCTTCCACCTGCTGTGTTCTACCTGCGTTTTTCCGCACTGCTGATCGTGGTAATCTGCCTGAACATTACCTGGCAATTCCTGCGTGCCTGGCTGCCGAAGTTTTTGAAGGAAAACAAACTGTACAGCGAATTCGAAGGCAACATGATCACCGTGGGCTATTTCATTGCTGCGGATATCGGTTGCATCCTTTCTGGCTTCGTCGTGCTATGGTGTGTCCGTCGAAAATGCAGTCTTCACACCGGCCGACTGATCAGTTTTGCAATGTGTGTGATGTTTGTCATGTGTGCTCTTGCCATCCCCAGTCTTCCGAAAGGATGGATACTACTGGGGTGCATTTTCATTGTTGGGGCTGGGATTCTTGGTTTACACCCACTGTATTACGCACTGGTACAGGATTTATCACTGAAGAGCATGGGGTTATTCAGTGGGTTACTATCTGCGATGTCCTGGTTCATCGTTGGCTTTTTCCAGGGGCGTCTGGGCAGGCATATTGAAACAACTGGCTCTTACGCAATTGGGTTCTGGATTGCCAGTTTAGCCCCACTACTGGCTTTGTTTGCTATTATTGGACTATGGCCACGTGAACAGCGATTGCTGCCCACTGAAAAATCGGGAGAAGAGTAAAGAAGCACTAAAATATACATTTGTATACATTTTTGGGGAAATTTGTGCTGATTGGCATTTTACACGTCTAGTTTTGCGCAAAAACGTTATTCCCAATGGGAACTGACGCACCACCAGATGGTTTTTCTGTGTAATAAACGCAGTTACCTTTAAATTCCCGATACGTCCAGGAGTGTTTAATTCAGGCATTTCCTCAAATTTCAGAATATACCAAAACGTTCCACGTGGAACACTAACACCCGTTTGAATGTCGGAGCTGATCCCGTGAAATTATTCGCCGTCAAATGATGAGAGAAATTCTCTCGCATTGAAGTAGTATTGGTTCGGATCGTGTCCGCCCCCGATGATCGCAGCAGCGACAATCTGACCGTTTCGGCAAAATGCCGCCTCGCCCCATCCCGATGGTGCATTTACCACACCAAAGAGTTCCTTAAACTCTGGCAGCTGGTGGATGTCGGGGGAACCGTCAACGTCCACCGCAACAACTTCGAGATCATCAACTCCCATGTCGTAGATGGCTTTGGTTAGTTTGGAAAATGCGCTCAATGACGGGCCACTCCAGAAAGCAACCAAGAAAAGAACGCCATTGTGGATGGATCGTACAATGTCGGCATCCGCATTGGCCACATACCGAATGGAGGACGCCGGAATCCGTGAGTATTTCTCAAGAATGTGTAGACCGTTTGGGTTACCCGTCATTGCGATGCTCTCCGGCATATCTTGGTCACTCGTCCAAATCCCACCGTCCTTTTACCTTCTCTAATCTCAAATGGCATTCCAACGGTGATCTGTTTAGAGTGGACATCATCCCATTTTTCGAGAAGAAATCGGACCGATGCTCGCACCATCAGGAAAGTATTGAAAGCCATCGTAGTCTTGGCCACCGTAGTAGAACTGCCCTCGGTAGCCACTGGACACACCAGTCTTCCGGCCACCCTCTTGGGTGGTCAAATATCGGATTTCAGCTTCGATCTCGTGAAATATAGCAGACATGGCAAATGATTTACTCTCCAATCACCTTGACCAGCACCCGCTTGGGATTCGATCTATTTGTTTATGACTGTTTGACCTGCGATCTGGTTCAGGGATCGCACCGGAAGCATCCGCAGCAGATCGTGAAGCTGCTGCGGTCGTTTTGAGGTTGGACACGCTATTCCTGAACCGAGGCAGGAGCTTTCGCCAACCCCCTGTCAAGAGCGTCTCGTTCCGAGCCCGACCGTGTATACCCATTCAATCGAGTCGGCTCGTCCTTCCAAAGCGTGGACAAGATTGTCTGTCGCATTTCCAGACGGCCACGGCGTTCGCACCACGCCTTTTTCGCTCGCCTCCCCCAACTTGCATTCGAGCCATGAAATCTCATCTGCGGTGCTTGACGCTTGAATGTGCAGGTGGATCGGCGTTAGCGTTTGGTCCGTGATCAGAATGCAGAGGCCGAAGATTTCCGCTGCCGAATTCCCGATCTTTCGACCCACCAACGGGCGGAATCCATCCAAACTCTCATGCGCCCATTCGGGATGGGTTCTTCTCAGAACTTGGGGGAGGAAGAATTCAAGACCGCCAAAGAGGTCGAGAAGGTGTTCTGAGAACAAACCGTCCGGTGTGTAAGCGATAAAACTCGCACCGTTCGGCAGGTCTGCGAGTATCGTCCTTAGCGAGCGGCTGACAGCCTGCTCTGCTTTCGATGCCATCGTTCTCCTCTTACATTCTTGTACAGGCAGCAAGAAGTGTTTCAGTCACTCCCCGATGATCTTCACCAACACCCGCTTGGGCCTGCGACCATCGAACTCGCCGTAGAAGATTTGCTCCCAGGGTCCAAAGTCCAGCTTCCCTTCTGTGATGGCGACGACGACTTCCCGACCCATGATCTGCCGCTTCATGTGGGCGTCGGCGTTGTCCTCGCCCGTGCGATTGTGGGCATAGCGTTCCGGGGAGGGATCAAAAGGAGCTAATTCTTCCAGCCACTTCTTGTAGTCCTCGTGGAGACCAGGCTCATCATCATTGATAAAAACAGATGCGGTAATGTGCATTGCATTGCACAAAACAAGGCCTTCCTGGACCCCACTTTTGTGAACAATCTCTTCGATCTTCGGCGTGATGTTCTGAAAAGCCATGCGGGCCGGCAATTGGAAGGTCAGGTATTCCGTATGTGATTTCATGATTCCAGGCACAGATAACGGTATGCCACAATTGTACCTGTTGAAGTTCAACTGTTGCAAGGTTGCTGCTACTTTCCACGAAAAACGGCTGCACACCGCGCCACACAAAGCTAAAGCAATAGAATTTTGCCGTGCACGCTTCAAAACGATGTTTCTTTGAAAAGAAACAATTTACTTACTCTCCCGCGCGCACTGATTTTCGCCTGCTGCGGATCTTTTACCTGGCTGACTCCCCACGTGGGGCTGTCCTTTGAACCACTTACACGAAAAAAATGATGCACCATCGCATTTTAATTTCATTAGTCCTGCTGAGCGTCCATCTACAGTTCTCTTACGCAGATGATCTGT
Organism: Zavarzinella sp.; assembly: GCA_041399155.1. NCBI lineage: Bacteria > Pseudomonadati > Planctomycetota > Planctomycetia > Gemmatales > Gemmataceae > Zavarzinella > Zavarzinella sp. The sequence continues at coordinate 65,434 of JAWKTI010000001.1, forward strand.
ATCCGGAAAAAATACCGGGCACACTGCACCTTTTTGGGGCCAATTACCTGACACCGGAACTCCGCACGGACTTTGTCGATACGCTCAGCGAAAAAGAGCCCAAACTGGTGGTGCTGCTCGCACCGGAAAATGAGAAAGTGGATCTCGATGCCCGCCTGGCTGGCTGGAAGCACGATAAGTGGGCCAGCACAAAACTGGTGGCGCTGAAATCGGCTGACGATGCTGAAAATGAAGAAAACAGGAAAGCAATTCAGGCCGCCAGCGTGCTTTCAATCGAAACCGGCAATCTGGAGATTCTTCGTAAAGCCTTTTCCAGCAACAAGTTGCGGGAATTATTGCAGGCCCACGTGCGTGCAGGGAAAACCATTCTTATCGAAGGTGCCGCCGCTGGCCTGGTGGGCAGTCTGGAACTCAGCCAGACCTACCCACGAATTCAAACGGCACCTGGCCTGGGTCTGCTGGAACAATTCTGCGTAGTACCGTTTGCCTTCAGTCGCGATCGACTGGACATTCTGCAACAGGCAATGCGCCTGAAGCCAGGCTACGTGGGGTTTGGGCTGGATACGAACACATATGTGCGTGTGAACGGTCGGCAGATCATCGTGCAGGGTACCACGGGTGCTGTGGTGGTGCAGAACGATCAACAGCGACGGGTGGCCAGCACACAAGTTCTTGGAAATCGGCAATTTGCGGATATTTTTGCCCTGCGGCGAACGGCTTATTATCGCAAAACGGGAACATTTCCGGAAAAATCTCCCTCCCCTCCAGAAGTGAAGAAGGGAACGCTGGTGATTGTGGGTGGCGGTGGCACCCCACCGGATGCACTGAAAGCATTTGTGGAAGCCGCAGGTGGTGTTGAGAAACAGTTCGTAGTGGTAGCCACTGCATACGGAGATGAACTTCCCAAAAAGGTATTCGAAGTTGGCATGTTACGTCAGGCGGGCGTGAAGAATATCCATGTGCTGCATACCACCAGCCGCACGGAGGCGAATTCGGAAGAATTTTCCAAAATCCTGACCAAAACAGATGGGTTGTGGTTTTCTGGTGGCAGGCACTGGCGCTTTATCGATTCCTATGCGGACACCTTGTGCGAAAAGCGATTTCGCGAAGTTCTCGATCGTGGTGGTGTGATTGGTGGGTCGTCTGCTGGTGCCTCGATTCAGGCAGATTACATGCCACGTGCCCACCCGTTGGGAAATCTGGAGATTATGGCAGAAGGCTATGAAAAAGGTTTTGGGTATCTACCAGGAACTGCAATTGATCAGCACTTTTTTGCCCGCAAACGACCAAAAGATATGACCTATCTGATGGAAAACCACCCACAGTATCTGGGGATAGGACTCGATGAAGGCACCGCAATTATTGTGCGTGGCACCGTCTGCGAAGTGGTGGGACGCAGTAAAGTCGCCTTTTACGATCGCAGTTCGCTGCCCCCCACCGCAACGCCAGATTATCTCGAACTGAAATCGGGCGACCGGTACGACTTGAAGAACCGCAAACAGCTACCAGCGAAGTAGGTAAACTGGCGGAATGATTGTCTGTCAATGTCCGTTGGAAAATGTGCTGTTTTTCATTTTTGCCACCAGTTCTGTGGCTCTCTTCAAATAAGATGTGTGGGTAACAACAACCATTAATATGGTGCATGGGAAACTGATGGATTTCTACGAACTCCTGGAAGAAGGCCGACTGTCCGAAGCCCTGGAACATCAACTCCAACAGTGGCGATCCTCCCCAGGCACTCTGGAAGTGGGAATCCCACTGATCATTGTGCAGGTGATGCTGGGTAACTGGCTGGAAGCCAGGCAATTACTGCAGGCAATCCCCGTGATGGATCAGGACGAGAAAGAGTACCTGGATATCTGGAGCCACCTGCTGACGTGCGACGAAGCCCGCCAGCAACCGAATGTTGTTCCCACGATTCTGGGCGAATCTCTCCCCTGGTTGCCCACGTGGGAGAAGGTTTTTCGACTCTACGATCAGGAAATCCCCGATTCCCTGTTGGATGAGTGGGAGCAATTGCAGGAAAACGATGATCTGTTTCAGGGAAATCTGCCTGGCACCATCAATGGGGAACCGTTTGAGACATTTCTCGACCCAGACGAACGCTGGCACCCGATGCTGGAACTGTTCACTGAACGTGGGTGGAGCGTCATTCCTTTTCCATCCGTGCGTGTGATCGACCTGCAGACCACCGAAGATATGATGGATCTGCTATATCGCTATATTGAAGTACGGTTACATTCCGGCGAAATCATCCGAGGCAGAACCCCACGGTTCTACCGATTGACCTGTCAATCCAACGATCCGGAAATCCAGTCCGGTGTCAGCACGGAATTCACCGAGCCGAATGGCCTGATGTGCTGCCGAGGGGAACGAAACTGGATTATTGAAGAGGAACCCACCAGTGTGATGGAAGATGTCTCGATCGAATTTCCTAAAGTGATGAGACTGTTCTAATAAATCTGTTTTGCTGATAGTGAGAACATTTTGGCAATCTCAGCGCCTTGAAAGTGCCCGGAACGATTCCCGCACGGCTTTGATCGTGCCAGCAATTTCCGCATCATCGTGCATCGTGGAATTAAACGCTGCCTCAAACTGGCTGCATGGCAGGTAAATACCACGGTTCATCATTTCCCAGAAAAATGCACCAAACTTTTTGGTATCGGACGTCTGTGCGGTCACCAGATCGACCACGGGGGTTTCGGTGAAGAAAAGTGTCCACATGCTGCCGATTCGATTGAACTGGTACGGCACCCCAATATTGGCTGCGGCCTGTCGGATACCTTCCTCCAGTTTGGCACCCAACTGGTTCAGCCTCTCGTAGGGTGGGGAATCCCGCAGAATTTTCAGCGTTGTCAGCCCCGCAGCCATCGCGACGGGATTGCCACTCAGTGTGCCAGCCTGAAATACTTTGCCTGCAGGCATAATCTGCTGCATCAGGTGGGCTTTGCCGCCGTAAGCACCTACGGGATAACCACCTCCGACGATTTTGCCGAGCACGGTGATATCGGGATCATCGCCGTAAACACCTTGGGCACCTGCCAGAGACAAGCGAAACCCGGTCATCACTTCATCGTAAATCAGCAACGCACCGTACGTGCGGGTGATTTCGCGCAGAGCAGAACGAAATTCAGGCGTGGGCTGAATCAGCCCCATGTTTCCAGCAACTGGTTCCAGCATCACACCAGCAATTTCCGCCCCACGGTGGGCAAAAAGTTCCGTCAGACTGGTCACACAGTTGTAGGGAAGCACGACAGTATCTGCGGTGCAGCCAGCAGGTACACCTGGACTGGAAGGCACTCCGTGCGTCAGGGCACTGGAGCCTGCTGCCACCAGCAACGCATCCACATGACCGTGGTAGCACCCCGCAAATTTGACGATCACATTCCGGCCAGTTGCCCCACGTGCCAGGCGAATGGCACTCATTGCCGCTTCCGTTCCCGAACTGACCATCCGCACCATTTCGATACTGGGAACCAGTTCGCAGATCAGTTCGGCCAGTTCCGTTTCAGCCTCACAGGGTGCGCCATAACTACTCCCACGTGCAGCAGCCTGCGTGGCAGCAGCCACCACTTCCGGGTGGGCATGGCCAAGGATCATCGGGCCCCACGAACCAATGTAATCGAGGTACTTGTTGCCATCCAGATCGTACAGATACGGCCCTTCGGCTTTGGCAATGAAAATGGGTTCCCCACCCACCGCACCGAAGGCGCGTGCGGGGCTGTTCACCCCACCTGGGATCACTTTTTTGGCACGGGCAAAGGCGGCAGTACTAAGTTCTCTATTCATTTTGGTCGTGTAATTGGTTGCAAGGGGTGAGGAAAGTTTAATCAATTATTATTTGGGGTGTTTTGCGAGTTGTGCTTTGATGGCATCCACCTGTTTGCCAAGATCGCCGGTTTCGCTGGCATACATATCGCGGATTTCCCGCAGCACGGCCCGCGTGTCACGTCGAACAGCCGCACTTTCATTGGTCAGATTGGGGAGAAGCAGTTTCAATTTTTCTTCTATCATCGCCACGCGGGCTGGGGTGTCTTTCGGCTCGGTTTTCGCATCCAGTTCTTTCAGGCGGGCTGCGGCATAAATCACCCACGGTCGCGTCTGGATATCCCCTTCCGAAGATTGCCTTAACGTCGACCATCGCTGCTTTGCCATGGTAAAATCACCCAGCTTTTCCAGGCGGATCGGGTAGAGGACCATTGCCTCCAGTTCGCTTTCTGCAGCAAAATCCTTGTCTTCCAGCTGAAGCCTTTCCAGGCGTTTCAGCCACGTCTTGACCTGTTCTTCGGTGGTGGCGATGTCTTTCAGTTTCTTTTCCGCAATCCAGCCCCAGATCGAAGAAGATTCCAGCAGTTCTTTCGAATGCTTGTCTACCAGGCTTTGCCAGGTGCTGCGTGCCAGGCCCAGGTCGCCTTCTTCTTCAGCAGCAAGTCCGATCATCATTTTCTTGTATGCTTCGGGATCATCGCCTTCGGATGGCTTTGCACGTAGATTTTCGCGGCCAAATCGGTTCAGCAAAATGCGTTCTTTGCGGCCCACTTTTACATCCCGGATCAGTTGTTGCATTTCTGCCGCTTTGTCCGGATTCTCTTTCCCGTAATACTTTAGATAGTCGTTCGCGGCGTTAATTTTCGCCTCTTCATCGGTAATTTTTGCCACACGGGCCAGCAGCACCTCTTCGCTGGGTGGTGCAATTGCCCCTTGATACACGATGAAGCCGATCCCGCCAAGTAACGCGAGGCCAGCAACAATTACAAACCAGCCTTTCTGGTAGATTGGCTGCTTCTTTTTGCGTAATTTCTTTTTACGGGAGCCCGCTTTGAGAAGTCTTGCTGCTTTTCGGTCTTCTTCACTGTCTTTACTTGAAAGCCCACGTTCGTTAGCTTTGTCGCTACTGATGCTTTGCTGGGAGTGGGCTTTTTCCAGCACTTCATCCAGTGCTTCCGCCACCATATCTGCATCACGTGGGCGATGATCGGGCTTTTTCTCCATTAACTGGCAGATCAACGTATCCAGCCAGGGTGGGATGTCCGGATTCAACTTAATCGGCCGCACAAACTGGCCATTCACGTGCAGCATGAACATCTCTACGGGCGATTCTGCCATAAACGGCTTTCGACCTGTCAATAATTCATACATCACAATCCCCATTGAGTAGAGATCGCTTTTGCCGGTCAGAATTCGCTCCCCACGGCACTGTTCCGGCGACATGTAGGCGGCAGTCCCAATCGTGTTATTCGCACCTGTGAGTGCAGTGACATCGACATCCTTGGCGATACCAAAGTCGGTCAGTTTCAGGATGCCTTCGGTGGTCAGCATCAGGTTGGAGGGTTTCAAGTCGCGGTGGATAATTCCTTTTTCGTGGGCGTGCTGCAACGCACCGCACAGTTGCTTGCCCATTTCCACCACTTCTTCCCACGAAAAAGGCGGGCTGGGGTGCAGCCAACATCCGGTCACTCATCACGCGATCCAGCGATTGCCCCTGCACATATTCCATCGCAAAAAAAGGCGTGTCTTTGTATTTGCCGGTAGCCAGCAACCGCACAATATTGGGGTGTTTTAATTGCTGCAGAATCTTGGCTTCCCTTTCGAAGCGAAGAAGTGCCTGATCATTGGCCGACAAGCCAAAGGCAATAATCTTCAGGGCCACCTGACGGGTGGGCTTCCCTTTCTGCTCGAACTGGGCCAGATACACGGTGCCCATGGCACCGGAACCAAGTTCTTTTTCGATTCGAAAAGGGCCGATGCTACTGCCCAACAGCATAACAGGGTACCTTCCGTTGGTTACCAGAGAATCGTGTCAGTTGCAGAAGCAGATTTGCCCACAGCAACAGACACGGTGCAACAATGTATTACTGGTAATACGGACGTTATTCTATCATCGTTCAACTGGTTTGGTGAGTGGCACCAGATTTGTCTGGAGAATTCGTCTGAATCGGTGCCCGTAGCCCACATTTTTGCCACCAAGTGACGTGACCAGATGTTTGCATTCCCTGGGATCGTAGGCATATTGTCTGCAAGCGAACCTACCCCGTCAATTGCGCACTATCATGGCACTTGGATCCACGGGCTGATATCAATTTGGCAAAAATTCACAAAAAAGTTTTGATTAGCGCAAATTATTACCAAATAAGCAGTTGTGACAGAAGATTCTCGCGGCAAATCGTCCCGGCGAGAAAAAAATTGCCAGAATTTGCAGGCTCGTGGATATATTAATATAGCGTGGAAATAATTCCATGCTAAGTATGCTGTCTGGATCATTATCGGATTCAAGCGGTTCTTTTTCGTTTGTTCACCTACAGTCTCTATCGCCTGACTGGGGTGCGGCAGCTTACAATGAAGCAGAATCATGATTCAGAACCTTCTGTTCGACGTGCCAGATGATGCCCCCACGCCACTGGTGGGTTGCGATGCGGAAGTGCTGCGCGTTTCCCGCATGGCGATGGCCACATTATTTGAAGTGGTGACACCACTGGGTACACCGAAGGCAGAATTTGCTTCCCTGGCAATTCTCGATCAGGTGGATGAACTGGAAGCACAACTGACTGTTTATCGCCCCGATTCGGAAGTCAGCCTGCTGAACGAACGTGCCCACGCTGGGCCAGTGGCGGTAGCGCCGAATTTATTTGAACTGCTTTACGAATGTGCCCTGCTGACCCGTGCGACACAGGGGGCCTTTGATGTGGCAATGGGCACGCTCATTAAGGCGTGGGGCTTTGTTCAACGGCAAGGCCGGGTTCCCACGCCCACGGAGCGTAGTCAGGCGGTATCCCAGGCGGGCACCCGATACCTGGTTTTCGATCGCGAGGCACGCACGGTGCAGTATTTACGCCCGCTGGAAATAAACCTGGGCAGCATTGGCAAAGGTTATGCCCTGGATGAAGCCGTCGAGCGAGTGCAGCACCGCTTTCATTTGCCGCACGGCCTGCTGCAGGGTGGGCGAAGCAGTGTCCTGGCCTGGGGTAATGCCGGGCAGGGGATTTCAGGTTGGCCAGTTGGGTTATCGCACCCCTGGCAGCCGGAGATCAGCCTGGGAACGATTCGGCTAAAAAATCAGGCGTTGGCAACTTCCGCAGCCACCTACCAGCATTTCGTCTATAATGGGAAAAAGCTAGGTCACCTGATTGACCCTCGAACAGGGTGGCCAGCGGCAGAATTGGACCAGGTTTCGGTAATTGCCCCCAATGCTGCCCACGCGGATGCTCTCTCCACCGCCTTTTACGTCCTGGGTTTGGAAGGGATACGCAATTTTTGTCGCACTCATCCGGAAGTGAGTGCCATCGTCATGAAGGATGGGCAGGTGCACTGCATCAACCATCCGGATTTTATCCCCGCTTCCACAGCGGCTGTTGCTTCTGGTTGAGAAAACGATGATTCGAATAGGCTTCTGGACAGCAGTTTTTTTAGTACTGCTCCGCATTTGCATCGGCTGGCACTTCTTTGCAGAAGGTGTCAACAAAGTACGCTCTGCCTACACAGGTGCGGCTGATGTCAACGAAAAACCTTTTTCCTCCGCAGGCTACTTCAGTGAAGCCCAGGGCCCCTTTGGCAAATTCATGCGGGGCATGCTGGGCGATCCGAACAAGGAAATTGTTGACAAACTGACACCCACTGAGGATAGGAAAAGTGTACCCGCACCTGTCGCACAGGAATGGGATAGCTACCTCACACTGTTTACTGAAACGTATCAGTTGTCCGAACCACAGCAGGCTGCCGCCAAGGAAAAGCTGGAAGCGGCCAAAAAAGCCTTCATTACGTGGCTTGACGAAGGAAAATTGACTGTTGAAAAAACATCCCCCGGCCCCACGTCAAAGGCAGATTTTGAATTAGAAGTGCCCGTGGCGAAGCGATTAGAGCAGTTTCAAGAAGCAATCAAAAACGTTGACAGTGGTTACAATCGTCTGTGGGTAATGCAGAAAGATGTTCTGGGTGCAGAGCTGCAAACCCGCAAGAAAGATGTATCCACCATTCGCAAGGAACTGGAAGACGCCTACAAGGACCAATTCAACGCACTGAAGGACGATCTGGCCAGCGTGCTGGGTGCCAATGTTACGGCATTTCTTACCAAGGAAGAAGGCAAGGACGAACAGGCCACCCTGGAAGCGATGCTGACCCCCATGCAGAATGGGAACAATCCTTTAGCAGCAATGTGGGATGCCTATGGTGCCCACCTGAAGAAGTTTGGCAAGGTGCCCGGCGATGAATTAAACAATACTGTTGATACCGCACTGACCACGGCCAAGGCACGCTTTGACCTGTGGCTGGCCGGTAAAGACGTGTTTTCTGGTATACCGGAAGACCAAAACTACATCCAATCGTGGCAGACCGCTTACACCAAAGCGAAAGATGCTGCGACCGAGGAAGAAAAGAAGCTGGCCGATGCCAAGCTGACGGAAGAAGAAAAAACCAAGGCACTTGCCAAAGTACGCTAGCCTGGCATGGACCTGGTGAAAGAAATGCAGGCCCACTTGCAGTTCGCAACAGACACCTTGAAGAAATCGTTGGCAGATCAGATAGAACCCGAAGCAGCCCAGGGGTATGCTTCACCCAAGCCGGAATACTACTTATGGTTCATCCCTAAGTGGAAGCCAATCCAATATGTCGACTGGTCCACCCGCTGGTTCCTGGCAATTGTAGGGTGCTGCCTGATCATTGGTCTGTGGTCACGCCTTGCTGCATTTGGTGCGGGCATGTTCCTGCTGATGACAATCCTTTCGACTCCCAACGTGCCATGGTTGCCAGTCGCACCGTTGAGCGAAGGAAATTACGTTTACATCAACAAAAACGTGATTGAATTCCTGGCACTGATGGTGCTGACAACCGTTTCCACTGGCATGTGGGCTGGAATTGATGCCGTGCTGTATTATCTGTTCGGCCAACGCCGGGCATTGAAGAAAGCACAACGTCAACAGGAAAAAGAACTCATTCGTAACTCTCGATAATTAACATACTGATTCCGAAATCCCTCCCGCCCATGGAGAATAATGATGGCTTTAGATTTATCCGCAGAAAAGAAGGCAGAAGGTAAGGCAGCATTCGATGATGCAACCATCGAGCTGACCCGACGTGGGTTTATGCGCAGCATGGCTGCAGGTGCGGCAATTGCCCCAGTGGCTGCTGCCGCTTACTTTGCCTTTGATTCATTCAAAGGGAAGCCGGTGCGTGCCGCACTGATTGGCTGTGGCGATGAAGGTGGGGTGCTTCTCAGCGAGCACGATCCGAAGTACATCGAAATCGTTTCACTATGCGATATTCGACCGTACAACCAGGCACGTATCATCAAAGGTGAAGGCGAAAAATCGGCCCGACGTGGCTACAAAGCCATTTATGGTGAAGCCGCTGCCAGCAAAATGAAGGTCGAAACCGACTATAAGAAGATTCTGGAAGACAAATCGATTGAAGCAGTGATTATTGCCCTGCCACTGCACCTGCATGCTTCAGTTACCATTGAAGCGCTGAACGCTGGCAAGCATGTGCTGTGCGAAAAGCTGATGGCCCGCACGGTTACAGAATGTAAGGCAATGATTGCAGCCGCCAAGAAGAATAACAAGATTCTTTCAATTGGCCACCAGCGACATTACAGTATGCTTTATGCCCACGCACTGGAATTGATCAAAGCGGGAGAACTGGGCGACATCAAACATATCCGTGCATTGTGGCACCGTAACTTCAGTTGGGACTGGATTGATGATGGTAAAGCCAAAGTGGTACAGAATGCCCCTGACCTGCGGCAGGTAGCACCGATGTACCGCGATGGCTGGTTTTCACCAATCCGCCAGGAAGACTACGATGTTCTGAAAGACAAGTACAAGGATTATGGTTACAAAACTCTGGAAGAACTGATCCGCTGGCGTTTATACGAACGCACTGGTGGGGGGTTGATGGCCGAATTGGGCAGCCACCAGTTGGATGCCTGCAGTATCTTCCTGGGCAAAGTAAAGCCACTCAACGTGATGGGAATGGGCTCGCATTCGTTCTTCGGACATATGGATGATCCGAAAGATCGTCGCAACCCACGCCAGATTGATGACCATGTCTTCACCACCTTTGAGTTCCCAGGCAAGAACCACCCCCAGGGACCTAACGGTGGAAATGATAAAGATGATGTGGTGGTGGTGACTTATTCTTCGATCAGCACCAACGGTTTTGAACCTTACGGCGAGTGTGTGATGGGATCGCGTGGAACATTGGTTGTTTCCAGTGAATCGGAAAACATGCTCTACAAAGAAAAACGACCAGGGATTGCCCCACCTGCCAAGACTTCGATGACTGCCGACAAGGTAAGTGCCAGCAAGCCAGCCGTGGAAGCCGCCAGCACTTGGGGCCCCAACGCGGCCGTAGCCGAAGCTGCCAAAGGTGGCGGTGGTGGCAAAGTAAGTCGTGGTTACAAAGAAGAAATGGCCGACTTCGCTTTCTGCATCCGTCTGATGGAAGAAGAGAAGATTGCCAACATCTACGAAAAGACCACCGAAGGAAAATTGCGGCATCGCCTGCCACGGTGCCACGGCGAAGTGGCGATGGCCGACGCCATTGTGGCACTGACTTCGAACCTGGCAATGGCCAAACGACAATTAATCAAGTTTGAGCCCGCATGGTTCGATCCGGATTCTCAGGAAGTGCCTGACAAAGATGTCAATTTCGGTTAAGCAGTTTTCCAGGGCCTTTTTCTCAAACTTGGTACACGGATGACCGGTGTTTACACAATTGATCTTGCTGGCTTTCATGGCCCACTGGATCTATTGTTGTACCTGGTAAAAAAGAACGAACTGGACCTGCTTGATATTCCCATTGCTGATATTGCCGCTCAATTCTCTGCCTTTCTGGATGATATTACCCTGATCGACATTGAGTGGGCGGGGGAATTTCTGCTGACTTCTGCCAGTCTGCTTGAATTGAAAAGCCAGTTGTTGTTACCCAGACCCACCCATACTTCTGGTGGGCGGGAACAGATGGATCCACGACAGGAACTGGTCAAGCAACTTCTCGATTATCGTGCCACCAAAGAAGCCACCACACGATTACAGGATTTAAACGATCAGCGGATTTTTCATCAGGCACGGGTGCAGCCACCAGAAAATGAAGGCGTGACTTCCAGAAAAGTGAAGCCAGTTGAAATCTGGGATCTGGTCAGCACGTTTGCCCGCCTGATGCGCGACGTGCGTGCGGCAGAATCGCTGAATGTATCGCAGGATGACACCCCGCAGGCAGTCTATATGGAAGAACTTCGGCAACGGGTGCGGGCAGCAGGTCAGATGCCGTTTCGCGATATTTTCCTGCCACCGTTCACCCGATTCCGCCTGCTGGGGTATTTTCTGGCACTGCTGGAGTTGTTGAAACAACACGAACTGCTTACCCACCAGGATCAGCCGGATTCGCCCATTACGGTGCTGTGGAATGAAGAACCACCCCCCACCGTGCCGATGGTGCCAAATTGATCGGATGGTGTGAAAATCAGCCAAATAACGATCAAATAAATGTCAGAGTATTTGTATATGCCGTTTTCTCTGATCAATTCCACCCATCGTGGGGTATTTCAAGCGATATCTCCTTATAACTATCAATCAGGAGATCAGGCAGAACTATGACAAAAGTTGCGATATTAGGTGGGTCGGGCTACACCGCAGTCGAATTAATTAAAATCCTGCTGCGGCACCCGCACGTACAGATTGTGGCGATTACTTCCCGCCAGGACGATTCGCCACCCATCGCCGATTTGCACCCATCGTTGCTGGGGCGTATCGATTTGCAGTGCGTTCCCTTTCAGCCAGATGCCTTGTCGGCAATGGGTGTGGAATGTGCGTTTGGTTGTTTGCCACACGGTGTCAGTGCGGAGTGTGTTGCTCCACTGTTACAGCGTGGGATACGTGTAGTCGATCTCAGTGCAGATTACCGCCTGCGTGATCTGCAGATTTACACCCGCTGGTATGGCGAGCATCACGACCCTGCCAACCTGGCTCAGGCGGTCTATGGCTTGCCTGAAATGCACCGCGAAGCAATTCGTACTGCCCGCCTGGTGGCTAATCCGGGGTGCTATCCACAAACGGGCATTCTGGGCCTTGCCCCACTGGTGAAGCACGAATTGCTGGAACCACGTGGAATCATCGTCAACAGCCTCAGTGGCGTGTCCGGTGCTGGCCGCACCCCCAAGTTAGGCACCTTGTTTCCGGAGTGCAACGAAAGCATTTCCGCCTACAACGTGGGCAAGCATCGCCACACACCTGAAATTGAACAATCGCTGTCGTGGCTGGCGGGGCACCCTGTGCAGGTGATTTTCACCCCCCACCTGGCACCCATGGACCGTGGGATTTTCAGCACCATTTATGCCCAGCCCAAATCACCAATTTCCGAAGAAGAACTGGTGGCACTGTACCGCGATTATTTTGCAAATGAACCCTTTGTGCGTGTCCGCACCACCTTGCCTGCGACAAAAGATACGATGCACAGTAACTTTGTGGATATTTGCCCCAAAGTGGTGCACGATCAGGTGGTGATTCTGGTGACAGAAGATAATCTGGTGCGTGGGGCCAGTGGTGTTGCGGTGCAGAACATGAACATCATGTTCGGCTACGAAGAAACTACCGCATTACTGTAAGTACAGATGCCACCCTTGAAACAGTCTTCTTTTCAAAAAGGTTACCGCAATGACTGCAGATGAAGTGGTACGGTTATTACAGTTGCAACCGCACCCTGTAGAAGGTGGGTTCTTTCGCGAAACCTATCGCTCGGTGGGATCGATTCCTGAAGGCACCTTGCCTGGATATGCTGGCTCTCGTTCTGTGGGCACCGCAATTTACTACCTGTTGACCCCACAGACCGTTTCGGAAATGCACCGCCTGCCGGGCGACGAGGTCTTTCATTTTTATGCGGGTGATGCGGTGGAAATGCTGCAGATTGCACCAGACGGCACTGCCAGTCGCTGGGTGCTGGGCACTGATTTTGCGGCAGGCCACCACCCACAATTGGTGGTGACTGCTGGCACCTGGCAGGGTTCTGCCTTGATATCAGGTGGACAGTGGGCCTTACTTGGTGCAACGATGGCACCCGGCTTCGATTATCAGGATTACGTACGAGGCACCCGCACGGAACTTGCCCCTCATGCAGCACCATGGGATGAATTGCTGATCAAATTAACCCCACATGGTTGATGGGATGGTATGTCTGTGTCGTAGAGCTTATTTGTGCCAGTAATCCAGCAGAAACTGGGACCAGGTTTCAAAGGCGTGGTATTGTTCCCGTAATTGGCTTAGTGGCTGAAAACCGGCGTTTTCCAGAATATCTTCCCCCACGGTGACGGTGGGTTCGGCCAGTTGCAGCAGGTGCACAATCCCCACGTGGACTGCACCAACGGGGGTGCGGTCATCGTAAATGGCCCCCACCAGCGTTTCCCGCCACGTGGTACCGATCTGGACTTCTTCCTGTAATTCTCGCATCATCCCGGTCCGGTACAGATCGCCCGAAATTGGGCCATCGGTGCGTTCAATATGGCCACCAATTCCAATGGAATAGCGGGCGTGCAGGCGTTTTTCCCCGCCACCTTTTCCCCGCTGATAGGCAAAATAGCTGTCTCCGTGCTGCAGCACCACGTAGGGAATCAATTGCTTGTAGGTGGGGTCGTTTTCTGCCTCGGCACGAGGAATGAACAAAAAATGTGCTGGATCAAGCAAAAAATCCAGAAATTGATGAGAATTATCTAATAAACCACAGAATTTCTCCACGTGGGCTAACCGCGATTCCGGAACCACCAGCACTTCCTGGGTGGGAATACTCATGAAAATCACTCGCTTATTTCATTACCAATGCCATTTGCCAAACTTACCGACCAACTGATTTCAAACCTGCCCACGTACCCACAAATGGGATTACTGCTTTCGTGTATGCCAGGTAAACGCGTTTTGGTGCAAGTGCCACTCCCCATACACCAGCTTTATCTGCTGGCCTGCCAAAATGACTTACTAATGCTGGTTTGCTCTTTTCCGCAACATTGACCACCAACAGGTCACTATCACCAGCAGAAAGATAAATTTTCTTTTCACGTGAATCAATTGCCAGTTGATTGGTATGTCCGGGGCTGTTAAACCAGAGGTTTTTCGGGGTATGGGCCTCCCACGGATTGAACCATCCTAACTGCCTGATTTTAGCAGGATTCGAGATATCAAGAATCTCCAATCCCGCGTAGTCCACTGCTGCATACAGCACCGTTCCTTCTATAACAATATTGTTATATGCTTGCTGCTTTTTCCCCATCGCGGTATTGGTGTACTTGCCTGTTTCTTCGATCTTTAATGGGTTTTCAATGTTCAGGATGCGAATGCCACCAGCATCGTTCGCAACAAACAGTCGATCTGTGCTGATTGCCAGTCCGCGTGCATTTGGATGTTGAATCTTGCCAGGATTTTTCAAAGGATAGTGGGGATCTGGCAGAAAATCTGCCACCTTTTTTGGACTAGTGGAATCATGAACATCAATTACAATAATACCGTGATTCATTGCACCCAGGTAGGCATATTTTCCATCTACTGCAATTGCCGCACTCCCCTTTAACTTTTCAGGCGAACTCCACAATCCCAGTAATTTGGGTTTGCTGGGTTTTTCGATGTCAACAATGGCCAGGCCAGCGGGTGAACCTCGAGAATTGAAGAAATCCCCCAGAGCGAGATAAAGAATGTTTTTGTGCCTGGTCAGATTCATCACATCAAGCTGTGCGAATGTCCTGATAGGCAAATTTGCCTTCAGGATTGGCTTTTTACCAGCCTGCGAAACATCAAAGACCGAAAGTCCGCCGTTTTTGAGGGCAACGAACAGGTAAGTGTGCGTGGGATCCAGAATCATCGCTTGTGGGAGGGCCAGCGGGGTTTCGTATTCCCATTCCAGCAGCATTGGTTTGGATTCTGCATTGCCAGAGGCAGCAAAAAGCAGACAGGCCATCCATGGTGTCAACAACTGGTATCGGTTCATGATGGGTACTGTTCAGGCGAAGGAGAGTTTTCAATTGGAAATCTAGCATACTGAAACGCTGACACCTTGCAGAAAAGAATGAATTCAACCCGCATTTTCACATCAAAATCACCCGCTTGTCAGCAAAAAGGCAACGATAATACCAAGAACCAACATCACCAGGATCAGTTTGACGATTTCAGAACTGCTTTTACGTTGGAACATCCGTTCCATTTCTACCTGGTCCTGCATGTCAATCGTCACCTGCAGATGGTATTCATAACGACCTTCAGGATAGTTCAGCAGTTTGCTTTCGCCCACATACCCCCACCAGTGGGGATCAATCGCACCCGGAATCGACTGCATCTCGAATGTGGGATTTACATCCGCTGTGAAAGTGGTTACCTTAACGGTGCGTTGCGTACTGTAAGGCAAAAACTGCCAGATCGCCTCAAACAGTTCCATCGGTGGGCTTTCCCGCCGAAAGACGATGCGGGCACCATCGACAACCGCCTGACAGGAACCCAACAGAATTCCGTTGTCGTACTTTTCCATCAGGCTTCGCAACTGCCCCACGGTGCGACTTGGGGGATCCACCGGGAACTGCAATTCCAGATCACTATCCAATGAAGTCGGTAATTTTACCTGCAGCGTTCGCAGCCAATAAAATGGATCGGGTATAAAATGGTAATACTTCATGGGCAGCAAAAAAGCCCAAAGCTGCTGATTCTGGCACCACACGAACAGAACATCCTTCCGCGTGGGATATACCACGAACGTGCCATCGGGAACATGGTCCCGTCCCGGCTGGATCGACTGCAGCAGTTCATCGGCCAGTGCCTGCTGCTCGGTGGTAAACGTGGGACTGCCGGACCACTGATCTGACAGTTTTCGCCCCACCGCGACATTAAAATAAGGGGTAGTACTCACGTGGTGGAACCTACCAGACGCAGACCAATCGGCAGAGATTCGCCAAACAATTGCGATTGTTCGTCCTGTTGGACGGCAACAAATTCACGCACCTGCTGGATCATCGAAGGTGCTGCACCCATGCTTTCCAGGCGGGCCAGAACAGTTTGCCGCACCGCATCGTCGATATCCAGTGCTCGCTGCTGCACCATCGTCCCCAGGTGGCTGAGACAGAAGAGATAATTCATCCGCTCTGTGTCGCTAAGTGGTTGATAGGTAAGCAGTTGCGTCAACCAGTCCTCCACCACCGTGGGGTGAAGAACTGCATTCATTGGACCATAAAACAGACGTCGACTGCCGATTCGGGTCAGTGCCCAGAACAGATAATTCGGCAGAGGAGCCTTGTTTAACTGCCGCAACAGCCCTTCACCAAGAGCCTGTTTGGTTTTCAGGTCAATTCGTTCCAGGCTGGCTGCTGTCCGCCACATTTCTGCCAGTTCGTTCGTGGGTGGTTTCGCGCTGCCCTTGCCTTTGCCCGGAATCAGTATCGGCCGCAGGCGATTCATTAGTGTGTTCTGCACTGCGGTGCTGAGCCCACCTGCCACTCGACGCCACATAATCCAGTAATCGGCACCTCCAGGCGGGGTGGTGCTGCCCGCAGCACCTGGGGTAGCCAGTAATTTCCAAAGCTGGTCAATGCGATAGCGGTCCAATGTATCACCAAAGCCGGGCCGCAGGCAAAAACCCACCAGATGGTACCAGCGACTGAGATGCTGGGCTGATCGATTGCGGGCGGTTGCATGATTTTCCAGCACAGTCCAGAGTCGCCGACAAAATGCCGTGGGCCAGTGGTCGCGACTTTGTTCCAGACTGCTTTCCAGTGCTTTGGTCAGTTCATTCGGCTTGAAATCGCCTTGAAATGCTGATTCGATCAATGTCTGGGCTTCGTGTACCGCCCCCTCATCGTACAGATCGGAAATCGTCGTCGGCTGGTCTTCTCCGGCAGCGGCAGAATAATTGTTCTGGCCCACAATATCACGAACGTTGAACTCCAACCGCCAGCGTTGGTCGTTTTCTTTGCCCACACAATACATTTCCAGCGTGCCAATTTCCGTGCAGCGGGTGCTGAGGGTCACCGGTACGGTTTTCGTTCCAGAACGCTTTCCTCCACGCAGGATGGTTTGAATTGCGGGTAATTCCAGCAACTGATCCGCACCCGCGGTAATAATGTCGCCCGGCTGGTCATTGCCCCGCACGGTGGAAGAAAACAGGGGAAAGTGAACCGGTTCGCCCAATGCCAGTTCCATTTCAGGCTTCGGAATCGCCACATCGGTGCCTTCCTGCATGTGCCGAGGCACAATGCACAGCACCTGTGCGGTCGTGGTGGGATCGGTCGAGGCCACCCCCACGTAATAGGAGCGTGGGATGCCACCACCAATCCGTTTGCCGCCAGTATGGCTCAGCCAGGCGGAATAGGCTGCTCCCCACGCTACCGCCAGATCCAGTGAGGGATTTGTCAGGATGATCGGCTGCCAGGCCTCTCCGTACCACTGCCGCATGATTTCCAGAATGCGATCCCGCAAACGGATAGGCTGAAACACCCCACCGTTGAAGAGAATGGCATCGGGTGGCTGGCTGGGAGATAAGTGCCGATTCAGGAATTCCGCCAGGTGGCGAGAGACGCACGGATCGGCAACATAGGGCAGCCCCATTTCCTGCATCCCACCAGTCAACGAGCGGTCTGGCGTGCTGTTCGCAGGCACCAGTGGGAAAAATCCTTCCAGCATCACCTTTTCAATCGTCGCCAGTTGCAGCTTCGTATGAACGGAGCCACCCACCACGGAACGCCCACGCCCCTGGAGGGTAATCCCCACTTCCGGTGGGGGATTTAACCCCAGCAGGGCTTCCTTGGCGTTGCGGCAGGCCTGCACCAACAGACTAAACTGGGCAGCATCCAGCTTGCCCACCTGTGGCAGCGACTGTTCCACATGGCGGGCCAGTGCCATATCCATGTTGTCCCCACCCAACAGCAGGTGATCGCCCACTGCTTTGCGGACAAAAGCCAGTTCGCCTTGTTGTTCCACCGCTTCAATCAGGCTGAAGTCGGTGGTGCCCCCACCCAGATCGATCACCACGCAGTTCATTCCGGGCTGCACGTGGGTAATTTCCAGGGCATCGCTCAGCCCCATCCACGAATAAAAGGCCGCCTGGGGCTCTTCAAGCAATCGAAAATTGCGAAAACCAGCTTCTGTGGCAGCCTGCTGAGTTAAATTGCGTGCCACATCGTCGAACGAAGCGGGTACGGTCAGCACCACCTGCTGATGCTCGAGATGATCTTCCGGTTTGCGGTTGGGAGAATTATTCCAACAATCAATTAAATGTTTGAGATACCGTTTGGACACTTCCAGTGGGGAGAGTCGCTGCACTTCCGGTGGGGCACCCCAAGGCAGCAGGGGGCTGGTGCGATCCACACCTGCGTGGCATAGCCACGATTTTGCAGAACTGACCAGCCGACCAGGGATTTTTGCCCCTTGCGTGCGGGCAAAATCGCCCGTAATGTAGTCGATCGTGACATTCCACGGCACGCCATAGGAGCCTGTGGGCAGATCATGTTCCCCAGGCAGGTAGAGGAATGATGGCAGTAACTGGCGCTCAGCCAACTGGCTTGGCCCCACCAGTTGGCGGATGGGAAAGGTTTTCAGCCCCAGATTATTCTGGGTGGGACGGTTTTGAAGATCGATATATGCCAAGGCACAATTCGTCGTACCTAAATCGATGCCCACTAAATAACGCGACATGGTGCGATGCAATTACCTGCAAAAGTTCGATCAATGGTTGATGTAAAGGATATGAAAACGCCCCACGAACAAAAATGAGAATAAATTCATTGGCTATTTTGCCAAAGTTTCCATTTGGAATCAGGGGATCGCTTTTTCTGCAATAAGTTTTCCAGTTGCAACATCCCAGACAGAAGTTTTCAGAATCCAACGCGAAATAGTAAAAATTTTAGTGCCATCGGGTGAGAATTTTGCAACAATTTGTTCCTCATCATGCTTCATTTCGGGCGAAATGCACTTACCAGTTGATACATTCCACAGAGATAATTTACCATCATAAGTTGATGCGAGAAATAATTTACTGTCAGAAGTAAAATCTACGTTTTGTACAGTTGCAGAGAGAGAAAATTCTGGGTGCTCCAGCTTTCCAGTATTAAGATCAATCAGGTAAGCTCTTCCATGGTTGCTAATTTTGTTATTATATGATCTTCCACAAGAAAGAAATTTATCACCAGCCGCATTGGACATGCCTGATTTATGAATGCTATCCTTACCGATTGCCGGTGTTAATGGTTTGTTTTTCTCTAAATCCCATACTTGAACACCACCAGCATAGGCGAGGCCAATCAAGCTGCTTTTTCTGTTGAAGCAAATTTTATCGATTGACCCAGTTACTGCGATTGGTTCTCTGATTTGCTTGCCATTTTCCGCATCCCAAAAACTTGCTGAATACTTCGCACTGGTAGCCAATATTTTGCCATCGGGACTGAACTGCGCGTAGCGAACAAATTCTTCATGCTCAATCGGTTCGAATAGTTGCTTCCCAGTGGAGGTATCACATACGTATGCAAATTTGTTCGAATTCATCACAAACTTTTTGCTATCCGGGCTGAAGCACAAACAGCTTGAAGAGTGGGAGAAAGTCATTGTATCCAGCAGTTGCTTCCCACTAACGGCGTCCCATAAACGCAAAGTTTTATCTATACAACATGTAGCAACTGTTTTTCCATCCGGGCTGATCACTGCCAAGTAAATCTGGACATCGTGCTTCATTGGTCCTGCAATGATTTTTTCTTTCAGCGGATCGACTACCCAGCATTCATGTCTACGTTCGTTGATCATTGTGCAAGTAACCACCGCACGGATATCACCATTCGGCGCAAAATAAATCCTTTGAGGGCTACCATCGGAGTATTCGGTTATTTTCGCGTTGGTTTTTGGTGCAGCTAGCAAACCGTAACAACTTAGCAAAAAGATAAGAGGCGTGAAAAAGGACTTCATTTCTACTCCTTGTCTGTTTGTAGGAACAAGACGTTGCTGTCATGGATATGAAAACGCACCACGAAGAAAAAATGAGAATTTCTTAATTTTTGTGTCTTCACCACGTGATGTTGGGGAAATGGTTCGACCCGACTTGTTCCCCTGCCCGGTTTATTTGTGACCTCACTTGCTTGAATGACAGGAAGGAGACGGTGGCACCGGCTTCCAGCCGGTGTTTACAACGTTCTTCACTTTCGCATCTGTTGCATCACTTTGATATCATCGTTCGGATCGATGGTGATCTTGTCAGTGCTCTCTTTCAGGGTTTTAATTTTCTGGATGTAAACCTTCGATGTTGGCTCAACGATCGTGTCATGGTCGAAATTATAAATCAAATTGAAGGACACATGTCTCGCTAAATAGTTATTCTCGTGGATTCTGCTCAATTCGTTACTCAGTGGTGAATTCCGACCTTCGACCACCCAGGTTTTGCAGGTGATATCGTTGATCCAGTACAACGGACTTCGAAGAAGTGTTTCATCCCGATCCATGATATTATAATTGAGTTCACTGGAATGATAGTAGTCCATCCTGGCCACGGGGCCAAAGGCCAGCACTCCTCGAAATCCATCGGAACGATACGCTGCAGTCAGCAGGGCCAACGTCCCGCCCGTACCATGCCCAACCAGGAAAATTTGATTCGGATCGACTTCTTCGCGATTTTTCAGGTAGATACAAGCTGCCTGCACATCGTTCACTTCGCCATAAGCATTTTCATTCGAACCAGGATTCTTATTCCCCCCACGGAGTGAAGGGTAAAACACAACAAAACCAGCGTCCCGAAACACTGTTCCATTCACATGGGAGAGCTTCTCATCCCACAGTTTGGAGTCAATGCTGTTCTCAAAATGATCTGACAACCAGATTACGGCTGGATACCTTCCGTGCTTCGCTGGCTTCGGGGTAATGTATGCATCCATGTTTCCCAGTACGGTGGGATATTGCACAAGTTCCAGCACACCCTTCGGTGGAATGGGGGGATCAAAGTAGCCAGACCTACTCCCAGACACTTTCGTTGGAAAATCATTCCGTGCTTTCGCGAACGAAACGTCGCGGTTTTTCTTTGTAATAATGGAATCTAACACATCTTGCGGTGATGGCTTTGACCACTCATGAAATTGCGAATTGTCGTTGTGACTGCTGAAATCAACATTGTTCCGGCCGCTTAATTGCATTGCAAACTTGATGATAAAGAATCCGATGACCAAGAAAGAAAGAATTTGGAATACGCTGTAAGCGTCTAGAGAATTTTGAAGAAGTTGTTTTCGAGTTTGCCAGGGTTTCTTGAGATTCAGTGCGTAGTCAAGTATTGTTTGATCTTGTTCGGCCCTCGGGTTCAATGGAATAGATTTTTTATAGTACTCGTCTTGTTCAAGGCGATAATCAAACGGTAAATCGTCATCGTCATCTTTTCCAGGCATGATCAATGGCTGTCAAACCACCACAATAATGACATGATAATGTGTGATGCCAAAAGTGCATTGCATTCTACATTACCTTGATTCGTTGTCGCAAACTTACGATGCTTTCTTCGCTTCCCGTTCTTTCATCTCATCCGCAAACAGTTTTCGCACTTTCTTAGCGGCGATGCGGTCGATGAGGCCGGGCATAAAACGGTTTGCAAACAGCAGCAACTTTCCATCGCGGGTCAGATTCACCGATTTTTTGCCTTTCGCAATCGCATTCAGGGTGGCTTCGGCAACTTCTTCCGAAGTCATCCCCCGTTTATGGTCGAGCGACATCTTCGCTTTGCTTTCCAGCATATTCTGGGAGAAGTTGGTCTGCGTTAATCCTGGGTTGATGGTAATCACATCAATGCCAAAGCGGGCAAACTCGGCCCGAATCGCCTGCGTCCACCCTTCGAGTGCAAATTTACTGGCAGAATACAATGAACGGCCAGGAATCGCCCGTTTCCCTAGAATCGAGGAAACGTTGACAACCGCGGGCAGTTTACCCGTATTTGTCAGCATGGGCAGAAACGCGCGGGTAGTTTCCACTGTGCCAAAAAAGTTAGTTTCCATGATCTGCCGCAGCACTTCCGGGTCAGAATCAGCAAAGTGGCCGGTGGCACCAATCCCTGCGTTATTTACCAGAATATCGAGCCCGCCAAAATGCTCCTGGGCGGCCTGCACCATTTTTTCGCGGTCTGCCGCCACGGCAATATCTGCCTGAATCGGAATTAACGTGCCAGAGCCCGCCTGGGCTGCCAGTTCCTGCAGCAATTCCAGTTTGCGTGCGGTGGCCAGCACCCGCATGCCACGTTGGGCTGCCAGCAGTGCCATTGCCCGGCCAATCCCCTGGGATGCACCAGTAATCAGAATCCTCATCCCTGCCAGTTCTCTACTGCGACCCATTTGGTTCCCCCTGTGGTACGCTTCAATACAAGGCTTTATCTTACAAGTCGGGCAGCAGGAGATCTTCATCCCCATGCCCACCCACGTGGCACCCGTGCCCCACCAGACCTAACAAAATTAGTACGATCAGTCCAAATAATACCCACCGGCCAAGTGGGCGCGTTGTGGTACCACATATTGCAGCAGCGAACGAGATCGCGCGGGAGAAAAGCATCATTTTTTCAGGTGTTTTTTGAAGAAGCTGATAGTCTGATCGACCGAACTTTGTAATTTTTTGCCGTTCCAACCATGCCCTTCCCCATCCATCACCACCACTTGCACCGGAACATTAACGTCCTTTAACATTTTGGCAAATTTGTGGGTATGTTCGATTGGCACAATCCAATCTTTATCGCCATGAAAAATCAGGAATGGCGGGTCATCTTTGCTGATGTATTTGATGGGAGATGCCTTCTGGTGCTCTTTGGTTTTTTCCTGATAAGTCCCACCGAACAGTGGGGTCATGTAGGCTTTCTGTGCAGAAGCGTCTCCAGAGTACAATTCAAAATCGGTGGGTCCAAAATAATCGACCACGCACTGCACGCGACTGCTGAACTCTGGATAGAGGCTGCCTTCCAGTTTCGCAGCATCATCGGCAACACCCATCAAGGCCACCAGATGGCCACCAGCCGAGAAACCCACCGCACCTACATTTTCCGGGTTGATTTTGTACTGTTTGGCATTTTTTCGCATGAAGCGAACAGCGGTTTTCACATCTTCAATCTGTGCGGGAAACTGAGCAACCAGCGAAAGACGATACTGCACTGAAACTGCCGCAAACCCTTGTTTAGCAAGAACTTCCATCAATGCGTGCAAATCTTTTTTATTGCCAGCCCGCCAGCCTCCACCGTGCACACACACCACCAGGGGTGCGGCATCATTTGCAACAGCGGGTGCCAGATAATCCAGCTTCAGTTCCGTATCCTTCACTTTCGCATACACAATATCTTTTTCAATTTTCGACTTCAGATCCTGTGCGGTGCAGGGTGTCAGTGCGGCAACAACCAAACCAGCTACGAGGCAAAATCGGAGTAAGGTACCACCAATTTTCATGAAATTATCTCCGGTGAAGGTTCCAGGCTACCAGGCTATCAAACAATTGATTGAATATTTGATCGATTGTCGCTTCCTGATTGGCGCTTATTTTAGGAAGCTGCCGCACGTGGGGGTGTAAAACTGCAAAAAATTGCAAAAGGAGATTCACCTGGCTGAAAATCTGTCGAAACTGGATCGAAATTTCCTCAAGTGTCTTATTGGTAAGCACTTGTGACGACATCAGCAAGTCAAAGAGCCCTCGCAGATGCATCGTTGCCTCCAGCAGTTTCCCCACCTGTTCCTGTACGACATCGGGAAAGGCGGTCGGAGCGTTGTGGCACTGCTCCCGCAATTGTTGCACGTGGGCGTGCAGTAATGTCCAACGGCCATCAATAAAACCGGCAGAATCACCAAGGGTGCGCTGGTTCAGGCAACGAACAATCCAATACTCAACCGCTTCCACGTAGAAGTTGAGAATTTTCTGCAGGAGGGTATCCAGATCGCGGGTCGTGGGGTCCATATCAGCCATTGTCAAACATCGGTGCGACTATCTTGGTGATTGAGTAGTCTCGCACCCACCTGTTTTATGAAATGGATCTTCTGAAAGCAGTAACTACTTAGCAGTTAAGCAGATGCAACGCCGATTATTCGTTGGAGCAGATCGTTCGTCCACCATCGATGGGCAACGATACACCGGTGATAAACTTGTTAAGCCACAAACTTTCCACTGCCTGGGCGATATTTTCCGGGCTGCCTTCTTCTTTCACGAGAGTGCCTGCAATGGCTTCTTCCCGCTCTTCTGTGGGTAAATCTTCAGGCAGCATCACGGGGCCCGGCAGCAGACAATTCACCCGCACCCGAGGATTGCGTGCGGCAAGTTCCACTGCAAAACACCGGCTGAGCGTGCTGACGGCACCTTTGGATGGGAAATAGGCCGCATAATTGAGGTATGGGCGGGCTTCGGCCCAGTCGCCAATATTCACAATCAAGCCACCCTGTGGCTGCTTTGTCATCCGCAGACCCACCTGCTGACAGGTGAGAAACGTTCCTAAACAGTTGGTATCAAAGTGTTTACGCACATCGGCGCCAGTGACTTCTTCCAGTGGCTTACGTTCCCAGATTGCTGCGGCATTCACCAGCAGATCCACCTGCCCGAAGTGGGCAAACACCTGATCTACCATCACTTGAACAGCCTGTTCATCTGCGAGATCGGCCTGAAAGATCTGGCACCGAATTCCTTTTTTTGTCAGGACTTGCGCCAGTTCTGCTGCTTCAGTTGCGGATGAGCGGTAATGCACCGCAATATCCCAGCCACGTTTAGCCAGATATTGTGCTACCACTGAACCGACACGCTTTTTCCCGCTTCCGGTGATCAATGCAACTGGCATGGCCGCCACTCCTTTTGTGGTAGAATATTCTTTCATGAGAAGACCTATGAACATCTTAGTCGCGGCAGGCAACACCCAGACACCCATTGATGCCGTGCGGTGCATCACCAACGTGTTTACGGGCAGGACGGGTGCCCGCCTGGCCACGGAAGCGACGAATCGTGGGCACCATGTCACGCTGGTTACTTCTCATCCGGAACAGATTTTGCAACCAACATCGATTTCCGTGGTGCCTTACCGCACTTACCATGACCTTGACAGTTGTGCGGAAGTGCTGATTCGCCACAAATCGTGGGATGCCATTATTTTTGCAGCTGCCGTCAGCGATTACCACCTTAGTGGGGTGTATTCCAGATCAGAAAATGACCAGCAAGTACTTTCAGAACAGGCACTTACAGCACTTGACACCAACAACAAAATCAGCAGTCAGCATCAGGAATTGTGGCTGAAACTGACCCCCACCGTCAAGATTATTGATCAGATCCGCACCACGTGGGGCTATCGCGGGCTACTGGTCAAGTTCAAGTTGGAAGTGGGGATCACCGCACCAGAGTTGCTGGAAATTGCCAAACGCTCGCGTGCCACTTCCGATGCCGATTGGATTGTCGCTAACCTGTTTGAAAATTATCAGACCACCGCCTGGATTGGTGATCGCAATGATCAGTTCATTTCGGTTCAACGCGAACAGTTGTCGACAGTTCTACTTGACCAGCTGGAACAGAAATTTACTTCAGATCCACAATTCGCAAGTTGCGAAAGCTGAGGTCGGTGGTAGGATCGTGCCCCTGAATAGAAATGTGGCCTGCGCCCGCACAATAACCTTTGCGGGCATTCACATCTGCAGCCCGATCATCGTGCCAACTAACCACGGGAATGCCATTCACCCACGTTCGCAGGTGGTTTTTATTGGCGTATAATGTGGCGTGAAACCACTCCCCATCGGTGGAAACCACCTGGCTTGCTGGTTGCCTGCGATAAATGGCCCCCGTGCCAAAATCAACCGGCTTCGTGCGGTCATCGCCCATCCATTCATTGCGAATCTGCATCTCGTAACCCTGCTGGTAAACATCCGGCAGGCAGCGGAAAAAGATCCCACTGTTCAGGTGCTTGCCGTTACTGATGCATTCCAGGTGCAGCAGAAAATTGTCATGCTTTGTAGCAGTTTGCAGGTCGCCCGGCCCATCCTTCACGTTCAAATAACCTTCTTTGGTAACGGTGTATTGCGATTTGTATTTGTCGCCGGGGAATAACTTCCAGCCTGTTAAGTCTTTCCCATTAAACAACGAAGTGAAATCACTGTTGATGTTCAAACGCAGATAGTGAAGTCTGACAGTGGTGCCTGCAGGAATTTTCAGCGACACCGGAACTACAACTTTATTGCCTGATTTCGCAGGATTTCCCCAACCAAAAACGTTGACATCGTCTTTTGTTGAATTCACCATGAATTCCGAAATATTTCCATCGGCAGTTTCAACCGTTGGTGGTTTTTTCCCAGTCCAACTCATTTTTAGCTGAACCAAATGTTTGATTGTGGGTAATAACAAATCGGGTGTGGCAGTGGTTTCTTTCTCCCCACCCAATATGAGAGTGTGATCCTTCACTTTCGCATCGCCCGTGATTTTCCAGCCCAGCGTACTGGTGCCATCGAAGAACTGCAGCCAGCCTTCCTGCAGTTCTTCTGCAGTCAGTTTTGCTTCATCGGCAGCAAGGCAAGGTGCATTGGTGGATGCGGCAACGAGGATAACTGCCAGCAGCAATCTGCTTGCAGTTCCAAAAACGGAAGTATTGTTGTTCATTGTCTGGTCGATCCTGGAAGAGGAACAATTTCCTGTTAGTTATGTTATCCGAAAGTGGGCTGGAATGCAGTTTGCAATCTGTGTGCCAGACACGATTCCCCCACCGCGGGTAGTTTCGTGGGGCAAAATTGCTAACCTAACGCCAGTTTGCTTCATAGTTTCAAATCACCATTGGAGGCCAAACGATGGATCGAGTTTCACATTTTGAAATTCCGTTTACCGATCAGAAACGAGCCGCAACCTTCTACCAGAAAGTGTTCGGCTGGGAGATTACGGAAATCCCCGGCATGCCGTACTGGTTTGCTACCACCACACCCGTGGGTGAAAACCACATGCCGAAGGAGCCAGGAGCCATCAACGGTGGGTTTTACGAACGCAGCATGGATGCTAGCCCCAACCCGATGATTGTAATCGAAGTGGCTGATGTTGCGGCACGAGTGCAGGAAGTTTTAATGGCGGGTGGGGAAATTGTCTTCATGCCACGCCAGGTGGGCGATATGGGTCTATACGCCCAGGTGAAAGATTGCGAAGGTAACTACCTTGGACTGTGGCAGAATCTGCAACAGTGAGGCAGTTCTCATAGAAATTCAATTTTCAGTGTGTTCACGAATCGACAGATTAATCATTCAGATACTTATGCAATCGTTGCCACAATCGAAATGGGTACTTCTGGTGGCACTTCAGCAACTTCAATACCCCCCACGACGTGGGGGATTGCATCATTCAGCGTGGTCTGGGTGCGGAAAAACAGGTCGCAGATCGGCTCACCTTTCTGTACCGGATCGCCCAGCTTCTTCAGCAGTCGAATGCCAACAGCGTGATCGATTTCGTCTTCTGCTTTTGCCCGCCCCCCACCTAACCGCAAGGTGGCAATCCCAAATGCTTCCGCATCCAGTTGAGTCAGGTACCCGGTGCGGTCGCTGCACACCTGATGAATTTGCCGAACGTGGGGTAACAGGTCGTAATTATCCACAATGCGGGCATCCCCACCTTGCATTTCGATCATTTTCTGAAAGTTTTCTAATACTTTGCCCGAAGTGATCGCACGTTGAATCATTTGCTGTGCAGTGGGCTGATCCGGTGCAATTTTTGTCAGTAGCAGAATTTCTTCTGCCAGAGCAAAAGTAACAGTGCCCAGATCGGCTGGGTAGGTGCCTCGCATCATTTCCAGGCACTCCACTACTTCCAGGGTGTGGCCCACCAGATTGCCCAGCGGCTGATCCATCCGCGTCAGCAGTGCGGTAGTGGTGACATTGTTGGCGTTGCCAACCTGCACAATCGATTCCGCCAGTGCCTGAGCGTCGGCCAGGTGCTTCATAAATGCCCCACGCCCCACCTTGACATCCATCACCAGATAACGGGTGCCTTCGGCGATTTTTTTGCTGAGGATCGAAGCCGTGATCAGTGGGATGTTTTCGACGGTACCGGTCACATCTCGCAGGCTGTAAAGCTTGCGGTCTGCTGGTGCCACAGCACTCGTCTGGCCGAACATGCAGCACCCCACCTGTTGCAGAATAGGGCGGATTTCTGCTTCTTCCAGTCGCACGCGGAAACCGGGGATCGCTTCCAGCTTATCCAGCGTGCCACCTGTGTGGCCCAACCCCCGCCCGGACATCATCGGTACGTAGCACCCACAAGCTGCCAGCAGTGGGGCCAGAACCAACGAGGTTTTGTCCCCCACGCCACCTGTGGAGTGCTTGTCCACCAGTGGGCGATCAGTGAAATCGTCCCACTGGAATCGCTGGCCCTGCTGGGCCATGAATCCGGTCAGCATTGCGGTTTCTTCCGCGGTCATCCCGCGCAGGAAAATGGCCATCAATAACGCACTTAGCTGGTAATCCGGCCAATCGCCCGTGGCTGCTGCGTAGACAAAGTTGGCAATTTCATCTTCCGTCAGTTCTTTGCCATCGCGTTTTGCTTTGATGATGTCAACTGCAAGCATCGGAAACCTGGAAATGATAAGGAGTTACGCGTCTAATGCCCGTTGCTGCAAGCTGGTGACGGTGAGGAGCTGCGAACGAAGAGCCTGGCACGCCTGTGCTGCAGCCTGGGCCGCGGAAAGCGTGGTAATGCAGGTTACACGATTCGCCACGGCAGCAGTGCGGATTTTCTGTTCATCCGCCAGCATGCTCCGTCGACTGTGGGTATTAATAATCAGGTCGACCTGCTTGTTTTTCATGCGATCGAGCAGGTTTGGTCGGCCTTCCTGCAGTTTGAAGATCTCTTCGACATCAATTCCCGCCTGCCGCAGGGTATTAGCAGTGCCGCGGGTGGCAATCAGTTGATAGCCAAGGCGGAAGAATTCGCGGGCAATCGGAATAATTTCCACTTTGTCGCGATCTGCCACCGAAATAAACACAACACCTTCCAGTGGCAGTGCGGAGTTAGCTGCCATTTGTGCTTTTGCAAAGGCCATCGGGAACGTATCGTCAATCCCCATCACCTCGCCTGTTGAACGCATTTCCGGCCCAAGCAGAATATTGGCCCCGGGGAACTTGTTGAACGGGAAAACGCTTTCTTTGACAGAAAAGTACTTGGGAACCACCTGTTCGGTGGGTGCCCCAAGTTCGTCCAGGGTTTTACCCACCATCACCAGTGCTGCCAGGCGGGCCAGTGGGACGTTGCAGGCCTTTGAAACAAACGGCACGGTGCGGCTGGCACGCGGGTTGGCCTCCAGAACATACACCTCGGGATTGTCGCTGTACGGATTGCTGACTGCAAACTGAATGTTCATCAAGCCGATCACGCTTAAGGCTTCCGCCAGTTTCAGCGTTTGCTCTTTAATCACTTCAATGACGGAATCAGGCAAACTGTACGGTGGGATCACGCACGCACTGTCGCCGGAATGGATGCCCGCCTCTTCAATGTGCTGCATCACCCCACCAATCAGGGTTCTGCCGGTGTGGTCGCGAACGCAATCGACATCCACTTCCACAGCGGAAGGCAGGAATTTATCGATCAGCAACTGCTTGCCACCGGAAGCTTCCAGTGCATCGCGGGCGAACTGATTAAATTCTTCAACGGTGTCGACAATTTTCATGGCCTGCCCACCCAGCACGAAGCTGGGGCGGACCAGCACTGGAAAGCCCAGGCTGCGGGCGATATGCAGGGCTTCCTGCAAATCTTGCGTGGTGCCGCTTTCAGGCTGCTTCAAGCCCAGATCGACGATTACCTGCTTGAATTCTTCCCGATTTTCTGCCAGGTCGATACTTTTGACACTGGTGCCAATAATTTTTACGCCATTATTTTCCAGCGCTTTCGCCAGGTTCAGTGGGGTTTGCCCACCAAACTGCACAATCACGCCTTTCGGCTGCACCCGATCGCAGATATTCAGCACATCTTCCACGGTCAGTGGTTCAAAAAAGAGGTGGTCACTGATGTCGTAGTCGGTGCTGACCGTTTCCGGATTCGAATTGACCATAATTGCTTCGTAACCATTTTGGCGCAAAGCTTTTACGGCTTGAACACAGCAATAGTCGAATTCAATCCCCTGCCCAATCCGGTTGGGCCCACCACCAAGGATGATAATCCGTTCCTTCTGTGGGTCAAAGGGCAGCATTTCATCTTCGGGTGGCAGCACTTTTCCGGCACGGTTGGCATCATTGCTTTCTGGTTGCACCAGTAAGGCAGGTGCCTCGTAAGTGCTGTAATAGTATGGAGTTCTGGCAGCGAACTCGGCGGCACAGGTATCGACCAGCTTATAAACCGCACGGATTCCCAGGTCGATTCGCTTGCGACGCACCTCTTTGTCGTTGCAGCCGAACAGATTGGCCAGTTGAATATCCAGGAACCCATTCTGCTTGGCTTTCAGAAGCAGGTCGAAATCGGCATTTTCCAGCGAGCCGCACGCACTCAGTTCCTCTTCAACTTCCACCAGAATCTGGATTTGCCGCAGAAACCACGGATCAATAAACGTGCGTCGCTGGATATCTTCCAGGGACATGCCCGCTTTGTAGGCATACCGGATATACCAGGCACGTTCTGCATTGGGGGTGGACAGTTTTGCAACAATTTCTTCCTGCGTGGGTGGCTTTGCCGATGTCCACAGGTCGAAACGGTCGCACCCCAGGCCAAATCGCCGCACTTCCAGACCCCGTAAGGCTTTCTGGAACGATTCGCGGAAATTCCGGCCAATCGCCATCGTTTCCCCCACCGATTTCATCTGGGTGGTGAGGCGTTCATCCGCACCAAAGAAGCGGTCGAAGTTGAATCGTGGGATTTTCGTTACCACGTAATCAATCGTGGGCTCAAAACAGGCGGAAGTATCGCGGGTAATATCGTTGCGAAGTTCATCCAGCGTGTAACCCACGGCCAGCTTGGCAGCAATTTTCGCAATCGGAAAGCCAGTGGCCTTCGAAGCCAGCGCACTCGACCGAGAGACGCGGGGATTCATTTCAATTACAATCATCCGACCATTCGCCGGATTGATCGCAAATTGAATGTTCGAACCACCCGTTTCAACACCGATTTCGCGGATAATTGCTTTGGCAGCATCGCGCATCCGCTGGTATTCTTTATCCGAAAGCGTTTGTGCGGGTGCCACGGTAATGCTGTCGCCGGTGTGCACACCCATCGGATCGAGATTTTCGATAGAGCAGATAATCACCACGTTATCTGCTTTGTCCCGCATCACTTCCAGTTCGTATTCTTTCCAGCCAATGACCGATTCTTCCACCAGCACCTGCGTGGTGGGGGAAAGTTCCAGCCCGTGGGACAACAAATTAATGAATTCCTCACGATTATAGGCGATGCCACCCCCTGTGCCGCCCATGGTGAAGCTGGGACGCAGCACGCACGGCAGGCCGATCTCTTCGATCAGGGCCAGCCCGTCTGTTAAGGTGGTGACCACCTTGGATTTGGGCACATCCAGACCAAGTTTGATCATGGCGACTTTAAATTTGTCGCGGTCTTCGGCCTTATCGATCACATCGGGCTTGGCCGCAATCATTTCGACGCCGAACTTTTCCAGGATCTTGTGTTCGTGCAGTGCCATCGCCGTATTGAGTGCCGTTTGCCCACCCAACGTGGGGAGCAGTGCGTCCGGACGCTCCTTTTCGATGATTTTTGCCACCACTTCCCAGGTGATTGGCTCGATATAGGTCTGGTCGGCCATTTCCGGGTCGGTCATGATGGTGGCCGGGTTGGAATTCACCAACACCACTTCAAAACCTTCTTCCCGCAGTGCTTTGCAGGCCTGCGTGCCGGAGTAATCAAACTCGCACGCCTGCCCAATAATAATGGGGCCAGAACCAATCAGAAGGATTTTTTTAATGTCGGTGCGCTTCGGCATGGTGCAGAACGTTGTACAGCTAAGGGTTCGTGGAAAGCAGTTAATAACTTAACTGATTTACAAATTATGCCTGTTGAAACCAATAAGAATCTGCAAAGGTGGGAGCCCGAACAATTAGATACTTGTACAAATATCGAAAATGTTCCACGTGGAACACTGATGTCCGTACGAATGTCATTGCATCCAGTGTGCTTTACAGCCGATCCAGCGGACTTTGTACCCCACTGGCACCCCGTTGCAGCACGTGGGTGTAAATCATGGTCGTACTGATATCAGAATGACCCAGCAACTCCTGCACGGTTTGAATGTCGTAACCTGCTTCCAGTAAATGAGTTGCGAACGAATGCCGAAAAGTGTGGCACGACACTTTTTTGGTTATTGTGGATGAATCGACCGCCAGCTTGACTGCTTTCTGCAACGAAGTTTCGTGAATGTGGTGCCTTCCGAAAACACCCGGTTTCTGCGGATCGCTGCTGATTCTGGGCGAAGGAAACAGATATTGCCACTTCAATTCCCCACCTGCGTTGGGGTATTGCTCTGCCAGTGCTGATGGCAGGGAAACAAATCCGTGACCTGCTGCCAGATCCTCTTCATGGAGTCGTTGAACCTTGTAAATCTGCTCATTCAGACGATCGTACAGTTTTTCTGGCAAAGGCACCACGCGGTCTTTGTCACCTTTTCCGCCACGCACCAGAATCTGCCGGCGTTGAAAGTCGATGTCGTTCACCCGCAGCCGACAACATTCTAACACTCGCATGCCTGTACCATAAAGCAATTCTGCTGCCAGTTTCTGTTCGGGATGAATTCTGTCTATTAATCGCCTCACTTCGCCAATGCTAAGCACCACCGGCAGCTTCATTGTGCGTTGTGCCCGCAGTGCATGGATTGGGGACAATTCGATCTTCAGAACCTTCTGATAAAGAAACAGGATTGCCGAATATGCCTGATTCTGGGTACTGGCAGAAGCCTGCCGTTCCCCAGCCAGATTGCGGAGAAACGCTTCGATTTCTGCCACCCCCATTGTCGATGGGTGCTTCTTTTGATGGAATTTGATGAACTGGATAATCCAATCGATGTAGGCTTTCTCGGTGCGATGAGAATATTTTAATAGGCGACAGGTCTCCCGCACCCGATCAAGGAGTTTGGGCGGCTTTGCAACGGACATTTCCTCATCCCACGGCGAAAAATTCTGTAAATGATTGTAAAAATGACAATTTTTTGCTTGTGAGACTTCTGGCGATAGGCTAGCATGCAAACTGTCGTCTGTGTGGACGATGGTGGGTTAGAAAGAGTATAGCCCAGAAATAACAGAATTGCAAGCGAATTAGATGGCAAGTAAATCTATTGAATAATTCCTTGGCGAGTACTGGTCGTGTCGTTGACGTACTTCAAAGTCGCACCTGGTATTTGTCTTGCAAAAGTACTGTTAGTTATTTCCAAAGTTTTTCCCATACATGAGATTACAGATGAGCGACGAGTTGAAGCGACTTCGCACGGCACTAGCCGAGATCGCCAAAGTGGCTATTGCAGCGAGCACTGACGAGGATGAAGGTGACACAAACGACCCCACACAGGAAAAGCTCACATGCACACCCAAGTCAGTTCCCAAGAACATGCAAGTGAAGGCTGCGAGGCACGCAGTGGAGATCAACCCATTCAACCAACCTGAATTAGGTCCACTCCACATGGCTGCCCCGGAGTTGGAAGTGACGGAGATGTTTATCTCTGTCTTGACCACCAAATATTGGGGAGTAACCCCGCGTACTCTGACGGTCAGTTTCATGGAGACTACCCCGTCCGATCTGCGTCGGCGGATCATTAGCCACTTGAACGCCTGGACTCGAACCGGTTGTATCCGCTTTGCAGAGACCAGTGGCGTCGGCGAAGTTCGGATCTCTCGCGGCAACGGTGGGTACTACTCTTACCTTGGCACTGACATACTGCTGATCCCACGGAACCGTCAGACCATGAATCTGCAGGGGTTCACGATGAATACCCCCGAGTCAGAGTTCAAGCGAGTTATCCGGCACGAGGCTGGGCACACCCTTGGCTTTCCACATGAGCACATGCGTCGGGCGCTGGTAGCGAAGATTGACCCGGAGAAGGCGTACGCATACTTCCTCCGTACACAAGGCTGGTCAAGGACACAAGTCGATCAGCAGGTTCTTACTCCACTCAACGAGCGGTCGCTGATGGCCACCCCAGCAGATCAGACCTCCATCATGTGCTACCAGCTTCCCGGTTCGATCACCCGAGATGGAATGCCTATCCTTGGAGGGGTGGATATTAACAAGAGGGACTATGACTTCGTTGGTCAAATATATCCGAAGCCTGCGAGTGGTATCTTCGCTGACATGAGCGAAGATAGTACTGACGATTGGGAATCAGAGGAACTTGCGTAGTATCACCCGCAAATTAAGTAATGGAAAAATTATCTGATCTTCACTAACCTTGGGGAGCAGATTTTCCACAAACCTAATTCAGTGTTACATTTGGCTGGAAAAAAACTCTTGAAAGTTGAAATTAATGGGGCTTGCAGTTGAGCATGTACTAAATGTGATAGCCGCATGCACCCTAACCAGCGATTGGAGCACGAATCGAATACCCCGCTAGGTTCAATGATAGTGAAAATGGTGATGGCCATCGCAGGGACCTGTCGCAAGCTGCACAACCAACGATTCAAAAAGGAGTGACACTTAATGTCAACAAACGTTGAAACGGCTGAACCAGTATCGAATCCCTCTGTGCTACCTCCTTGGCAGATGCAAGTCGTCGGCCTTGCTGCGGTGCTGGTGGCGACAGTGCTCATCTTCTGGGCCGCTTCGTCACCTGCACACTTCGAGTTACCTATAGCCCAGTTTTTTGCGTGTGTTGGAATTGCCCTCTACTTGGCGATTTTTTTCTACGTATTCTGGCCGCAGCGTAAACTAGAAGCGAAAATCAAGCCTTTCTTTGCCACCAAGGAATTCCGCGTTGCTGGTCCGATAGTCCTTTTCTTCATGGCCCTCGGCATCATCTGGACCGTAATCCCAAAACCCGAACGCGTGTATGCCCAGATCTTTGCCCCCGACGAATTCGTTGGGTACAACATACTTACATCTGTCGAGCGTAAAGACAAGAAGCCCTTGACCTACCACTTGATCCAAAGCCGTGTAGACCCAATCAAGCTTGAAGGGATATATGTAGAATTCCCACCTGGGGAGAATACGATCGAAGCAGTTTTCACTCACCACAACAAACGCGTGACAACGTATTTCACGCGGGGAAACGGGCAATTCGGAACTGAAGGAGAAAAACCATGACACGTACTTGTTTGCATTTCGTGATCGTCATCGCCGTATTGGGCTTCAGCCTACAACCAAGTCGAAGCAGCGGAGCGGATAAGGAGTCGCAGGAACTCCGCATTCTTGCTGCGTCAGCCTTAGCGGACGCGAGAAAGGATTCGAAATTTGGGAATGACTTTAAAGATGTTGATGTTCGGAGGGCCTTTAAGAACGGCAATGTCGTCGCTGTGGTGCTGCAGATTAACTATCGTGGTGAAGAGATACGGCAGATCATTGTCTCCATAATCTACAACGAGAACACTAAGGTAAACCACCTAAAGACCCTCCCTGCGGACGACCCCGACGCGAAATTGATTAAGAAACTTCTTGGGCTGTAGGGTGGAAACTGCGGACGCCAAAAAATGCAATCTGCATGACAAACAAGAGTGAATGGATTTTTCTGCTCATCTTGGCTTGGTGTAGGCATGTTAGCTCTCCCCAGCCTACAACTGTGTGCAAGACTAAGAGTGACGGCCGCAGGCGGCATAAGTAAGCGATTGGAGCAGGAATCGCTTCGTATTCACTCCGCGACTCTGCTTAATCGCGGACCCGTTCTTCAACTTGAGAACTACTGAGCATGGCAAATCAGCTTTCAGAATTTGGTGAAACTGCTAAGGGGCTTTCTCGCAATCCTCTCGGGATCATCGCACTTTTTATTGTCCTCGTTTACGGGTTTGCCTGCTTGGTTGTAGGAGTTGGCAAGACCGAGCCCTGTGAGCGATCGCCACTCATTTGGTTCTTAGTAATATTTCCGGTGATGGTGCTCGGGGTATTCGCGTGGCTCGTAAGCCGCCATCACAAAAAACTGTATGCGCCAACTGACTACAAAGATGAGACGCACTTTGTTGCGACAATCAATCCTGATCTGAATCTGCTCCAAGTCGCAAAACGTCAACCTGAGATTCCTAATGTCGGGTTCGAGGCTACGTTATCTAGCGTTGAGAAGAATGTCGCGGACGTAAATCCGGATCGTGCCGAGGAACGGTCCGCGTTATACAATCAGTGCCGGGGCCTGTTTGTAACGCATGTCCTCTATCCTTCTAAGGATGCAACCATGGAATTTGACATCTTTATCTATTTGATACGGCACAAGTCAACTGATTTCGACGACATTGCCGAAGTGGACTTCTTCTTTGGGCATTATTGGGGCAACCGCATATTCAAGGCGACCAAGATTCGCGGGCTATTCGGTGTTAGGACTTCAGCATATGGAGCCTTCCTTTGCACTTGCCGTGTGAAAATGAAGGACGGCACAACTTTATCTCTCCATAGATACATTGACTTCGAGATGGGCCGGGCTGTCGCAGCCAAGACTGCCTAGCAGTTGCAGTGGACCTGGGCGGCGTCAAGTCTCTTGTGATTGAGTGTAACCGGTCATCCGGGCAGGTTGGGTAACGGATTCGACAAATTGGGCTGTAAAAAAATGGGTCTTTCTGTGATGAGAGGTTTTCCACCACCTAGTCAACACAGGAGACCCAATAATGATTATCTCAGATTCATCTTTCGCAATCAACCCCAACTTCCTGGCTGACCAACTCGATCAGCTCTTACCAGAAGTAAAGCGTGCTGTACGAGAACGCATATCGATTCGTGATTTCGAGCAATTCGTTCAGCAACTGGTTGCCCAAATTGGTGCTTCAGTAATCTCGCTTTATCTGGAGATGCAAGGCACTGGCGATCTGGGAGAAACGATTACGACTGAGGAAGGAGAAACGTTTTATCGAAGCGACGAACCACGACAACGAACCATTCGCACCATCTTTGGCGTGCATCAGTTTCGCCAATATGTTTATGGCAGAAATCTCGACCGCAAGACCGATTTCTATCCTGTTGATGTGGCCATTCAAATGCCAGAAGGCAAGTATTCCCTTTGGTTCCGAGAGATCATTCATCACCTTTGTGTGAACGACTCTTATCAGCAGGTGTCTGACTTGATTCAGCTGATTTTCGGGCAACAGATTCCGGTCGACAGTCTGGAACGGATTACGAATAATCTGAGTAAACCTGCAGAGCAATTTCTGAATCAGATACCGATTCCAGCACCAGAAGAAGAGGGAAAGATTCTGGTGGTGAGTGCGGATGGCAAGGGGGTGCCGATGGTTCGCCAAACGAAACCATTCCCAGCATTCGAGAAACGTTCGTATCCTGGCAATCGGCGTATGGCAACGCTGGCTACTGTGTATTCCGTGGATGAATATGTGCGAGCACCCGAAGAGATTATTGCATCACTGTTTCGAGAAAACATGGAACATCCGCAAAAGCGTCCGCACCCGGTGGGCAAAGTAGTTGCGGGATTTTTGTCTCAATGTGATGAAGAAAGCGTGCTGATCAAGGGCACGCACCGGGCAACTGTCTGGGCAGCGGAGCAGGTCGAACGTCGCCACCAGACGAACCAGCCGTTGGTGCGACTGATGGATGGTCAGATCAGTTTGTG
Organism: Zavarzinella sp.; assembly: GCA_041399155.1. Lineage (NCBI taxonomy): Bacteria > Pseudomonadati > Planctomycetota > Planctomycetia > Gemmatales > Gemmataceae > Zavarzinella > Zavarzinella sp. Next base: position 103,033 of record JAWKTI010000001.1, read on the forward strand.
GGACGCTTCCGATGTCAATTTCGATTCATACGAGACCATTGATATTCTGGATATCATTCACGTTGCCAGTTATGTGTGGGATGCTGCGAAAGTTTTTGGGTCCCACCGTGAGTACCAGGAAGCATTTGCCCGGGATCGTCTGTTACGAATTCTGAAGGGTGATGTGAAGGGAGTGATCTCCGGTATGCGTCAGATGGCAAAGAAACAGCAGATGAAAGGGGAACGGTTGAAGAAAATCAATCAGGTCTGCAACTACCTTGAAAGGAATAGCCAACGCATGCGGTATGACACCTATTTGCAACAGGGACTACCAATTGCCACAGGGGTCATTGAAGGAGCTTGTCGCCATCTGGTGATGGATCGGATGTGCCGGACGGGCATGCGATGGACAACCAAAGGAGCACAGGCGATGCTGCACGCCCGAGCCATCCATCAGGCTTGTAAAACCACCGATTTTCATACTTACCTGGCTAACCAGGAATACCAAAGAACAGCTCAATACCGCAAACTGCTAAACTTACCTCACCTACCACCACTGCCCGGATGACCGGTTACACTCCTTGTGATTTGGGTGTGGGTTGGGCCTCAATCGCGGTCCGCGATTGAGCGTATAGTAAAGGTGACGGCTGCAGGCGGACTATGTGAGCGATTGGAGCAGGAATCGCTTCGTATCCACTTTCGCGATTCTGCTCAATTGCGGACCAAGCTATTTCACAGTAAAAATATGCTATACAACTTATCTAAAAACACATACCGTATTCTCCATAGCATGTTACGGAATCGAGACATGCTGTTAATGCCAACATTGTTTGTTTTTAGTGTTGCAGCTGTTGCTTCGATCCTACCATTAGCAAGGAGCCGAACCGAGAAGGGATTGTTTAGCAGCGAGTCTACAATTCTCTTAGTTCTTACTTTATTGCTACCGGTTGTCGCAACAACGATGGTCTTTATAATTCGCTTCCTTTCAGGAACCTCTGATCGCGTTCATCAAATGCGAGAACCGTGGAGGTGGGATGATGAAACTATTCAAGAACAAGTGGCCTCACTTCGTAATACTGTTCAACTCTTGGATGAGGGTAACAGAGAGTCGATCATAGGAGATATAAAGCATCGCATCTCCGAGACTGCGACCGAAGAATTTTTAGCCGAATTAAAAGTACAAGTTCGAGATGCAGACTATAGGAAAAGCATTGCGGATCGTTCGGAATCTTCGCTGAAACGCATATATCTTGAAATAGACGCGCTAGGCAGACGCGGGACGCTGAATCTTTCGATCGGCGTTATTATGGCACTCATTGGCGTGACGTTGCTCGGCTATATCGTGTTGAATGGAACTAAGGAACTCTCCAGTTCATATTCTTCCCTAGCCACGCATTTTTTTCCCCGGTTTACCGTCGTCATTCTGATTGAACTATTTTCATTTTTCTTTCTGCGTCTTTACAAGTCCAGCCTTGATGAGATCAAGTACTTTCAAAACGAGGCAACTAATTTAGAGATGCGTTTTACTGCGTTGGACGCTGTATTGCACTTTGGCGATAAGCCTCTTCGGGCGAAAGTGATAGATTCTTTATTACAAACAGACCGTAATCCAATGTTGCCTACCGGGTTGTCTACCCGAGAACTCGAATCGATGAAACAGTTAGACATGAAGATGCGGTTTACGCCAGAACACATTGTAGATTTACTGCGTGCCTCAAGATCCGAAATAACAATGGGTTGCAACGGAGCGGGAGCCCCATACGTTTTGGCCGTGGAGGAACTCTCATGCCCGGCCGCTTAAGGCAGCCTCGATTGAGCATATACTAGAGGCGACGGCCGCAAGCGGCCTAAGTGAGCGATTGGAGCAGGAATCGCTTCGCATTCACTATACACTCCGCGACTCTGCTCAATCGCGGTAACCCATTCCGTACTTGCTCGCCACATGTAGGCTCCCGCTTAGAACCATTCTTTTTTGCCGACGATCGTTTCCCGATAAAACTGCTTTGGTGGTTTCACCAGGTACAGGATCCCTTCAACAAAAGAAAGAACACTGGTCATGCCACAGGTAAACAGATTCATCAAAATGTGCAGCACGCCTGCCATCGGAAAGCCCAGGTAGAACTTGTGGATGCCAAAAATACCCACCGTGATGGCCAGAATGCCTGCCACCATTTTGGTATTGTTCACTTCGGCTTCGTTGTAGCCCGGAAGATATTCATCTTCGTCTTCGAATCGCCTGCGTGATCGGGGTCTGCGTTGTTCCGGATAGTAATCGTCTTCCTCTGCCCGCCTGCGACGTGGCCCACGGTCGCGGGATTCGGTGCGGTCCGGTTCGTAGTCAAATCTCGGGCGTTCCTCTTCCCGACGTGCGGGAAAAAGCCCCGAAATTGTGCGGGCTTCCACCCAGTCTTCCATTCCTTCCTGCCAGACCAGATCACGACGCATTAATTGGCCTTTTTCCGCCAACTGCTGTAATTCTGCTTGGGATACCGGGCCAAACCGGTCTTCACCGTCGCTGTAAAACCAAGTCTGAGACAATGTTCTACTCCTTTTACGCACCCCATGGAACTTTCCTGGGTGCGAAATCTGGTCCGGAAGGTAATTCGTACAGACGTGCGTTTCATTTCGTTAATAATTTGTAAAATAGCAAAAATATTCCATTTTGTAACTTTTCATGACTGCACCGACAGTAAATCAGCCCACAAAAATGAAAAAATGGCACTGGTTTCTCATTTTCGTGCTCGTGGGGTATTTTTCTACCGGTCTGGTGCAGATTCAGCCCGAAGAGCGTGGCGTGGTGCGTCGCTTTGGCAAAATAGTGGCCCACCCTGGACCGGGTTTGTGGATCGGCTGGCCATACGGCATTGATCGCGTCGATCGGATTCGGGTGGCCTCTGTCCAACGCACGCACGTGGGCTATTTTCCGGAAGAATTGGACAGTAATCCCGTGGGGCAATTGTTGACAGGCGACCAGAATCTGGTCAATCTGCAGGTAGCAGTGGATTATTCGGTAGGTAAAGAGACCCGCGACTGGGAACGATTTCTGGTGCACCAGAACCAGGTGGAAGCGATTATTCAGCAAACAACCATGGCGATCCTTTCCCACTGGACCAGCACAAAAAATATTGATGACATCCTTTTGCGTGGCAATCTGGAAATCCCCGCTGCGTTAACGGTGCAGTTGCAGCAAGTGCTTGCAGCACAAGAACTTGGGATCGAAATTCTGCAGTCGAGTGTGGTATATCTTGCCCCACCTGAAGAGGTGCGGAGTGCCTTCGATGCCGTCAACCAGGCACAGACGCAGGCACGTGCGATTGAACAACGGGCTGAAGAAGAAGCAGCACGCAGACGGCAGGAAGCATTTTCGCAGGCGGACCAGTTGGAACAGCAGGCAACGGCAAATGCCACCAACGTGGTGACGATTGCCAACGCCGAAGCGGCCCGTTTTGAGGCACGCCGAGTGCGGTACCAGGAACTTTTGGTGAAGAATCCCCAGATTCTGGAATCGATCTGGTGGGATGAAATGGGCCGCACCTGGGCCGCGTTTCAAAAAAACGGCAAGGTTGACCTGCTGGATAACTATCTGGGCCCAGATGGCCTGGATCTGTTACAATTTGCACCCGGAAAAAAGTAGGCACGAATATTAATTAGTTTTCATTCATTTTCTTGCAGGAACCACCTGTGATTGAAGGCCACGACTACACCATTTACAGTAACGGTCCCAGTGGGCGTTCCCGAATGTATGCCCTGATTGCACTGATAACGGCCTTTATTACGCCACTTGCCCAGCATGGTGCGTTAATAGTTCTGCGAAAATACTGGGGCGATGATTGGGATATGGCGGAAACCGCACTTCTTTTTGGTGGGTTTACCGCACTGATTCTGTTTGGGGTGTTGATTAATCTGTTCGATGGATATCTTTGGCGCACACGACTTGGCAGGTGGATGTTCCGCTTCGCGGGCTTAAATTATCCACCGAACATGAATGGAACCTACCACGGCGAAATTGAATTACACACTTTCAGCAATTCAGAAAAAGTATTTCGCACGGCATATTCCATGAAAGTATCCCAGACGTGGGAGCAGATCAGTTTGTTAATTGAACGAATGTCAGAGCAAAGTGGAAAAGTGGTGGTCCACAGTGATATGGCCAGTATTCGTTTAGGAATGCTTCACGATGTGGTTACCTTGAGATTCGTCTATACATTTGAGGAAGATCTCCCACGTCGGGAAGGTGGGGGAATGATGTCCCGCCAGTTTTCCGGTGCTGCAAAGTTTGATTTTCGAATGGAACAGGGTTTGTGGCACGTTCGAGGGCACTTTTTTGATGATATCGGCCAGTCTGGTGAGATTACACTGGTACAGGATCAACCTGCACTGTCCACAAAGTGATTGATTAAGGGCGAAACTGGTTTAATTCCATTCGCAAATTTCCCTGAATTCGCTCTAACGATTGGCTGATTGTTCGATAGTTGGGTTTGCCTTCGGCTTCCAGTTCCTGTGCTTTGCGGAACCAGGTTAACGCCGTGGTGCGACTTCCCTTTTTCAGATTTGTCAAACCAAGATAATAGTAAAAGCGGGCGTCTGGCATGTTTTCCGCTGCCACTTTGAATTGTGCTTCTGCAGCATCAAATTTATCGTCGAAGTATAATTGCAGACCCGTTCCATAGGCACGTAACGCCCGCGTGGGTGACCCACCTGGAAGGGAACTGGTGGTGCCACTGGAAGCCAGTTCCGGGTTATCACGGAGAATCCGTTCCAGAATCCCTTCATAACCTTTTGGTTCTACTTGCAGTTTTTTCATCCCCAGGGAGTATTCTGCTAACGCTTCGGCTGGTTTACCCAATTTCGAAAGAAGTTCTGCTTTAATCAGGTGGCCCAGATATTCCTTGCGGGCAATCAGTTCATCAGCCAGCTTCAAGGCCTCTGCAAATTGTGGATCGGTTGCAGTGGGATCCAGCAGCACCACTAAAAAGGTAGTGAGTGCCTCGAGAGGAATTTTGTTGCTCGATACCCCACCGATCGTGGGTGCCGAAGTGGGTTCCGGTGGGCTCAACTTGCGACGCAGAATGTTCGCACGACCCAGCATTGCCCGGCGTGCGAGATCGCCTGCGGATACTTTTTTCAGCACTTCGCGGTAGAAGCGATCCGCATCGTCCAGTTTGCCAGTCGTTTCTGCCACCATCCCAAGGATGAGGTTGCCTTCCGCTTCCGCACCCAGTGCAATCAGGTCCTGACCATCTTTTGCAGCCAATGCGGTGTCACTGCGGCAAGCCAGGTAGGCCCGCTGTTGCAGAATCTGAATGTAGGTGGCTTTCTCTTTTTCAGGGTCCACCTTGCTCAATTCATCATTCAACTGTTTGAGAATCGCCCCAGGTTCATTCGATTTTGCCAGCACCAGGGCATTTTTCAGCCGGGCAGTCTCTGCGGTGCTCTCAGCCAGCTGAATAGTCAATTTATCAGAGGCAGTTTTCATCACCTGCAACTCTTCCAGTTGTTGTTTCGCCAGTTTTTCGGCAACTTGAAGTTGTTTCAGATAAGTATCCTGATCATCCTTTCGGCTCTTTTCTGCTTCTGCGAGTTTAACCATCGTCTGTTCGAGCGATTTTTTCAGAGTGTCTGCAGCAGTTTTGGCATCCATCGCCTGCTTCTGCGCTTCCATGGCGGTTTTCGCAGCAGTCAGCAGAGACTCCTTCAGTTTGCCTTCATTCGCACTCAGTGTGGCGATTTCTTTCTGCAGAGATGTCAATGAATCGCGGTTTTTCACCAATTCTGCCCGCATCGCCTCATCACCACCGGTATTCTTGATGGCATCATCAATCGCCTTGATCAGTGCGGTAGTATCATCTTTCTTGGTCAGGAATTTGGCCTTTTCCAGACGATCTGCAACCGCAACCAGCGTGGCTTCTGTCGTTTTGCGGGTCTTTTCAGATTCTTCCAGTTGTTTTTTGGCATCGGCAGACAGCTTTTTGGCTGCATCCAGATCGCGGTTCATTGCGGTAAGGTCGGCGGTGGAAGCCAGCAACTTGGCCATCAGATCCTTTTCGACTTTCATCGCCGAGTCTGCCACGGTCTTCGCTGCTGTCAGTTTGGTATTCAGATCCTTTTCCACGGTCATTGCTTTTTCCAATGCCGTTTGAGTTTCGGTCAATTTGGCGGTCAGATCTTTTTCAATTTTGGCCGCGTTATCCGCAGCCATTTTGGCATCTGCTAAGAACTTGGGTAGTTGTTCCGCTTTCGTGGGATCCAGTCCTGCCGTTTTGACGGCATTATTGAAGATGGCCAACTTGGTTTCCGCATCTTTCTGTGCCACCATCAAAGATTTTTCCAACGTCTCCACCTGCGTGCGGGCAGAAGTCAGATCGGTGGCCAGTTTCATCTGTTCCATCATTGACTTTTTGGCAACCTGCTGAGCGTCATTCAATTCCGTCATCGCTGCCAGCAATTGCATCTGTGCGGCCATCAGATCATTGCGTAATTTTCCAGCAGCAGTCTGCGCATCGACCTGTTGTTGTTGCAACTGGGCAAGTGCCGCTGGCAAATCGGCTGTATCTTTGATCCCTGCAGCAGCCAGCAGTTTTTTCACCGGTGCTTCTAATTGATTGGGGCCGGTCGATTTTTTCGCCTGGTCAAGTTGCAGTCGAAGATCCTGCAGTTCTTTGGCTCGTTCCGCAAGTACAGTATCATCCGTACGATCCTGGTTTGGGATGAATCCATTCAGATAGACAGCAGCGAAACCACCTGCACCCAGCAGCAGACCCAGCATGGTACCAATCAGAATCCCTTTCTTGTTGGAATTCGTTCGATGCACTTTCGTGCTCGTGTGGCGATCTGACTGGGCAGGGCGAGCACGGTGGGCGTGAAGATCACTGCCCAGATCGTGGTCACTGACTGGCTGACGATAAATCAGTGAAGTCCCACCGGTATTTTCACTTTCGGGAATTGCCAGATCGATCACACTTTCGGGTGGTTGAGCCCCACCGTCGAGCCCCATGTCAAAGTGGGATTCGTTCAGACTGGAACGGGAAGTCAAATCGACCGATGAAGACTCCACAATCATCGCTTTTCGAGCAGCTTCGTCGATCACTTCTTTCGGAATCTGGAAGCTGCCCGAATCGGTGATGGACGAAACCTGACGAGCTTCCGCAAGAATATCGACCGCATCATCAGACGAAATGGGCTCCATCGAACGGGATTCCATTTCAAAATCACTGGATGAAGGCGGCATGTCGGGCAGATTGTCTGGAATACCCACTGGGAAGAGAGTATCTTCCACTGAAGGTGGGCGTGAGTGGCTGGAGCTGCCATTATTCGCCCCCACACTATGGCCAAAATCGAGCACATTACTGCTTGGGCCACTCTGGTGGGCAGACATATCGGGACTGGAATTCAAGAGCACATCGATGATGGAAGATTTCGTGCCCGTGTTGTCCGGTTCAAAACTCTGTTCGACACCACCCAGATCCAGCTCTTCGGGATCATGTTCGTCCAGTGGTCTGCGGGAATCAAATCGAACTGCAGAACCACCAGTATCCGATTCTGGTGTAATGTCGGGCAGATACGCTTCCAGATCGTAATCCGCCTGCGAATCACTGCTGGTGGGCATCTTTCCCTGATCGTTGAAGATCGAGTCTGGTGTTACTGGTTTAATGATCTGGGGCATTGTCCCCATGCGGTCATCGTCTTCATCTAGGTGAGAGTCCAGTGGCACATCCAAGGTTAAATGTTCGAATGTGGGGAGATCGGCATAGCTGAAGCTTTCACTCGGCGGCTCAATCTGTTCTGCAGGAAACACTTCTTCCATTGACGGAGCAGGTCGTGTGGGGCCTTCATCATCAACAGAATCAGGTGAAAAACTGGGATCAGAAGGTTCCTGACGCATCGCATCCAGTTCTTCCTGATTCAGCGTCGCCCGCTCGCGGCGGATAATTTCGGACCAGCTCGTCATCGATTGCGAATCGAGTGATTCCGGGAATTCATCCAGCGGAATCACGCCGGACGCACCCTCATGAATGTTGGCCACCTGACCGAAATCGATAAACGGCTCATCATTGAGATCGTCTTCCACCGGCTCTGCCGCAGGAATCATCCCCTCCGGAATAGCATCTTCATGAGTAGCATCTTCGTGCAGGTCATCGTGGTGCTGTTCATTTGGATCACGTTCTGGCATGGCTCTTTCTCTTGCAGATTCGAATGTCGTACGTCGTTAAGCTTCGCGAGAATGTCACGGGGACGGTGCCGCACAATCACAGCATGTAACCATCTCGTCCACCATTAACCTAGCATACCATTGGCCGGAAAATTTCTCCGGTGGTAACTTTCGTGTTAATGTATAACAAATTTCTGTGTAACTTGGGTGTAAATTTCCTGTCCAGTTAGAAATATTTGGTACGACCTGAAAAATCAGCCCTATAGCTTACCCAAATTCGCAAAATTGAATGTGCTGATTGTACCAGGATCCATTATGTTGAGGTGGGCATTTTCTGATCAGGTGGGGTTGATTTTCTACGCTCACACCGAAAAAATTAGGTGAGGAGATTGATTTCCATGTCAACATTGCTGATTGGTTCCAAAAACAAGAAAAAACTGGTCGAACTGCAGGATCTGCTGGGCGACCTGGGGATTACGATTGCCCTGTTACCAGATTCGGTTGCAGATGTGGATGAAACGGGCACCACGTTTCTGGAAAACGCCGAATTGAAGGCACGAACCTACGCCCAGGCTACTCAGCAGTGGGTGCTGGCAGAAGACAGTGGTCTGGTGGTGCCCGGCCTGAAAGGGAGGCCAGGGATTTATTCTGCCCGTTATGCCGGCGAACATGGGAATGATGCAGCCAATAACCAGAAATTGATCGCAGAACTTTCGATTCTGCCGGAAGACCGACGTGCCGCCTATTATATCTGCGTCGCTGCGTTAGCCAGCCCCACAGGTGAAGTGGTACACCATGCAGAAGGTCGCTGTCATGGTCAGATCGTCCTCAGCCCACGTGGCGAAGGAGGATTTGGTTATGACCCCTTGTTTCTCATTCCCGAATACCACCGCACCTTTGGTGAATTGAGCCGTCGTGTGAAACAGGCCCTCAGCCACCGTGCCAAAGCGGTGAATGCCTTGCGACCAATGATTCGCCAGCAAATTGCAGGTAGCTTATGAATATGCCGGAAGTCCAGAACGAACTGACCGCTTTTCGGCATTACATTCGGGCCGAACGTGGGATGTCTGCCAATACAGTGGAGGCATACACCCGTGATCTGGAACATTATTCGGAATGGCTACTGCAAAGTAACGTGGGAGATTTTTATTCCCCCACGCTGGCCGAGTTGGCAGATTACATCGGCCATCTGCGGGATGAAGAGCTGGCACCACCCAGCATCGCCCGCAACCTGGTGGCGTTGAAAATGTTCTATCGCTTCCTGAAACTGGAAGAACGTGCCAAATCAACTGCAGTTGAATTACTCTCTTCCCCAGCTCTGTGGGAACGGATTCCGCAGGTACTTTCTCCCACCAGTGTGGAAGCACTCATTAATTCACCCCAGCCCACCGATCGATTTTATCTGAGAGATCGGGCCATTCTGGAAACGCTGTACGCTACCGGGTGCCGCGCTTCGGAAGTGGTGAATCTGAAAATTGCCGATCTCTTTCTCGATGCCATGTTCTGTAAAGCCTTTGGGAAAGGGAATAAGCAGCGAATTGTGCCATTAGGAACCCAGGCGGTGGGGGCACTGCGAAATTACCTGGGTGAATCACGCGACCGCACGCCTCAACCGGATGAGTATGTCTTTCTCAGTCGGGCGGGACGCCGACTCGACCGAGAAATGTTGTGGGCGATTGTGAAGAAATATGTCAAGCGCGAAGGTTTACACCACAAAACCAGCCCACATACGTTGCGGCACAGTTTTGCTACCCACATGCTGTCCGGTGGGGCCGATTTACGGGCTGTGCAGGAGATGCTAGGCCACGCAAGTATTGGCACGACGCAGATTTACACCCATGTCGACCGCAAACGTTTAAAGGAAATGCACCTGAAATTTCACCCACGTGCGAAGGAGTCTACCGAAGAGTAATATTTCGACATTGCAATATTATTTATAAAGAATAATGTCGCACAACTGGCGGGGCAGTTGATCGAACGTCGTGGGTTTCATCTCACCCGTTTCCGTGATCAGTTTCATTTTGAATTGGTGGGCATCGGCAAAGTTTTTCATTAATGCGATCTGATCATCAAATGCTGCCCACAATTCAGAAATAATTTGTAAGTGGGGATTCTGTTTGATGGTTTGCAACATGCCTTCCAGAACTTTTACTTCGACACCTTCCACATCGATTTTTATTAAATCGACTTTGGTGATGTTCTTTTCTGACAACTGTTGATCGAGTGTGGTGACAGGGACCACTTCCCGCTTGATTTCTCGTTGCAGTGATTTGGCGAATTCCTCGTTGTAATTCCCCAGCATCCCATTCCCACAGAAATCGTCGAGATATTCCATCGTCATCTCATCGTTCTTATTTGAAAGTGCCATTTTTACCGGGGTGCACATATCCTGCAGACCATTTGCCATAATGTTGCGGTGGAAGATCAGGAAATTATTCGGCATCGGTTCAAATCCAATTACTTTTCCTTGAGGTCCCACCAGGCGTGCTGCGCGCACCGCGTGGATACCAATGTTGGCACCAATATCAATGAATGTCTGGTGAGGGCGAAGCAGTTCGGAAAGTACTCTGGTAATATGTGCTTCGTATTGCTGGGTAAAAATAATTGGTGGGCTGATCAACATATCGCGCGATGGAAATGCAATAATATCGCCAGATTGCAATATTGTGATGCACAATCCTTCTCCGATATAAACTACAGGGTGCTTATGTGTGAATGTTGGAAAGCTGGGCTGTTCAAACATCACCCGACCAATCTTTTGCAGATTTTTTTTTACAAATTGTTTCATTTCAACACCTTAGGGACTGCGAGTGGGTGTGCGTCTACCATGGTTTTTCAAACTGCACAAGATGAATTACCAATCCTGCACGTATCTCTCAATGTGCCTGTTTTCCCTACTTAAGAGTGGTATCAGATGATGAAAATTCATTCATTATTATCAGTGTGAATGTTCCCACGTGCGTCACTAAACTGAAAGGTACTCTCCCAATCGCAAAACAACTTTTTGGTGAATGGAATGACGATGATCAGATTTTTGATCGTGCTCTGTTTGTGTGGTCTGGGAACCCACGTGGGTTATACCCAGGGGTCCAAGGCCGATTACCAGCGGGCGGAAGATATTCGCAAACTTGGCTTTGGGAACGTTTTCCGCGACCGGATGGAACCAAAGTGGTTCGATAACAATCGCAAGTTCTGGTATAGTGTCAGCACCGCACCAGGTATGAAAGAATATGTCGTCGTCGATGCCCATCAAGGAACGCGAAAGTTAGCATTTTCTCATAAAGATGTGGGTGCGGCACTTGCTGGTGAAAGTAAGCGGCAAATCAATCCCAACCAACTTGAGATTACCTGGTTAGAAACCACCGATTCGGGAGTGAAGTTTGTGGGCTACGGTGCCACCTGGCAGTGGGTTGAAAATGAGAAAAAACTCACAAAGCTTGCTCCACAGAAACCAGCTGAGCAACCTAACAGCACCACGATGTCGCAGTCTCGGTTCCGTGGGGGACGTCCTTCACGTCGATCACCCGATAACAATTGGGAACTTTCCTCTAAAGAACATAACCTCGTCCTCAACAGCAAAGGGAAAGACACTCCACTGACGAAAGATGGGGCAGAACGAAATCGTTATGAAAGTAGCGGATACTGGTCGCCTGATTCCAGGTTTGTCGTCGTCATGCGATACAAACCAGGCACCGAGCGGATTGTTTACATGGTGGAATCTTCTCCGAAAGATCAGGTGCAGCCAAAATTACAAACGATGCGTTACCAGAAGCCTGGTGATGAAATCGATACCCGCCAGCCTTATCTGGTGGATGTAGTCAACGCGAAAATCATCCCACTTGACCGAAAACTATTTGACAATCCCTGGTCAATTGGCGAAATACGCTGGCAACAAGATTCCGGCAGTTTTACTTTTTATTACAACCAGCGTGGGCACCAGGTTAGCAGGATTATCGAAGTAGAAGCCGCCACCGGCAAGGCACGGGCAGTAATTGATGAATCCGTGCCCACGTTCCACGATTACACCAACAAGCAGTTTTCGTGGTTCATCAATGACGATCAGATGATCTGGATGTCGGAACGTTCCGGCTGGAATCACCTATACCTCATCGATGTGAATTCAGGCAAAGTGGTACATCCCATTACCCAGGGCGAATGGCTGGTGCGTGGCATCGATCGTATCGACAACGAGAAAAAGCTGATCTGGTTTCGCGCGATGGGAATGGATCCGAAGCAGGACCCTTACCACGTGCATTACTGCCGAGTGAATTTTGATGGCACCAACCTGGTGCGACTAACGGAAGGCGACGGCACCCACAGCGTCCGGTATTCGCCTGATGAAGAATTCCTCATTGATAGCTGGTCTCGCGTGGATTTAGCCCCACAGACCGAGTTGCGGGACGCACAGACCGGCAAAAAGATTCTGACTCTGGAAGTGGGGGATCAAACCCGTCTGTTGAAGCAGCTTCCTTACCCACCGGAGCGGTTTCAGGCCAAAGGTCGCGATGGGAAAACAGATATTTATGGTGTGATTTTCAGGCCAAGTAATTTCGATCCCACAAAAAAGTACCCAGTGATCGAAGATATTTACGCTGGGCCCCACGATCATTTTGTACCCAAATCATACCGAGCTCTTTTCAGCCAGCAATCACTGGCAGAGCTTGGCTTCATCGTGGTGAAAATCGATGGCATGGGGACCAACTGGCGTTCGAAGGCTTTTCATGATGTGTGCTGGCAGAATCTGGGCGATTCCGGTTTTCTGGATCGAATTGCCTGGATGAAAGCTGCTGCTGCGAAATATCCTGCTTTCGATCTCAGTCGTGTGGGCATTTTTGGAGGCTCTGCAGGTGGGCAATCGTCGACTCGGGCGATGCTTGCTTACGGCGATTTCTACCACGTTGCCGTGTCTGATTGTGGCTGTCACGACAACCGGATGGACAAAGTCTGGTGGAATGAGCAATGGATGGGTTATCCTGTTGGCAAGCACTACGAAGAGCAATCGAATGTAACTCAGGCCCACCGCTTGAAGGGAAAATTACTGCTGATGGTGGGAGAACTGGACCGCAACGTTGATCCCGCCTCTACGATGCAGGTGGTCAACGCACTGATTAAAGCCAACAAGGATTTCGATATGCTGGTGATCCCAGGTGGGGGGCATGGCAGTGGTGCGTACGGGAATCGCCGCCGCACTGATTACTTTGTGCGGCATCTGTTGAACAAAGAGCCACGCTGGGAGTAACAATCCTCATCATTCTTGCAAAAGTTCCTCTTTTTACCCACAGTGGCACGTGAGAACGCCTACAATACTTCTTTTCTGTGGGTAAAGCGGAGATGACTAGGTTACTTGTCAGCGTTGCGAATTTCGCAGAGGCAGAAATTGCCTTCCGTGCGAACGTTGACCTTGTTGATCTGAAAAATCCGGCTGCCGGTTCTTTAGGTCGACCTGCAAAAGAGCTGAAACTGCAAGCAGTTGCGGCAAAACCATCCCACATGGTGCTGAGTTGTGCTCTGGGCGAGTGGCACGAACAGGCCGACCTGCCGATTCCCACTGGGTTTGATTATCTTAAGTTTGGCTTGTCCCACACGCGGCACCTTGAGTGGCACTCAATAATCACTCAGTTATATAGCTGTCTTGTAAATAATGCTCGACCAGTGCTGGTATGTTATGTAGACAGTGATCTGGCATGTGCACCCATCGTGCAGGAATTAATTCCTGCTGGGCTGGAAGCTGGTTTTCGCACAGTGCTACTGGATACATTCAACAAAAGTGCTGGCAAACTAAGCACTTACTGCGATCCCGCCCAGATTCGAAACTGGATTGAGCTGGTGCACGAGGCTCAGGGAGAAATTGCGATTGGTGGGGGGATCACTTTGGAAAACCTGCCGGAAATTGCTGCACTGCAGCCGGATTGGGTAGCTGTCCGTGGGGCAATCTGTCTCAATGGTCTTCGTACGAATTCTCTGGATCCCCAAAGGATTGCCACTGCCAGTTCGCTGGTGGCTGCCGCAAATTCAGCCAGAACTTCCGTAACTGCCTACCCTGAATGAGTTTCGAGAAATAACGATCGATCATTCCTTTCCGAACAAGGAAATCAACAGAGCTATTATCTGGTAAGGGAATCGATTTCACCAGCACCAGGTCGGCTTTCATTTTCAGTGCCATCCAGGCAGCAATCGAATCACTGGTAACTTCCCACGATGAAGGTAGGCTGTCTGGCTCTTGAGAGTGGCAGTTCAGGAAATCCCACGGATCGAGGATGGCGTGTTGTGCAATTGTCTGAATTTCCTGCACCACAGGTAGTTGCAGCAATTCTTCAAGTAAGTGAGCATTCAGACTCAATGTGCGGATCGCCAGCCAGTGAGAAGTTACTTCAGACAGTTGAAAAGTGGCGTGCCATTGCCGCACCACATCGGCAGTGGTTCCCCCACCAGGAACGATGAGAATTTGCTCATTATTGTGATGTTGAAGTAATTCGATAACACGTTGGGCGAGATCTGGCAGATCAAAGAGACTGCCACCCAGTTTCAGCACGATCATGGGTAGAAATAACTTGCCAGAGAAGCTACCGCGTGGGCACAGGCCGACGCCGATGTATGTGGGCCCAACTGGTGCTCCATCGAAATATCACGAAATGGCTTATCTGGCCGGCGGATTCGACGCTCTTCCAAAGCTGCACGAATCAGAAACTCTCCTGAACCAGTCATTACAAACGCCTGTGCGTGATGGCTGTCCAATTGTGATTCGATATGGTCTATCGCGGCCAGAAGCATTTCCATCTGCACGGCACGTACGCGTGCGGCTAAGGTTGCCGTTTCCTGGTGATCAATCATTTCACCATCCCCACCCAGCATGCGTGCCAGACGGGTATGAGCATGCTGCACCGTCAGCGGGCGGCCATCTGCTGTCATGGTGGATTCTGGCTGTGCCACCAGATGCCCCAGTAACACGTATGCATCCTGAGTTGTGGCAAACAGTTCGGCACAGATAGCATGTTGCAGCACGGCACAGATCGGGGTGCGGCGCACACCCGTATAAAGAAGGGAACCTGACCGCAGACGTTCCGGATCGGTCAACCCAACGTTCAACACTTTACGGTCCTGAATCGGGATTAAATCGGTCGTAGTAGAACCGATATCAATTAACATCCCGTATCGTTCAGGCAGGTGCCGAGCCACCGCAGTGGCTAACGCATGCCAGTTGCTGGATGCCACCCGCAGATAATCCTGGGTGGCCTGTTCTGGATCAATGAAGCGACCTTCGGTGGACCAATACATGATTTTGGAATTGGGAAATGCCTGGGTAACTGCTTCCGTGATCGCTGCCACCCCTTCTCGTTTGGTGGGATAGCAGTCGCACAGCTCGCCAGTCATTGTTACGGCAAGTGTCCCCACTTTGCCAAAGAAACTGCGCACCGTAGCCAATTCTGTTACCAGGCGCTCGGGATATCGCCACAGTTGCAGTGGACGCGAAATTGCGTGGCCGTTGGGCAAGGCCACCTTAATATTTGCCCCACCGATATCGATTCCTAAATGCTTCGCCTGGATCATCTATTCATTATATTTTGATTCCGTTCAATTGGATAGCAGACCTTCGAAAGTTCAGCCTGTTGTCTGAATGAAACCTGCCCACATTCGGTGGGGAGACGATAAGAATTGTTAACTCCTCTTAGAGTTTAATGTCCGTGATTTTCAATTTCTCTCAAGAAAAATGAAATTTATTTCAGAAAATTGCAGCAAAAAGGAGCCAAAAAGTGGAAAAAAGTTTGCAGTAAAGATGCCAATAATAGTATATTAAAAAATTCGAATATATATTCCAGGTGCCCGAGGTGAGATCATGCTTGATTCAATGCGACGGTTCAAAGCGGGGATCTTTCAGGCACTTGGCCACCCGACACGGGTTGGTCTGGTGGAAATGCTTGTCAATCAGGAACTTACGGTGGGTCAGCTTTGCGAAGCGCTCAGCATTGAACAGGCAAATGCCTCCCAGCACCTGGCGGTGCTGCGGAATAAACATATCGTGGATACCCGCAAAGAAGGCAACCAGATCTACTATCGCCTGCGCGATCCACTGCTGGGCGAAGTGCTGGAAAAAATGAAGATTTATTTTTTTACCCACATGAATGAGGCGATGGAAATGTTAAAGCAGGAAATGGCGGATCAGGATGCCCCACCCGTGGAGGAACAATGATCTCACTTAAGTCCAGACATTAACCCGTCCCTCTGTTGAAACAGGCAGAATTTCAGAAACAGATCGGCCCGGAGAACATCTGCCCTCACGTCAGTGCCGCCCTGGAACGTGCCAAAGAAGTGTATGAAAATGCAATAACGGCCCCACCTGCCATGCATTAAGAGCAGTAATTGACCTGATTGATCAGGCGACTGGTTTTCTGAACGTGTACGATTCGAATTGTGTCCTTCTTCTACATTGGAGAGTGGCCTTTGTGTTAAAGTCAATCGTCGAGCCAGCATCCCTGGCATTACTGTTACTGGCATGGCCTTTGTTGCTTAATCTGTTTTCCATTGTGAAGGCCAAATCACGGTCACTGTTCTACACCATCACGATTGGTTCTTCTGCCGGGCTGGCACTGGTAACCTTCATTTATGGTCCCGTGGCAGAGCCAATTCGCATCAGTCGATGGATCGCATTTTCGCTCGATACTCCATCCTGGATCTTTGTTATCCTGGTTTACCTGTGCTGGTCGATTACGCTGATCTACTGCATGGGATATGTTTCGAACCAGTTTGCCAGCAAAGCGGAAACGTTTCACCGGTTTATGAGTGCCACCCTGGGACTGTCGATTGGTGCGGGAATGGCAGATAACTTTTTTACATTATTGCTGTTCTATCTGGCAGCAATCCCCACCATTATGCCACTGCTGGCTTTGCGCAATGATGATGCCAGCCGAAAAGCCGCACGCTTTTACATCCACTCCACCATCTGGCCAGCTTTGTTCATTGCAACCCCGGTGATTGCGTTCTCCTTTCCGCTGGACCAACCATTTGAACAGATCCACATCCAGCAGATGGGGTGGAGCCACCAGAAAGCTGCCATCGTACTGGCACTGATCATCGTTGGCCTTTCGAAAAACTGTGTGGCACCGTTTCATCTGTGGTTACCACGCTCTGCAATTGCACCAGCACCTGTCACTGCTATGATCCACTCGGTTGCAGCAGTACAGGTAGCCAGTATCGCGCTGTTTAAAATTGCGAAATATGTTTACGGCGTAGAACTGCTGAGTGAACTGAATAACCATTTTCTGGAAACCGGCTGGCTGCTGTATCTGTGCGGCTGCACCGCAATGTATACGGCATTCAGAGCATGGAGATCGCAGGATTTGAAGCAGCGATTTTCGTTCTCCACGGTGGGGCAATTATCGTACATCATCACTGCCCTGGTGATTGGTACCCCACAGAGCATGCAGGGGGCGATGCTGCACATCGTTACCCACTCGATTGCAAAACTCAATTTATTTTTCTGTGCGGGTGCCTACCTGACCTCGTTTGGTTCGGTGCAGGCACCCCAGGTGGCTGCGGCAATTCCCGGCAGGCGCTGGCTGGGGCTGACGGCGATCCTTGCTGGATTATCGATCGGCGGCTTCCCGTTTCTGGCAGGATATTACAGTAAAGACATCATGTTGTTGGAAGAAATTCATCGCCACCATTACTCGGCGGCAGGTTTTCTTCTGGTGGGCAGTCTGTTAAATTTTGTCTACATTTACCCGCTGATCCGTGCCACATTCCGCAAAGCAACACCAGCTACACCCAAATCTACCCCACTACCATTTGCAATGACTCTGGCAATCCTGATCTGCACCACACTGATCATTGCTCTGTCCATTTTTGCCTACAGCACGATGCGGTATATTCATCTTTCCTGAACAACCGACAGTGACAGATTTGAAAATGGGTAACACATCGCTGAGGGATTAATGATTGACAAGCTACTTCTTTTTAGGGTTGTTTTTCTTTTTCGGTGTAAACTCTGCCCAGTCCACAACCAAAGCCCGCTTGGCATATTGATCATATTGTGTGGCAAGTTCCTTTACTTTTTCTGGCATTTTGTCCGCAAGATTATTCAATTCCACACGGTCCTTGGCAATATTGTAAAGCTCCCATGGGCCACGGTATTTCGAAACCAGCTTCCAGTCACCCGCACGCACCGCACGGTTGCCTTCGTGTTCCCAGAACAGTGGGTTGGTGCGTTGTAATTCTTGGCCTGCGAAAGCCGGAGCAAGCGAAACACCTTCCAGCGGGGTGATTTTGTTCCCATCTACTTCGGTGGGATACTTTGCCTGTCCCAGATCGACGCACGTTGCCATGATGTCAATCAAGTGTGCGGGAGACTTGACTAGTTTTCCTGTTCGGTCGCCATTAATTTTCTTTGGCCAATATGCAATCAGTGGGGTGCTGATCCCACCTTCATGAACCCAGTGCTTGTATTCGCGAAAAGGAGTATTGGAAACTGTAGCCCAATCCCGACCATAGGCAACATAGGTATCCGCCCCACCAGGGATGACGTTGGGGCCCATACGAACAGGAAAGCCATCGCGGGTTTGATCTGGAACAATACCACCGTTGCCAAGATCGGTATTTTTGAGTGGTGGATACACTGGCTTCCCTGGACGAGGGCCATCCGGATGTGTTTTGTTTGGGGTGCGACCCATTCCTTCTGCACAACCACCATTATCCTGCATAAACAGTATCAGCGTATTATCCAACTGTTTGGTTGCTTCCAGCGATTTGATGATTTGCCCAATCCCCTGATCCATTCGATCTATCATCGCAGCATACACTTCCATGCAGGCTTCTTCAAACTCTTTGTTTTTCACGGCATCCCAATCTCCAGTGCCAGAAACCATTCCTTGCATGGGATCGATCAGACCTAATTTCACCGCTTTTTCGAAACGAGCTTTGCGAATGGCTTCATACCCGGCAGAGTATTTGCCACGGTATTTGGCAATATCTTCCGGCAGTGCATGCATCGGCCAGTGGGCAGCAGTGTACGTGACATACATCATGAATGGCTGATCTGCATTCTTTTTGGCATGTTCTTTGATAAACCGCGATCCGTATTCTGAAATCGCATCGGTATAGTAATACGTTTTTGGCTGATATTCAGGATCGGCGAATGGGGAAATCATGGTATTATCTTTCACCAATGTCGATGGATCAAAAAAACTGCCCGCACCAGTGATCGTACCATAAAACCGATCGAAGCCACGTTGCAGTGGCCAGTTCTCCTTGGGACCGTCTGCTGAAGTGCTGCGAGTCACATGCCACTTACCCACGGCATAAGAGCGATACCCAGCGGGTCGCAGCGCCTCCGCCATGGTTCGGCAGTTTTTGTTCAGATTGCCTTTATAACCCGGGCGATTTCGATCTTCCATCATATGTCCCACGCCCGCCTGGTGGGGATACAATCCGGTCAGTAAACTCGCCCGCGTGGGACAGCACCGTGCCGTGTTGTAGAACTGGGTGAATCGCACCCCATTGGCTGCCATACGATCCAGATTTGGCGTCTGGATTTCCCCACCGTAGCAGCCGATGTCGCTGAATCCCATATCGTCGGACATAATGACGATGATGTTTGGCCGGTCATCGGCCTGGGTGAC
Organism: Zavarzinella sp.; assembly: GCA_041399155.1. Lineage (NCBI taxonomy): Bacteria > Pseudomonadati > Planctomycetota > Planctomycetia > Gemmatales > Gemmataceae > Zavarzinella > Zavarzinella sp. Next base: position 122,773 of record JAWKTI010000001.1, read on the forward strand.
CGTGGCACTGCAGGCTACTGCCAGCAATCCCACGAAAAAGAGAGGTTTCATTCGTTATACTCCGTCGGTATGGTGCTTCTGTATTAGAAAGGCGCTCAGCAGCAATGTCAAGTACCAAACTGCCGGTCGCCTGCATCTCCAAGTCCAGGCACAATATATGCATGTTCGTTTAAGCAGTCGTCCAATGCTGCCAGGTGGATCGGCACATCCGGATGATCATTCTGCAGTGCGGTAATTCCCTCAGGTGCAGCAATGATCGAAATCAGCTTTAATCTTTTCAAGCCCCATGTTTTCAGAATCGTCAGTGCGTGGGATGCCGAACCACCTGTCGCCAGCATGGGATCAACCACAAAGCCGATGTCGATGTTGGGCTGATCAGGCAGTTTCTTGTAGTAAGTAACCGGTTGAAGTGTGGTGTGATCGCGATACAGTCCCAGGTGCCAGACACTAGCCTTGGGCAGGATATGCACAATCCCTTCGGACATGCCCAAGCCAGCACGCAGGATGGGGATAATCCCCACCCGCTCCCAGATGACTTCGGATAGCGCGGGTGCGACTGGCGTCTGCACTGTCACGCGGGTGGTTTGTAAATCCACGGCTGCTTCAAAAAACAGCAGTTGAGCAATTTCCTGCACCAGGGTGCGGAAGATGATCGGTTCGGTGTTGGCATCCCGCAGTAACGCAAGTTTGTGCTTGATCAACGGATGCTGAGAAACATTGACAGACATGGTGGATCTCTATTGGCAAAGGATATGGGGATATTGTAGGCTGGAAGAGTGTCTGGGCGAAAAAGTGGACCACAAATTGGTTACTGTTTTCGACCAAGCAACTGGCTGATCTTGCGTAAAGGTGCTGTAACCTTCCAACTGTTTGAACGCCGAAGACTGGCAAGTTCTTCTTCCAACTGGCGAATTCGTTCCAAATGTTTCCCTTCATCAGAAGACTGGGGAATGTTATCGCGTTTCATCGCTTCTTTGATTGCTTCCGGATAGAACGATTTCGGATTGCTGCGGAAGCGTGCCATCCATTGATCGTAAGTCTGCTTTTCACCCAGCCACTCTGGGGTAAGTGCATCCAGCAATTGAGGCAGTATCGCTTTGTAACTGAATCGATCCGCAAACTTGATGAGCAGGTTGGCCGCACAATCACGAAGCTCGTAAAGCTCGTAAAGGCACGCCAGTTTCAGCACCTTTTCTTCAGTGATAGTGAAGTTGAATTTGGTTTCATAGTTCGGAATCGTCAAATCGCGAAAATAAACACCCTCTGCCCACATCACCTGCCCGGATGTTGTCTGAGCGGGAATATCAAAGTGAAACGGCATAGGCAATTCAGCCCGTGAGTATCGAAATACTTCGAACATAAACAGCGAAAAACCACGTTCACGCAGGTAGTTGTCGATATTGCTGTATGTGGTAGTTTCGCTGCCAGGTTCGCCATGAAGTTGCACTTCAATATCAACACAAATCGTATGGTTATCCTGCAACAGCTTACCTGCACTTTGTAGTACAGGATAATCGTGCCCATCCGTATCGATTTTCAGCACATCACAATCTGAAATATGATGTTTCGCTGCAACTTCATCAACAGTTACTTTGTTTGAAGAAAATACTAATTCCCCACCAGTATTGAAGATCTCTTTGGTATAGTTTAACTTCATTAATTCCATTGCACTGGTGGCGCTGGTGCTGCTGAACAGGTGGCATTGAAGCGGGGATTGCTGCATCGAATATTCTGGCGTGGCAACAAACGCATCAATATAGGTAACGCCAGGAAGTTTGTTCTCTGCATTCAGTCGATTAACTTCCGATACCAGTGGGTCAACACCGACTGCATGAAGCTTCTCTTCAAAAACTTGCCAGGACGGGTGAATGCCACCGCTGCACCCAACATCGATCAGCCACAATTCTTTTGCCCACGTGGGCTTCCACTGTTGCAATAGTTGGGGGAGATGCAAATCGTGCAGATTGTGGTGGCTGCGATACGTTGGCTGATTCTGATTCATCGTGCTGTTATCTGACATGAAAATCTCTTAACAGAATTACTTAGCGAATGACTTCCCCCTGGATATCCAGCAGTTGTGCGGATGCCAGGTTATTCCCAAAATTTACAAAATCCTGAAACTTCCAGACTACTTTTTTGTCTCGGGTAATTTCAATCAACTGGGGATTCTCTTTGCCAGCGTGGCAATTACCAATCACAATATTGCCGTTCGGCAATACCTGCAACGTGGTAACCCAGGCAAAGGTAATTCCTGGCAGTTCTTTCTGATCTACCTGCCAGACGATTTTACCTTTCGGATCCACTTCCAGTACACGGTTATTGTTGCCACCCGCGATCAATGTATTGCCATTCTTCAGTCGCACAGCACCATATACTTCGGTGCCATGGCCTTCTACGCCATGCCCACCCGACCGTGGGCGGTTCCCAAGATCGAGAGTATATTCCCACACCACTTTGCCGGTGCTGTCATATTCACGTACGCACGATTCCGCTTCCTGGCATACCAGATAATTTCCTGTGGCAAGCTTACGCACCATTCGTGTATCGCGGTGCGGCTGGGACTGCTTAACCTTCAGTGGCACTTCCACCACAATTTTGCCAGCCGTATCCACTTCTATGATGCGGGAATTACCAGATTCAGCAATCATGGTGTTGCCGTTCGGCAATCGTTGGAAGGCATGCACTTCCACTCTGCCACGATAGCCTGCTTTTGGCTTTGATTCATATTTCCAGGCGATTTTCTTATCAGGTTGAATTTCCACAACAGTAGTCGAACTGGTGTGCGTAAGAATGTTGCCATTCGGCAGCATATGCAGATCATGCACATCGTGCTTATTGGTAAATTCCCATTCTACTTTGCCATCCTTGCCAATAATTGCCACTTTCCCAGTGGAACGGTCTGCTGCCAGCACGCGGTGCTGCACGGGTTCTGCTGCACACAGATTGCTGGCGACAAGACTGCAACAAATAATGAATACGGAGAGGTACTTCATGATGATTACTCGTGATGATCGTTAACGGCGAATTCTCATGCCACCACCTTGCAGCAAATCGTCTACTTCGGAAAGTTCCAGCCAGGGTAAGTCTCCCTGGATGGTGTGCTTGATTGCGGCACAGGCCACGCCATAATCAACGGCACGTTGCCAGTTGTTCTGGATCATGCCATGAAACAGCCCACTGACAAATGCATCTCCGGTTCCCAGGCGATCCACAATTTCCACTTCTACCGTGGGGCCATGATAACTGGTTCCATCTGCAAATACCAATGCAGATATCGTATTCCGCCAGACACTGGGTGTTTCCCGCAGGGTCAAAGCAACCGCTTTCAAACTGTAACGCGTTGCAGTTTCCCTGGCACCGGCTTCCACTTCGCTCGCTTTCACGTTGAAGAACCGTTCAATATCTTCGGGGTTACTTACCAGCACATCCACGTGGTGGATCGCTTGTTGCAACCAGGCTGCTGCATCTTCGACCGACCATAATTTCGAGCGATAATTCGGGTCCAGTACTGTCGTCAAGCCCGCCTGACGTGCTGCTTTCAAGGCTTCCAATACTGCTTCCGCCGCACCTTTACTGAGTGCTGCGGTAATTCCGGTGACGTAAAAGTACCGTTGATCCCGAAAAATCTCCGACCATGGTAACATACCCGGCTGAATCTGGGCAATAGCACTCTCTGCACGATCATAGAAGATCCGGCTGGGGCGAGGCGAAGCACCTACTTCCAGATAATACACCCCCACACGACCCGTGGAAGTCCACTGGATAAATCGGGTGTCGACACCTGCCTCCTGCGTGCGATTAGCAATCAGATGGCCCATCGGTGCATCCAGCAACCGTGAAACCCAACGTACCGGATGGCCCAGTTGGGCAATGCCCACAGCGGTGTTTAATTCCGCACCGCCAATTTCTACATCCAGGGTGTAGGCCTGCACCAACCTTCGATGGTCAGGTGGGGTCAGGCGAATCATTGCTTCGCCAAAAGTAACAATCATGTCGATCCTCCCAGGTTCGGTGGAGAATTTTCAGGTTAGGGTAGCATCTTACGTTCGCACGTGGGGAAAGCGAACAGGAAAAGCAGCCTATCAACAAACGCATGGTGGAGCTAATTCTGGCAATCAGAATTTTGAACTAATGTCCACCACATGAACGATATGCAAGTATATATATCCTTTTGGGGTACAGGATTGCGCTTCTTTTTGGCACAAAATAGCAAAATGGCGGGAAAAAGTTCGAAATGGCGGCATCAACTGAGAAAATAGATGAAAATTTAACTTTTGCAGGAATTCCTACTTCTCTTCAAGTGGGTAGCCATACATTTTGGCAATTTTGGCAATGAACGGCCGATGTTTCATCGGTGCTGTCTTATGCCAGGTTCCCAGGTGCTGTTCGAACGTTTCTTTTGGATCAATCGGTGTCTTGTTCAACCAATGCAAGGCTTGCCACTGTTCCGGCTGATTTTCAAATAATGGCAGCAGCACCTGGGCCATCGCACCGTTGCGTTCACGATTCGTAGCCACTTTCAGGAGTTCCGCCTGGTGCTTCTGAAAATATTTTCCAAGCCCCAATTCGTACAGTTCAAACTGTTCTGTGCGGGTCAACATCACGCGATCTGTGTATTGCCGCAACGAGTGCCGATACTCTTTCCAGTTGGAATACGGGGGTTTTTTCTCCCAGGTCTGGGCCATTCGCCGCATCGCAAACAAAGACGCCGTTTCGGCAAGAGTTTCTTCAAACCACAGTAATCGTGGGTCTTTGTTGGCGTGCCCACAGAGCAAATGGCAGAATTCGTGGGCAAACTGATAGGCATACTGAGACCAATAAGTGCCTTCCGTATCCAGTTGAATGACCAGCTCTTTGCGATCATTCTTTATGTGGCTGAAATAGGGCCCCTTTCGACCACGGATCACCACGAATTTATCCGCTTCTACATCAGTGCAATATTGCCATATCGTAATACCCGCAGAACTGCACAGTGCCTTGATATTCTCTTCCGGTGCGTTAAAACCTTCCGCATCCACGCGAAATGTGGGCATCTGCGTATTCAGTGGTTTTTGCTTTTCATTTTCCTGTTTTTCCTGCACCCACCCCACCGTGGGGATGGAAAAAAGCAACAGCACCAGGAAAAGTCGATTGTTTCGTCGCATGATTGCTCCAAGGGGTGATGCGTGGCATCGATTGTTGCCCCACAGGGGACAATTGGGATAAAGTTGTGCCGGACAGCACCGCACGGCGGGGGATTCTTCTAAAATCAGTTTAAGAATTTCGTTCGCAATGGATGAGTAACATGAGAAAAGCTTGGTTAACAGTATTATTCGTTGTTATTGCCGCTGGTTGTGGCATCGGTGCAGAGAAAGAAGATAACACTACTAAAGTGATCGTGAAAGTAGTCATTCCCAAAGAGGTGGCTTCTTTTACCGACCAGACATTGGAACTTCGGCTGTATGAATACAACCCATTAATTGCTGATAAAGCAGCCGACCTGGTGGAAAAAATTGAAAAAGCCAAGTTTGCCCACACGCAAGGCAAGGAAACAACGGTTGAGCTTGTGATTGGGGCCAAGGGCACCGTAACGCCGATGCACGCCTATTACCTGACTACGTTTGTACTGAAAGGGGCAAATCGCACCCACATTGGCGAAATTGATGGAAAATCGGGCTTGTGCAAAGTAATCGCCAACGGCAACCCCCGAACAGTGCAGATGATCGTCCGCCCCGTACGGTAAGTTCTGCTTTGCACTTCGTATCTTCCGACAATCAATCGGACTGCTTTCTTCAGATGCTTGACCTGCATTCAATTCTCTGCTGGTTCAGGATTTTTCAGTGTAGTAAATTAAGATTGCGATCACGACGGTAATCACAAACCGGTAAAGTTGTCGATATTGTTTCGGCGTTTTTCGCAGGAAAACTACAAGCAGCTTACGTAACACGTCTGCAAGTCTCAATTCCCAAATGAGTTGGGACACCATTTTGACAATCATTTCGGCGATTTTGCGATTCATGAAGATTCTCCTTGTTGCTGTAAATTATGGTCCTACGATTTCTAATTGTACCTTGATATCAATCCGTGTCAATACGTGTCAGAGAAATTTTGTGAATCAGAATGTTGCAAAAAATAAAAGCGTGTCATATTGTCGCAGCGACGCATTCTGATACAAAATTGTTATTGCCCATCAGAATGAGTCAAGAACTATTGATTATGGTGGTGATAATGGCAAAGAAAGAAGATGGAAACGCGATCTACGTTCGGACGACACCCACACTTAAAAAGGTTGTCACCGATGCAGCAAACGATATGGGTGAGTCTGGACCCTGGGTCATTGAGCGACTGATTGAAGCGTTCATGTTAATGAACGAGGAGAGTCGTAGAGATGTCCTCCAAGGCCAACTCGCACTGGATCGAGTTAGCGATCTCATGGCCCTAGTTGCATGGTCGAATCACGCATTTGCTGGGCATCATACTTGGGCTATCGAGTGCTACGTTAGCCTGGAGGAGGAGTGCGTCAAGCAGATATATGGCGGTTGGCAACCTCCACCGAATCTAACGCCCAATGAGCGTAGAGAAGCTGAAGAGAAGCGAAGGCAGCAAGCTGCACGGTCACCGTTACGATTGTTCGCACGCTACCGTCAGGCATTTTCATGGTCAGAACTTTCGCTCGATCTCCGAAAGGAAGCACTTTCACTTGCCATCCAGAACGAAAAGTCAGTACCTGTCAGAAAAATTAGCCACTACTTCGATGCTGCCCAGGAGGCTGGGAAACGAGCATTCGAATTATATGACTCGATCAACAAGGTACACCCTGGTATCTCAGTCATCTACTACAACGCAGCGTGTTGTGCGGCTATCCGCGCGATGCTATTGGTCGAAAGTTCTCTGGTGTATAGTACACAGAAACGTCCCAAGTGCGTGACCGATCTCTGCAAAGCGGTTGTTGGAGGAAACCGCCAGTCTCTTGAAATGGTTTGGAGCAATCTAGGCGAGGAATTGCAGAAGGTGCGGGATGGGGGTTCAGGTGTTCCTCACGAAAAAGTGTTGGACCTGAGTGAGGCCAATATCGCCGCGATCGATGACTATGCTGAAACTGCAATTAAGTATTTGATCCCGACAGATAACCAAGATGTTCCACCGCCTTTCAGCATCCCTTGGCCGGAACAAAATTACTGGGCGTATCGTTTCTGGGACGATACCGACATTCTTTTTCTCCGTTCAGATCCGAAATACAAAGATCAGTATGAAGAATGGGTAGGTACTCGGGATACTGATTGGCTTCTCACAAACTACCAGAGGATTGCGTCTAGGTTTCCTTCATCTAATCCTATGTGAACAAAATCTAACAATTAACCATAAGGAGCTTAATACATGCTGTCAACTACTTACCGATTGTGTCTTGCACTTGCAAACTTCTTGGTCGGAATGGCAATGTTTGCCATAGTCAGCACGATTACAAAGGAGCATCTCCCGATGTTCGGAGAGCATCAGAATCAGAAATCTGTTGCCCGCTTCCTGCCGATACTGCTCGGTGCAACCGTGTCTTATCCGTTGATTCTGATCATTCGCGCATCGGGCAATCTGTTCATCATGCGTTGGGTGACACTCCTTGGGTTGCCACTTACGGGAATTGCATTACTCGTACAGGCCAACAACGGGTCAACGTTGGGCATACTTATTGACTTGGCACTTGTGATGTCAGTAGTCCAAGCAACCCGTTCGCTACGATCGGACATCGCAGAGGAGGGTGGGCCCGCTGGCGACCTTTTCCTCGTCTGGGCTGATCTCGGGTATGGACTGGGAACATTCGTAGGTATTCTGCTTTGGGCAGAGGATCTCGGCAACTTCGGGATGTTTCGAAGTGCGTTGATGTTCGCTGCTTGTGCATTTTTCATCGCATGGATAATCGACATGTTAGTGGCAAGGTCACGCTCTGCGGAAGGGTATGCCAGTTCATCTGAGACCGAGCATCACGACGGGGACGTTGGTCAGTGGGATTTGTCTGGAGCAAAATGGCCAATAATTCGCTGGGCGGCAGTAGTGCCACTTCTTGCTATCGCTGTTCAGATAACAGTTATGAGGCAGACTGATAGGTTCAACGACTTCTTCGCCTACATGTCGTTTGACATCGGTACAGTTATCGCAGGTATTTCACTTGGGCTTTTCTTTACAGTGCGGGTTGCTGATACCCCCTTTAATCCCCCTGGTTATATTCCTAAGCGACGACGGGAAGGTCCAGATGCACCGTGGAAGCCTATCAGGGTTTACCGTCTTGGGATTGTTTCTTGGTTGGGGCTGGCCAGCGTTGCTATGTTCATCGGTTATGGGTTTGAGTCGGTCGGATTCAAGGTCGGGGAGTGCATTGCCTACGGTGCGGCCGGAATCATGTTCGAGGCACTTTGGCTCGTTCTCCTGGGCTGGCTGGCTGCTTCGGCACGACACTTCAAATTCAGTAGGTACATCTCCGTTTCAAGTACCATTGGTGCAGCGATTTTTTTGGGCACAATCTCATACGCGTTACTAACCTACTACTCTGATGTCCACCCCATATACGTGACTATCGCAGCGAGTACGATGGCGTTCGTGCTTGTTTTGATTCCTTCGCGTCCCCGTAAATCCTCACCAACAAACAGTCAACAAGTATAGTCGCAGCGTTAGCCGATTTTTTCCATAAGGAAATGCCAGCAAATTAAGCAGATTACATACATGCAAACGTCGCGGGAATGACGACACATCACTTTGAACTTAGATCAGTTCAGTTGGAACAAACACCGCATCCTACATCAACCGCGCCGCTTCGTATGTGGGTACGAAGACCAGGTCGGGTACCTTTCTGCGGTTGATTGATTCTGCTACTTCCAGCCGCAATTCTTTTGACGCATTGTGCAGTCTTGTCAGCACATCGGTCAGATTGAAATCGCTGGGAACCAGAATCTTTACCACCATCTGGTTACTGCCTGGTGCGGGGGTCACGTCGCCAACGGTGCACTGCAACAGCACATCGTCGGCAGGCACCGATCCCAGAACCCAGTGGATCGTTTCCTGAATCTGTTTCGCCAGTTGCAAATCTTTGCGGTTGGGTGTGTAATGATTCCCATGCCCTCGGGTGGGTCGATGTCGTGCCATGATTCGGTCCCTCCATCAAGATTTGCCCAGGCAACCCCAGTGCATTCTGCACAGAAAAGTCCACTGCGGTGCCTTGTCGGCGTGTAAAAGTACATTACTTTCCACAATTTGCCGATCAGAATTAGATCATTTGTCCGGCGAACAGGTTCGCGTTAATTCCGCTTCGCACTGCTTAATTCGGTTTTCATTTCCCAAACTTTGAGCATTTTATTTTCAATCCACGGTCCAATCGTGGCAACAAACTGCTGCATGTATGGCTGCTGACGGTGGAATTCAAACGCTTCCTGACTGGTGTACAGTTCGCACAGCAGAAAGTGGGCTGCGTTTTCCGGATCCAGCATCACATCAAACTGCTTGCACTCTGGCTCGTTCGTCAGTGAATTGTGGGAATGCCGCAGCACTGCCTGGTGAAAATCCTGGGCATGTTCGGTTTTAATGAGAAAGTCAACAACAACTGCTATCATCTGTCGTTACCAAAAAGGTTGTTCAAAAAATACCCCACCAGCACTAACATTGGCTGCCGATTAAAATTCCGGAATGGCAACCTGTTTGCCACCTTGTAATGCCGATTCGTGGGCACAGATTCCGACTGCTGTCCAGTTGGCACTGGTAGGTGCGTCCGGGAAGGCAGGCTGATTGCCCAGCACCGCCATCAGAAAATTGTGCACCAGGTGCGGGTGACTTCCCCCGTGACCACCACCTTGCAGGAAGTAAAGATGGTCGGCATCCTGAATCTGGGCAGGTAAGGTAAACGACTGGATTTCCGGTGGCAATAGCTTTGCATAGTCCGGAACCTTCACCCGCGTGGGGATTTCCGGTTCGGACAACGGCTTTTGTGGGGTGCTTTTAGTATGAATAACCGGGTCTTCCCCTTCCACCTGTTGCCATTCAAACGATTGCAGCGAACCCATCACATCGAAGCTTTCGCGATATTGCCGTGCAGTATCAAACAGACTGCGGGTCACTTCAGCAACGACATCGCTGCCACGGATCGAAAAGGTAGCTGATTCCACTGCATATGGGCTGTTATACTTGGGAATCAGTTCTTCGCGGATTCGGCCAGAACCATAGCAACTTACCTTGTCGGCCATTCCAGGATTATTGGGAGTGCTGATGATTGCCAGGCACGGGCTGACGCAGTGCGTGGCGTAGTGCATCGGAGGTAAGCCAGGCCAGTAATCGGGCCAGCCATCCATATCCTGCTGGTGGCTGCCACGCAGAAACTGAATCCGCCCCAGCTTGCCTTGTTGGTACAGTTCGCGGACAAAAAGATATTCACGGCTGTAAACCACTGTTTCCATCATCATGTAGGTTTTGCCGGTTTCGCGCTGTGCCGCACACAGGGCGTGCAGTTCTTCCAGCGTGGTGGCCATTGGCACGGTGCAGGCCACATGCTTGCCCGCTTTCAGTGCGGCCAGGCTTTGTGCGGCATGGTCGGGGATGGGGCTGTTGATGTGCACCGCATCCACGTTGGGATCCTGCAGCAGTTCTTCGTAGCTGGTGTACCGCTTGGCGATACCGTATTTATCGCCACATTTATCAAGCTCTGCCTGATTTCGTCGGCAGATGGCATACATTTCTGCATTGGGGTGAGCCTGATAGATCGGAATGAATTCGGCACCGAAACCCAGGCCCACGATAGCGACACGTACTTTTTGCGACATCCGAATTTCTCTGAGAGGAAGTTTACCAAAGATTAGCGAAAATCGGTCGAAATTGCAACCGAATCCCCTCGCACACGGTTTGCTTTTTCTACCCGCTTGAAATCGCCATCGGCAGGATGCCGATGCTGCAGATCAGGTTTTCTATATGCTGCACCGCACATCACCTTGGATACAATGAAACGAAAAAGTTCCCACGATGAAATGGTTGTTAAACCGACTTCGCAGTTTTGGCCACGCCTTTCGTGGGCTGGGAGTGATGTTCCGCACCCAGCGGAATGCCTGGATTCACCTGCTGGCCACCATTGTGGTTGTCGGTGCGGGTTGCTGGTACCACTTGCTCGCCTGGGAATGGTGCCTGATCATTGTGGCCATTGCCCTGGTGTTGATGGCAGAAGCATTGAACACCGCCATCGAATATCTGTGCGATGCCGTATCACCGGAATACCACCCGTTAATTGGCAAATCAAAAGATATTGCCGCCGGTGCGGTGATGCTCAGCGCGATTGCCGCAGCCATCATCGGCCTTGTGGTGTTTGGCCCACGCTGGTGGTGACAAGGCCAAAGCATGCCGCACACTACCTATTAATATTGCCTTCTCGCACTCAAATTGATTCAGAATTTGGCACAAAATGGACAAATGGCGGAAAAAAGCGGGAAAGGGCGGATAGTTGATGTGTGAGGTAATTGCAGAACAGGGACAAGGCTGGTAGCTCGCCACTTTATTTGTTCCAGCATCATTTACTGGATTCTCATTTCTCCCTGCGGTACAATCGGTTAAGAAAACCTCTTCCAACCTGGAGACCTGGTACAATGTTGATTCGACGTTTGTTTACCACGCTGGCAATTCTTGCCACGCTGGGCATTTCGACCGCACATGCGGAAAATAAAAAGCTTTTGCTGGTGACCGATTCTGGTGGCTTCGTCCACGATTCTGTGGGCCTGGCCGAAGAAATCCTGAAGGAAATCGGCCCCAAAAATGGTATCGATGTCACCTGCTATCGATACACACGGGATTTGAGCGATAAAGCCACTTTTGAAAAGTATGCCGACAGTTTCCGGAAACGCACGGGTGTGGCAGTGGAACCAGCGAACTGTGGTCGAGTAAATGCAGAAACCTTGAAAAACTTTGACTGCGTTCTGTTCTTCACCACGGGAAATCCGTTGAACGAGCAGGAAGTGAAAGACCTGGTTGCCTGGGTAAAAGCAGGTGGGGCTGTTGCCGGCACCCACTGTGGCAGTGATACGCTGTATCCTTCCAAACAACGTCCCTGGAATGAAGGTTACGGCGAACTGATTGGTGCCTATTTTGATGGCCACCCGTGGCACCAGAAAATTAAAGTGGTTGTGGAAGACCCCAAGCATGCAGGTGCTGCCGGCTTCAAAACTGGTGATGAAATTACCGATGAAATCTACCAGTTTCGTCCGGAACCCTATTCCCGCCAGAAACTTCGCATTATCATGAGCGTGGATAACAGTTCCATTGATGTGAAGAAAGGCAAACGAAAAGACAACGATTATGCCATTGCCTGGTGCCGCGAAGTGGGGAAAGGTCGCACGTTTTATACGTCGCTCGGCCATCGCAAAGAAGTCTGGAAAGACGCACGATACCAGCAACACCTGATTGGTGGCTTGAAATGGACGATGAAACTGGCCGAAGGCAGTGCCGTACCCAGCGAAAAAGCGGTCAGCAGCAAACCCGAGTAATTATCTTCGTTGCCTGACACGAGCAATCCGAACAATTAGTGTCTACTGCTGGGCATCAGGAAAAGGCCAATCCCCCGTTACTGCCCAGATTTCGTAGCAGGCCAGCCAGCGCCAGGCTGCCTGAATCGCAAAAATACAGGAATATTTTGCAGGGTCCCACCGGTGATTGTCGCGGTGGGAACTTTGTCGCCACATGCACAGCACCTGATTATGTAACAGGTGAGGGCATGGACGCAATTCCGTAAGCACCCGCGTTTCTGGTGGTGCGGAAGGATAATCTGCCGGTAAGGTGGTCACCAGTTGGTAGGTATTATGACAGGGTTTTAATTTGTAATGCAGGGACATTCCCGCTTCCGAACGTTGAATTCGAATGCGAAAATCAGCCGCACGCTCGGCATTGTAACGTTCAATAACGGGCAATTCCACGCTCAGTAAGCGTTGTTTGCCTAACTGGCTGGTTAAAAGTCCCATCTGAAGATCAGGATACTGTTAGTAATGGACAGGAATGGAACGAATAGCATGAATCACATCGGCTGCGGGAACGCCTTCCGCGGTGCCAATAAATCCGGTGTGTTCCTGATCCATCAGCAGCGTGGTGCCTTTTTCAGCATTCCCACGCAGGGCTTCGTATAACAGGTCCCGTTCCGTATCGCTTAATGGTCGAAAATCCATCTTACCTACCTTAACAGAAATAACACTTTTATTTTACCTGCTTCGGCAAGAAGGAGCAAACCCAGTTGTGAAATATTTGAAAATCTATTTCCCAAGTCCCTGGAAGATCATGCCATGGACTTCTGCCGACGCACGCACAATGATCGACATACTGGCGGCGTGGTAAACAATATCGCCTTTCCCATCGGAGCCACCACCAGCCCAACTGGCAGGATCGATGGTGTCCTTGATCTGCTTAATCAACAGTTCTGCATTCTGCTGGGCCTGCAGTGGGTGCACAAAACCACTGCCACGGAAACCTGGGAAGTTTGCCCCACCTGCCAGCACATCACCCATGTAATACACCCGCGTTTCCATCGTGCGTGCGGCTTTATCGCGGGTCATCACCACAATTGTCTCGTCTTTGACAATGTAGGTCAGACCGTGCTGAGCCAATGCCAGGCGTAAGGCAGTTCGCACTGTGCCACGTGGCATATCCAGGGTAATCGCAGAGCTGTCATCCAGCATTGAATCAGCAAGGCTTTGCTGGTCGATAATAATCGGTTGTTTGATCTGTTGTTCCACCGATTTCAAAAACGTTTTCAGTGGGATATTTTTTTCCTGAATCGACGTGGGTGTTTTCAGGCCCACGATAATCTTTTTCATCCCCTCGGAAATTTTTGGCTTGCGTAGCTCGGTGATTTCCTTGAAATATTCTTTGTCAAACTCAATCACCGATTTCGGTGGAGTGCTGGCTACCTGCAAATCTTCGTAAGCTTTCCGCAGATTGGCGGCCTGCTGGGCGTGGATTTGCTTCACTTCCTCAATCGTGCGGGTGCGGGTCAGAAACCCTTCCAGCGTCAGCACGGTGGGATTGTTGGGGTATTTCCCCTTCAGAAAATCGAATTCTTTGGTGGCCTGGGCATTCGCACCTGCTTTGACCAGTGCCTGGATGGTGTCCATGCTGCGAAGGACATCTGCAAATTCCGTTTCGGATTGCTTTAATTGCTCCAGGGCAGCACGTTTTTCTGCAGCAGTCACTACAGGTTGAGTGGTGCCCCCACCTGGTTTGCCAGGTACCGTGGGGTTAACAGCAGGCACCGTGCCCACCTTCACATTGGCTGCCAACTGGTCTAACTGCAATTGCCACAAGCGTACTTTGTCGTCGGGTAACACAGGATCACGGAGCAGTCCCTGTGCCTGACGGATTCTTTCCAGTGCGGCGCCAGTGCGTCCGGCACGCACCAGCGTGCTGACATCCCGCTGACAGGTGCTCAGTTCGGTTTCAATCCGTTGCACAGCAATCTGCTGAATGCGTTCCTGCTGCTTCAACAGTGGGGATTGTGCCAGAGCCAACGTGGGCACCCCGCATAGTGCCATACTCATTAAGATCGCACGATATCGACGCATTTGATCACCTTCCAATTTACCGAACTGCTTATCCTGCAACTGTTTGCGTAAATTATTTCTCTGTCAATTGACAGGTGCAATCAAGATTACCCATTTTTACGCACAACTATATAACGTAGCAGGCATTGAAAACGTTTGTAAGCCTTTTTCAGCTTGATTTGCCATGATCAAACAATAATTTGAACGTGAAGTTGGAATTTTCCGCACAGAACGGTGGGTAACTGTGATAAAAATGAGCAAAAATTCATTTTTTACGCACAACTATACCAAACTTTTCTCTCCCACGTTCGTCTTAGGTGTGTGGAACGATTTTTTCTTAACAAATCTGAGTAGGAACAATGAACACAACATTATCACGTCGAAACTTTCTGGCTTCTGTGGCTGCTTTGGCAGCGAGTTCTCAAATTCGTGCGGAATCGGAGCCTGTCAGCATGGGGAAATTAATTTCGGCTGCTAACAATAAATTTGCAACAGATTTATACCCCCACTTGAATTCAGCGGGCAAAAATCTGTTCTTTTCGCCTTACAGCATCGAATCTGCACTAAGTATGACCGCAGCAGGTGCACGTGGGGAAACACTGGCAGAAATGGTGAAGGTTCTGCAACTTCCCGCTCATCCGCACGCAGGGTTTAAGGAAGCAAATGCCAGTCTGATATCTCCCGCACAGAAAAAATCTCATGAATTGGCCATTGCCAACGCACTCTGGGGTGCCACAGACATCAAATGGAACAACGCTTTTCAGCAGCTTACGGCAGAAAACTATGGTGCGGGTCTGATTCCCACCAATTTTCAGCAGCCTGAAGCCGCCCGCACCATTATCAATCAATGGGTGGAAAAACAAACCCGTGAGAAAATCAAAGATCTGCTGCCGAAAGGTTCGATTGATGCCAGCACAGCAATGGTGCTGACCAACGCAATTTACTTTAAAGGCACCTGGATGAAACCTTTCGAAAAACGGGCCACAATTGAGGCACCGTTTACCACCGAAACGGGAAAGAAAGTTGAAGTCCCGATGATGCGTCAATCTTTGGGTGCGTTATATCGGGAGAATGATGCTTACCAGGTGCTCGAACTGGACTACAAAGGCAACGAAATGTCGATGGTGCTGGTGCTGCCAAGCAAGACTTTCAATATTACGAAACTGGAAAAAAGTGCTACTGGCGACTGGTTGAATCAAGTTACCCAAAATATGCGTTTCGAGCAAACCGTGCAACTGAAGATGCCACGTTTTAAACTGGAAACGAACTACCGTCTGAACGATCCATTGCAGGATATGGGGATGAAATTGGCATTTGTGGCTGGAAAAGCAGATTTTTCAGGCATGCACGACACCGATGAGAAATTGTTCATTTCGCTGGTGATCCACAAGGCATTTGTGGACGTAAACGAAGAGGGAAGTGAGGCTGCCGCAGCAACTGGTGTGGTGATGGGGCGAACTTCGGCAGCAGTCCCACGTCCACCAAAAGTGTTCGATGCCAACCGCCCATTTCTGTTTTTCATTCGCAACAAAAAGACCAACATGGTACTATTTGCAGGCAAAGTGGCTGATCCCAGTTAATTCAGTGCGGAACCTCACAGAAATGAAGCTATTCTCATAAAGAGCAGTTTTCCCCAGCCAGGCACTCTTTGGTGCGGGCCGAATGACTCTCTGGGGCTGGTTTTGCAGGTTCAGGGGGCAGTTCATTTGCCAATTTCTGCTGCCGAATGGCTCCTTTCTTTTTTTGCCATTGGACAGTTGAATCGATGATGAACAGCAGCAGACCCACCCAGATGAAGCTGAAAGTAATCCAGTGGGCTGTGGTGAACGTTTCATTCAGCAATGCTACCGCACAGATGAGCTGCAATGTGGGGGATAAATACTGGAGAAAACCCATTGTCAGCAGTGAAATCCGCCGAATTCCCTGGGCAAAACAGATTAATGGAATGATCGTTACCAGTCCGGACAGGGCGATTCGGACATCAAGTGCCCGATCCGCACTGCCGAAGACCAGTGGCGACTGTGTGTTCCAGATCAGTAACAGGCAAAGTGCGATCGGCGAAAGGAGAAAGGTTTCGATGGTCAGACCCATAATGCCATCAACGGGGGTGACTTTCCGCACAAAACCGTAACAGGCAAAAGTAATTGCCAGATACAGGCTTATCCAGGGGAGTATCTGTAGCGAGGAAACCATGAAAATCATGCCACCAGCAGCCAGCAACAGTGCTACTACCTGCATGGGGCGTATCGATTCACGGAATACGGTGACACCCACCAGCCGCGTTGACCAGTGGCAAAATAAAATACCCCAGGCTCGCTTGGGTAACCTGTCCGGTCATTGCACTGTAGACGTAAACGTACCAGTTTGCGGAAACCAGCACCGCACTGAGCGCCAACCAGAGTGCCAGCCGACTTCGCAAAATGCGAAAAAGTTCATGCCAGCGGCCGAAAATGGTGATGATAATTGCAAGAAAAACCGCCGACCACAAAATGCGGTGGGCCAACAGTTCTTTGGGAGGACATTGTCGAACAGAATAGAAATAAAGTGGTACCACGCCCCAGGCAGCGTAAGCACCTAACCCGTAAAAGATTCCCGCCCGGGTTTGCGTCGAAACGTGCGACAACGAACTCTCCTCTGTAGATCCCTGTTAAACCAATAACTCCCACCGAACCTACAGACCAGTACCCACTACTTGGGGTTCGGTTCAGTCGGTTTTCAGGGTATATTTACCTTCAATCGCGCCTTTGGCTTCTTCATCGGAAGCTTCGCCCTTAAAATCGCTCAGCACAAAGGCTGCTTTTTCTGCCTTGACTTTGAAATTGAACGTGTACCCTTTTTCTTTTTCTACTGGGAAATCGCCTTGTTTGGAAAACTTTTCCAGAACACATTCATAGACACCTTCTTTGGTGATCGTGTACTTACATTCCAAAGTGCACCCCATCTCGCCTGCTTCTACCTTAATGACCAGTTTCTTCTCTTTTTTGAAGGTCATGGTCAGGGTTAATTCACCACTGTCGTGGATGTAGCTGCCCATCAACGGCTTTTCTTCGGCATGGGAAAATTGCCCCACCAACGCGAAACAGCCCACCAGGGCTGCAAAACAAAATGCCTTCATATCACCACTCCTGTAAAGGGACACAGTTAACGTAGCCTTTACAAACCAAAAAACCACAGGCTTCAACGAACCTTCATGAAGCCAAATACTTATTTGCTGGTAAAAGATGGATGAATGTTAACTGATATTATTATTACCCATTACACATTATTTTTCCGACATGTGGGGCTGGAGGTATGGTTCTAATTCTTTCGCCAGGGTGGTGCGGGCTCGGTAAACCAGTACCCCCGCGTTTGTTTCTGAAATCTGGAGAATCTGGGCAATTTCCTGCTTGGTGTTACCGAGTGCCCGTAATTCCACTGCTGCTCGTTGCAGTGGGGGTAACGTAGCCAGAATCTCTTCGATCCGCTCACTCAGTTCGGAACCCACCGCAATCTCTTCAGGCAGAAACTGCAACCGATCCACAAGGGGCAACTCGGCAAAGTCGTCCCCCATGGTCAGCGAGGCGATTTCCCGTTGTCGGGTGGTGGCGTTAATACACAAATTGGTGATCGTGCGGAACAGTATCCGCACCCCATCGTTCAGAATATCGTAATCGCCTGCCTTACGAAAAAGCCTCACCAGACTATCCTGCACAATATCTTCGGCATCGCTGGGGTTTCGCAACAATTTGCGGGCATACACCACCGCACGTGGGATCACCTGTATTGCCCAGGAGTTCAGTTCGTTCTGCTGGGTGGGATCGACCATGTTTTGTGGTGGCGATGCGGATGAAATTATTTTTAGCCTAACAGGTATACTGGTTTTTGTGGCCGGAAACGCCCAAAATCAGCCAATTTTTTGACTGCTGTTGGCGCTATCCCACCTCGATGTGGGATGCAACAGGAGTGAGTGGGATTTTTCCAGAACCAGCCAGTGCCAGCTTTTCCGCTACAAAACTGGCATCTGTCGAACTGACATCAAGGTGGGTAACCGCCCGCAGGGTATGTGGTCCCACAGCCATCAATTCGATATTGAAGTGCTGCAACGTGCTAACCAATTGTGCAGCATTGCCCAAAGTGGGGTCAATTTCAAACCACACCAGGTTGGTTTCTGGTGGGCCTTGTTCCAGTTTCAGGCCGGAAGCATTTTCAATGGCGTGTGCCAGTGTTTTGGCATTTGCGTGGTCGTCCTGCAAGCGTTCGATGTGGTGGTGCAGGGCATGCAAGGCACCTGCAGCCAGAATTCCAACTTGCCGCATGCCGCCTCCAAACAGTTTTCGCGTGCGGCGTGCCTCCGCAATGAAACTTTTCGATCCCAGCAGTGCGGAGCCAACTGGTGCCCCCAATCCTTTGCTGAAGCAGACCGATGCGGTATCGAAATTTCGACATAACTCCTTGAGAGATAAGCTACTTGCGATATGGGCATTCCAGATTCTGGCGCCATCGAGGTGCATTGCCAAACCGTGCTGATCTGCCCACTGGTAGATGCCATCAATCCATTCCAGTGGGTAAACCTTGCCACCCCCACGATTATGAGTGTTTTCTAATGTCACCAGTCGGGTGCGGGCATAATGTTCGTTATTTGGCCGTATTTTCCCTTCCAGATGCACATCACGCAACAAGCCGTTCGGTGCGGCAATCGGCCGGCAGGTGATGCCACTTAAAGTGGCAGGGCCGCCTGCTTCCCAGACATAAATATGGCACGTTTCGTCGCACAAAAGCTCATCGCCTGGGGAAGTGTGGCACCGAATGGCGATCTGGTTGGCCATAGTGCCGGAAGGAACAAACATTGCTGCCTGAAAACCGAGCATCTCTGCCACTTTTTCTTGCAGCTCATGGACTGTGGGGTCTTCATCAAAAACATCGTCGCCCACAGGGGCCTGGGCCATTGCCGCACGCATCTCGGGCGTGGGCCTGGTTACCGTATCACTTCGCAGGTCGATTCGACCCATCGCTATTCCTTTACTGGATCCCGTTGATTGTCAATGTACCAACGGTTATCAATTTTGCGAAAGTTTACGGTGCGGCCGGGGATATCCGGGTGGGTAATTGTAGCCGTCTCACCTGCTTCATTGAATGTTCCACCAGATTCGAATTTCTGCAACTGGGTGAATGTATCTGGTTCATCGACAAACTTCAGACGAATTGCTTCCGTAAGTCCTTGAAAATTCAAGCTGTTCGTTAAAAGACTGACCCGACGAAGCCGCTCTTCGGCATTGCCACGCTGGGCAGCTTCACCCAACTGCTGGTAAGCAATTTCTTCGTAGCTGGCGTAGGTTTCCTGTAACCGTGCATCGACAAATGTGGGCAACATTAATTGTGCGGCAAGATAGTCTAATCGTTTGTTTTCCATCGCCGTAAGTACCGATTCCAGAGTATCTTTAGGTGTTTTCTGGCTGTAGGTATCCGGATTAAACAACACCCCGTAGCGGGTCGTTCGATTGGTTTGTGCCATACTGAACAGCGGCAGGCACAAAATGGCAATAAATGCGTAACGCATGGAATTTCCCACAATACTATCTATGTACACTTAACCGATTCTCCGCACTACCGCAAGTGGCCGCAGGGGCCGATTGGCAGACTCTTTTGCCCCACAGGTGGTATAATCCCACATATGGCTGCAAATACATTTGGCGAACGATTTCGAGTAACCACCGCAGGGGTCAGTCATGGGCCGGGCTACCTGTGCATTGTGGATGGATGTCCGGCTGGTCTCCCACTTTCGGTGGACGATTTATTGCCCGATCTGGCCCGCAGGCGACCTGGTCAGTCAAAATATGTCACGCAACGGGACGAAGCGGACCTGCCGGAGATCATTTCAGGTGTATTCGCAGGGAAAACCGATGGCACACCAATCGGCATTGTGCTGCGAAATAACGACCAGCGCAGTGGCGATTACGGCGATATCCAGGACAAATACCGCCCAGGCCATGCGGATTACACCTTTGATGCCAAGTTCGGCTTCCGCGATTTTCGGGGTGGTGGGCGTTCCAGTGCCCGTGAAACGATTTCCCGTGTGGCAGCGGGGGCGATTGCCAAAAAACTGCTGGCAACGCGATCGGTGCGGGTGTTGGGATACGTCAAACAAGTAGGACAGGTGCGTTGCCCAGAAATCGACCCCACCATGCTGACGCTGGAACAGGTCGAAGCGAATCCCGTTCGTTGTCCGGATGAACCCACCGCACAGGCGATGATGGAACTGATTGATTCGGTGCGTAAAGACCGCGATTCGATTGGTGGGCTGTGCGAAATGGTTGCAGTGGGAGTCCCACCTGGCTGGGGGGAACCTGTTTTTGATAAATTGAAGGCCGATCTGGCAAAAGCAATGCTCTCTCTGCCTGCCGTGACCGCGTTTGAATATGGCATTGGCATGGCGGTGGCCACGATGCGTGGCAGCGAGCACAATGACCTGTTTCAACCTGCCCCACTCGGGGAACAGCCCCGTAGTCTGGCACCTGCCGTGGTTACCGCCACCAACCACCACGGTGGGATGTTGGGAGGCATCTCCAGTGGCATGCCCATAATCTGCCGAGTTGCGGTGAAACCCACCAGCAGTCTGCCAAGGTCGCAGCCCACTGTCGACCGTCATGGCCAGCCCACAGAGATTCTCACCCGTGGCCGACATGATCCGTGCCTCTTGCCACGCTTTGTGCCGATGGGTGAGGCAATGTTTGCCCTGGTACTGGCAGACCACATGCTGCGACACGAAACCAGCACTTTGAAGGAACCTCTCTGATCGGCTTACTCCTGATTCACTTCGCCACGGGCGCGGGTCAGCAATGCCAGAACTAAATCTAATGATGTCGAGGCTTTCAGGAATCGGATCGAGCCATCGCCCATGCAAATGTTTGCCCCACCGGTGTGAAATGCGTAAATTTCCTTGTCATTGATGCAGTTCACCGCACAGGGACCATAGGGATCGGTCTGGTTCACGGGATTGAAGCCGCCGATATGGATTCGACTGTCCGGATTCGCCCAGGGCCCACCTGCCCACGAACCGGTGGTGGCTCTCCCCTGAATAAAGCGACCATTTCGTCCCGCACATTCCGCCAGCATCATCGTATTGCTTGTGCCATCAGTGATACTGGCAATCGTTCTTACACCAGAACCATCAAGCTTCATGTGGCTCAAAATGCCAATATAATTGGGATCCGAAGTACTGACATAGGGTGCCATTGCGCCAGAAACAAAAGGATTGGGCCATACACGTTCGGTGGTGGCAGCGTAATCCAGCAAGCCCCGATTCGCATGGCGTTGGGTATCGCTTAGTGGCACGGACGGACAAACAAAAACATTAATTTTGTTACGTATTGCTCTGCCTGCCCCTGCATTGTCTGAAGCATCCCAGTTGACATCAAAATTGTACTGGCGGTGGATGGCATCCTGTTCGATAAACGGCAAGATGTGGGGAGTCCACGAATGTATGACTGTTTCCCCAGCAGGATTAAGACGTTGTTGTCGTGCTGCGGGCAAGCTGCCCAGCATATCATGGTGGTTATGTAGTGCCAGCCCCAGTTGTTTCAGGTTGCTGGTGCACTTGGCACGGTTGGCTGCTTCCCGCACCTTCTGGATAGCGGGCAATAACAATCCGATTAAAATCGCAATAATGGCGATAACGACCAACAATTCAATGAGAGTAAACGCTTTGCGTGAGAAAGGATGACGCACGTGAATCTCCAAAAAGAGTAAAGATGAGAATTAATTCATTTTGTTAGCCGAAACGGCTCCAATTGATTGGTTTTGTTCTGAACAGTGGCACGCAATAATTGGTGGCTCTGATCAGCGTATTTTTCGGGTAATTTGTTCTTGGGTTGGTCGGTGTTGCGGGCGTTTTCATCAAACCAGGAAACCAAAACAATGTATTCACCTGGAATGGCACCCGCACCTCGAGGGTGGGTCAATGTAAAGTTGCCTGAAGGATCGACTTTACCCGTGGGTCGTGCCTGATCTTCACGGTCACCATCCACGGGTACGAAAATGACCGTGGCACCTGCAGCGGGCTGGTCTTCAAAAAAGACCGCACCAGCAACAGGGTAAAGGCTGTTGGCAGAATCGCACCCAAAGCCAGACATGATCAAAATGCCCAGCGCCAGAATACGTACATTTAACTTCAGGCACATGGCGAACACCATTATCAGAAAGGTGTCTGAATGTTAATTGTTTCTTAAAAATAGGTCAAGCAGAAAATTAGAAATTTCTGAAAAGCAATTCGTCTGGCAAACTTCTTTGCCAAGAAATGGTATCTTAGGCGGTCTATGAGAAAAAATTAATTTCCAGCTTCTGTTTGCGAAATGCCGCGATAGATAAACTTTCGCAGCACCTGGGCCACGGTAGTTCCGCGTTTGCGGGCTTCGGCTTCAATTTCCAGGAGTTGCCAACGGGGGATCAACAGCGAAAGTTCCACCACTTCGGAAGAACCGTATAATGTGGTGGAGGTGCTGGAACCAACTGATGTATCGATGTCTGTAAGCATCTTACTTCCCCAACAGGCCGGTTTAGCAGTTCCACAATGTTCGGCCTGTGGGAACGAAGTGGTTACCGGTCGGCTTGACGCCGCGATTTACCACTATGCAAATATGTTGCCAATTCGTTTTCTAATTTTGAAGTAATAAATTCTGCACGCTCTGGATGGTCACGCAGAGCCAGGTCAACCCAGCCAATAATAGTACGGCACAAAAGTTCAGTATCGATCACCCGATTCGGCACACCAGTGGTGCGTTCCATACAAGCCGAAGTGTGCGATTGGGCCACGCGGAAGCGGTCTGCCGCTTCCCAAACTTTAATTTGGCCGTCAATCACCTGGTTAATAATCGATTTTTTTTCGGAAAGTCCCATCAAAACTGCAGATCGAAGAGGTTTTGGTTCCATACGTTTCGAAGGAATCAGAACTGCAGGTTCTTCTGTTAAAACAGACACAATCAACCTCAAAGTTTTAGGATTAGGTAAAGTTTCACGGTTAGTGGTTATCTAGCTCGGAAACTTAGGGTAGGTAGGGAAAATATCGGTACTGCGATAAATTTCCTGCACAAATAATCGTTACAGGCAACCTTCGCGCCAAATCAATGAAAAATTGGTAAAAATAGTGGCAAGTACTTAACAATTCATCGTTTGCGTTCGAAAACTGTGCCTGAGGATCACCCGGTTCCTGGGTTAAAGACCACCATACGCTAGCAGCGCATGCCATTATTTGCAGCACTGCATTATTATATCTGTGAAATGGCAAGTTCTTGCGCGATCTTTCAAATTATTTTTTTCCGGCCCACCTGGTGCTTCAATTTTGGGCAGAACAATGCCATTTTATCAGGCAGTGTGGCCAGGGATTCATTCTGCAATTCACTGATTGAACTTATTGAACTCAATACATTTGAAATGGACCACATCGTGCATTCAATTTAGGCACGAACGCCCGTTTTCTGAGCAGATTGCCTAATTTGACGTGCGGAACAGGCTTAATACTTCCTGGCGCATCGTGGGATCGGTCTGATAAATTCCGTGGGAAGCATACGTAATACAGGTGGTGCCCGGTTTTCGCACCCCACGTATGGTCATGCACGAATGTTCCCCTTCCAGCATTACAAGCACACCACGTGGGTCGATTTTTTCCAGAAGGATGTCTGCAATCTGCTGCGTAAGGCGTTCCTGAACCTGGGGTCTGCGGGCAAATTCCTCCACCACGCGGGCCAACTTGCTTAACCCCACCACTTTACCTGTGGGAATATAGGCAATGTGGGCTTTGCCAGTAAACGGCAGCATATGGTGTTCGCAGAAGCTAGTGAAGGAAATATCTTTCTGGATAACCACATCGTTATAATCAACGTCGAACTTTTTCTCCAGATGCACCCCTGGATCTGCCCGCAGGCCAGAAAACACTTCCGCATACATCCGTGCGACGCGAGCTGGAGTATCCAGCAAACCGTCGCGATCGGGGTCTTCTCCGACGGCCAGCAGAATTTCACGAACTGCTGCCTGAATCCGTTCGTGGTCTACCCCACTGTTCGGATGGCCATCCTGGGAATCCACATCAATATCGTGCTCAAGATGTCCAATATAGGGCACCACTAGTTGTCGGGAACTCAACGGAGAACCTCCACCCACATAGAGAGTACGCGGTATTATACAACTCTCCTGCCGGAACTGCTGAAATAACTTCACTACTTATAGGTGAGAGACCACCTGAAAGCAAAGTGGTTCAGAAGTGGGCTTTTTCCAATCTTTTCACTCGCCAATGCCATTTTTATCGCAATATTGCTAAATTGCAACTTTGCAATATTGCACTTAAAGCATTCCCATGCGCACATGTTGGGCAATTGCTGCCAGATCCATCAGCAGGGCAATTCCCATGTGCACACAGATCCCACCAAACAGCGAACCGGTGCGTAATGAGAGCACTCCCAGGAAGTAACCGCCAAAGATCGAACTGATCGCCTCGCCCATTGGTTTTTCGAAGTGCAGGAAACAATAGGCAGCAGCCATCGGCAACACGGCATGGCGATCCAGTTTGTGGGCGACGCCATGAATCATTGCCCCACGGAAGATCAGTTCAATGGCGATAAAGCGTGCCATGTACGATGGTTCGTAAAAGGCCAGTAATTGGGAATGCGACCACCCCAACGCCCCACTGTGCTTCCAGGGTTTCATCATGGGGTATTGTTCCAGAAAGGCAGGCAAAAAAGATGCCGCTGCGATCAAAGGCAGCATTAGAATCATACACACCGCGTATAGACGCCAGTGAAAACCCCTGGTGGTGAAGCCATACATAAATGGTGCCTGTCGACGATCCAGCACTCGCCACAGTACCCAGATCAGCACGAGACCCAGAATGACACGGTGCCACGAGATATAAACTGCACTCAGGTAACTCAAATCGCGACCAGTGAAACCGGTAAACTGGTCGGCCAGCTCCCTGAAAAATGTGGTGCCATATACCACACCTGCCACTGCCAGCCACAAGAGAGATCTGCCCCACATCGAAGCGGAAAGGAGTAATCGGCGGTCTTTGGAAAAAAACAGCTTAGGAATCAGAATCGCATAATAGGCCAGGCCGTAAAACGCCATCGTCCGCAGTGCACGCTCCCAGCCAGTGTAGTAAGAGACGTATTCGGTTTTGATATGCTCGGTATAGTTGATCGCTACCGATACACCCAGGAAGATGGCCGCCCACAGGTAGATCGGCCAGTAGAAATCCTGCTTCAAAAAATCCCGAACGTACTTTAATAATTCCTTCATCTTGGGCCACCCACTCCAGAATGAATCTGCGTCATCGGCTACAATAACCTACTGGTTATACAGAAATCACTCTTGCTTTCAGGATTGGGCAAAAAATTGAACGATTTCATTTATGGATTGCATCTGCCAAATTATTCTGAATCCACAAGTGATCACTGCTTCGGCACTGGTTGATTCGCTGTCCAGAAAATGGCATTGGTCAACAGGTGAAGGAAACTTGCTTCTTTGAAATCGTCCTGGTGGCCGAGGGAAGTATAAAAGATGCGGGCACCTTTGTGCTCCCGCACCCAGGTGATTGGTTCGGTGTGGCCAGTAATTGTGCCAGTCATCAGCACGGTCACATCCTTGGGCAAATCAGGATTTTTGTACAAGCTGCCGTTGGAAACATACGGTTTCACGCCTTCCAATGTGAGGTGCTGTTCTCCCACCTTTGTGTGGGCAATGGTGCATTTTTCTTTGTTGCTGTAATGGTTCTTATAGTTCCCACCAAAGATTTCCTTATCCATTTCCAGCCAGTTCTGAAAACCATGGCTGGCGGTGCGGATGCCCACTACGGGCTTGCCGGACTGCACATACTTTTTCACCATCTCCAGTTGCTTGCCATCAATTTTCAATCTGCGGGTGAAGAATACTGCCACGTCGCATTGCTCGAGTTGCTCGAGGCCCGGCAGATCAGTATCGGTCTTGCGAAACGCCCGCAGGCACTCCACCGGATAATTTTTCTCCAGGTGGGCCTGCAGGATCGCCAGCGATTTATCCGATTCGTATTCCAGGGAACCGGAAATGAGTAACACTTTCAGCTTCTTTTCTGTTTTCTCTGGTTGCTCCCCGCACGGTGGCTCGGGTTGTGGTGCCGGTTTCACAGGTGGGGGATCACTTGCCAGATAGGCCAGCAAATCGCGAATCTGTTCTTCCGACAACTGATCCAGAATCTTCTCTGGCATCAGCGAAACCCGCGATGGGTACATCTCTTCGATTTCGCTTTTGGCCACCGTCAGTTGCTGCACCTTATTGTCGATGTACTGGGAAATGCTGATGCGGCCTTCACCATCTTCTTTGGCGATCCCTGTCAGCTTGCGGCCATCCAGCAAATGGATCTGATTACTGACAAATTCCGGGCGTATGTAACCAGAAGGATCGACCATCTGGCTGAGCATATAATTCCGATTCTTACGATCGGCCGTGGTCAGGTCGGGCCCAATTTTTTCACCCTTCCCCTGAAACTGGTGGCAACTGGCACAGTGGGTCTGGAAGAGCTTTGCCCCACTGTCGAGGTCGGCCTTGCCCAACCGTGGGATCGACACACTCAGCCAGGTGATTCGAGCCTGCTTTTCCCCAGGCGTGGCGGGTGCGATCTGACCCCAGTGTTTCAGGATTTTTGCCTTGGTCGTGGCATCGTCGCTTTCCAACAGTGGTAACAGCAACTCTTTGGGAACCTTTTGTGCCAGTACAGGTGTTTGATCGATCTGGGCAAACAACTGGTTGGCTGTTGCTGGCCGTTGAAACAGCACCCGAAGTGCTTCAATCTGCATGTTGCGTGAGAACTGCTGCCACTGTGCCAGCAGGTAATCAGCAATTTCACCCTGACGATAAAACCGGCTCAGCGATGTGAGTGCGGCCAGGCGTAGTACATCCGGTTCGTTGCCTTTCAGGATTTTTGTCAGCACTTCCACAGTGCCTGGGGATTGCAGTTCTCCCAGCAGCTTGATCGATTCGATTCGCTTGGCTGGCGGCACTTTGGCATCCCCCACTTCGGTAAGGATGCGTTTTGTCGCAGTGGGATCGCTGTAACGGAGGAGGATTTGTTGAAAATCGCGATTATTGGCGAAGTCTTCGGACTTATCATTCAGCCAATGTTCCAGCCAATGTTCTGCCAGTTGTGCTTTCTTACCTTGGTGGGAGATTGCCATTCCTTTCAGGATTCCAGGATACGCATCTTTAGGAAAACTGGAAAGCATGAACAATAACGCTCGGAATCCATGCTCCTTTGCCATGAATCGTTGAGAAAATCGTTCTGCGAAAAATGGGTTCTGGATGATCGGTATCAGATACGAGTAATCCAGAGAGTTGTTGTTGGGATTTTCCTGTAAGTTATATTTCGAAAATGCCTCCTCAATCGACCACCATATCATTAAGGGTAGGTGGGGATCTTTCTGCAATTCTGGTCGTTGTGCTAATTCTCGGGAAATTGCCAAATTGTAAACCATTGAGTATTTTTTGGCAGTACAAGCCAACTGGCTACAGACACGAACTGATTGTTCTGTTTTTGCAAAATCAACCAATTTTTCAGCATACTTATCGGGGGTGATATTGACTGTATTTCCATACAGGGGATGTGTTGAATAATCTCTTCTCATTTCACCGGGCCGTCTTACAGGTGCCGGGACAGAGTAGTCTTTCATCAACCGGACAGCCCATTCCCGCATCGCTTCATCTGGATGCTGAAGCACCTTTAACAACGCATCACCGGAACATGGTGCAATGCCGTGGGCTGCCCAGAGCAATTCCAGTGCAAACGTCCCGCGTTGCTGCAGGCACATCTCCAACATATTGTCGTGGTCTTTGGGTGTGCCAATTTTAGTCAGCCACAGGCGGGCCTCATTGCGGTACCACTTATTGGGGTGCTTCAAGTAATCAATCAACTGATCCACATTCAGTTTGGAAAAATCAAACTTTGGTGGGGGCTGATACTTGCCATATTCAATCCGATAGATTCTACCGCTGGTCTTATGCCAGGTATCTAACGGGTCCAGGTGAGCCGCACGTTTGTCGTACCAGTCGGCAACATAAACGCACCCATCTGGCCCCTGAAAGCAATCCACTGGGCGAAACCAGATGTCGGTGGTGGTCATCAGGTCGCCACCATGTTCTGCCTGAAAAGTGGAACCATCACGTTCCATCTTGTGCCAGTAGATCGCGTTGGAAAGCAGATTGCCTGCAATGTACTGATTGTGGTATTCCTTGGGGTACAAATCTGCCTGATATATCACCCCGCCGCACGTGACGTGGCCACCTTTGAAGTTGCGATACGGCACGTGGTCGAAATAACCATAGGTATGTGGGTTGTGCAATGGGCCGTGCTTCGAAAAGCCTTTCACATAATAGCCCCCCTGCACCTGGTGCAGCATCGCCTTACCACCATAGTTGGTGCCCGCAATCACCTGACCAGTGGCATCAAAATCCAGACCGTAGGTATTGCCCCCACCTTCCGAGAATAGTTCAAACTGTTTGGTTTTGGGGTGATAACGCCAGATCCCCTGCTGAAATTCAATGATCGGATCATCCGGGCGTGCGGGATTCTTAATCTTGGCAGTCACTGTGCTCCCGTGGGCACCATACAACCAGCCATCTGGCCCGAATTGCAGCGAATTGGCATAAGAGTGGGTGTCTTCCATGCCAAAGCCTTTCACCAGCACTTCAGGATCGCCATCGGGAATATCATCGCGATTTTTGTCGGGGTAAAACAGCAGATAAGGTGATTGCAGCACGTACACGCCATCGGGTGCCAGGGCAAAGCCCGTGGCCAGGTTCAGGTTATCCAGAAAGTCGTGGGATTTGGTAAACACGCCTTCGGCATTCGGTTCGGAAAGAATCGTAATGCGATCAACCCCCTTCGGCCCCACAGGTGGTGGCTCTGGCACACGATCCCACACGGTGCGAAGGTAACGATCCTGCGAGACTGCCTTTAGCCCAGCTGGGTTAGGGTATTGCAGGTATTGCAGCACCCAAAGTCTGCCGCGATGGTCGAACGACATGCTGAGAGGTTGCCGCACCAGTGGTTCGTGAGCAACGCACTTCGCTGCGAAGCCTTTGGGCAGAACCATTTGCTGTTCGGCCTGCTTCGGTGGAGTCACCTGGGCAGCTAAGGGCATTGTGAATAAAAGTATTACGGCAATTCTGATGGTGGTGGGTAACATGGCAGATTCTGATGAAGTAATTGAAATTGAATGTAACTGGTTTGGGCGGTTGTTGCAAGCAAAAGCTGCAATGAAAACCGATTAACGGCCACGAATGCCGTGGTATTCCAGTGGGAAAATATAATCTTTTCGTAAGGGATAGCCTTCCCAGTCTTCAGCCAGAAGAATGCGCCGAAGATCCGGGTGGCCGGTAAAAATAATCCCAAACAGGTCGAACGTTTCACGTTCGTGCCAGTCGGCTGCGGGCCAGATGTCTGCCACCGAAGGCACTTCCGGCAACTGATCCACCACATCATCTTTCCAGCGTGGGAATTGTAGCTTCAGAGTAAACCGACAATTGTGCGTGATACTGGTCAGGTGATACACCACTTCCAGGTGGGGCTCAAAACCTGCTTTGGGCAGCTTTTTGGCATCGGTTTCCAGGTAATCGACCCCACAGACGCTGTTGAGCATATCGAACTTCAGCGTGGGTTCATCCCGCAGAAACAGGCATACTTCCCGCAACTGATCTGGCGAGATCACACAATACGGATCAAGTTTCTCCGCACCATTCTCCAGGATGGCATCAGGAAATCTGTTCTGCAAGATCTGGCACACTTCCGCGCTGGTCATGGCAAGTCCCTCTAGGCTTTCGCTGGTTTGGCGGCTTCTTTGTTCTGCACCAGAAACTGCAGTGCGGCGGGTTCGTTGGCGATTGTTTCCGGCAATTTCACCCCGCCGGTGCGTTTTGGCACGGGCAACGGTCGCTCGCCTTTGGTAATGACGTTCATTGTGCGAACTTTATCTTGAATCCGCATCAGCCCTTCCAGCAGAGCTTCTGGACGCGGGGGACAACCGGGAATGTAAACATCCACAGGCACCACCAGGTCGACGCCTTTGACCACATTGTAGCCATACTTGTAGTATGGCCCTCCACCGCACGTGCAGGCACCCATGGCAATGACAAATTTGGGATC
Source organism: Zavarzinella sp. (assembly GCA_041399155.1). Classification (NCBI taxonomy): domain Bacteria; kingdom Pseudomonadati; phylum Planctomycetota; class Planctomycetia; order Gemmatales; family Gemmataceae; genus Zavarzinella; species Zavarzinella sp. The sequence continues at coordinate 153,427 of JAWKTI010000001.1, forward strand.
GGGCATCTGGTTGTACAGTCGACGCACGCGGTCGGCCATTTTCATATTCACGGTGCCTGCCACAATCATCAGATCTGCCTGACGCGGGGTGGCACGAAAGGCACCTGCACCAAAGCGATCAATATCGTAGCGACTGGCACCGGTAGCCATCATTTCTATGGCACAACAGGCCAGACCGAAGGTCATCGGCCAGAGACTGCCCTGCCTTGCCCAGTTAATCGCTTGTTCCAGCGATGTGGTAATGAAAGAATCTTCAAATCGATGTTCGAGCATGCCCATGTCAGGTGGCCTCCACCGTAGAAGGTAGCGTGGTGTGATGTTCAACCGAAGTGCCAGTGGTCGCTTTTACCCATTCCAGATCGCCCACTTTCCAGAGGTAGGCGAAGCCCACCAGCAGGATACTGAAGAAGACTGCCAGATCGAGAAACGCGATGCGGGAAGCGGTTTTCGCTGCAGCAGTTGCTGGGCCAATTTCTCCCACACTCGGTGGGGCCTGTGAACCATTCATACGCTGATGAATTTCCTGCCGCACTTCTGGTGGGGTGTTTTGCTCTGCGAGTTGATTGGTACTGCCGAACACTGCTGCCCATGGGAAGAAAAACACAACTTCCACATCGAAGATAATAAACAGCAGCGCAACCACGTAAAAGCGAAGGTCGAATTGAATCCACGATTCACCAATCGTGGGCTCGCCACATTCGTAGATATCGCCTTTTTCCTGGTTTGGCTTCGCTGGTCGCAGTAACTTGCCCAGCAACATATTGATGAACAAAAAGCCCACGCCGATGGCAATGAACACCAGCAGAATAATGACTAAGTCGGTCATGATGCGTTCTTTTCCTCCTTCGGTGGCACGGCTTCCTTGGGAGGATCGGGTGGTTTGGTCCAGACAGGCAGGGCAATCTTTTTCGATTCGTGTACAGCAGTGGGGGATAGTGTTGCCTGGCCCCACGCCACATCCAGTGGCAGCCGGGCATAATCCACAATGCAGCCATCGCGGGAATAACAACTCAGGTCGAAGTTCGAACCCATAAAAATGCAATCCACCGGACAGGGATCGACGCACAGCGAACAAAACATGCACTTCGTGTAATCGATTTTGAAGCCGGTCAGCACAAAGCCTTTGCCCGCTTTATTTTTTTCTTTTTCGATGTAAATGCAATCAACCGGACAGGCCCGGGCACATTTGTCGCACCCAATGCAGGTGGTGAGATCATACCGATGGAAACCACGATAACGCGGGCGGATCGGCACAGGTTTTTCAGGATATTCAAAATGCTGGGTGAATGGTTGGCGACGAAATGTCTGCACCATTGTAAAGAAGGTGACGTACATCCCCGCACTGACGCTTTTGATGGCCACCCAGACATTGTGGAACCAGGTTTTCATACCGTTACTCCTGATATCAGTGCGAAAATTATTTTATGAAAAATACTGCAGCATACACCACGATACCAACAAGCACGATGAAGTCTGCCTGTAACGACAAAGGTTTGCTGGCCACTACATAACCGCTGTCAGGTGGCGGAACTTCTACCCCACTGAGCGATGGCTGCCACGGTTTCGCTTTGGCAACATTATCTTCTGAAAGTATTTCTCCGCTCGTTTCCGTAGTTATTGCGTTTCCGTCACTGCCTGGCTCTTCTTTTTTCTCAAGATAACACCGGGTTTGATACAACGCATAACCACAGCACGCTACCAACAGTGCCGATGCTAACAGAAACATGGTTGGGTTCAATAGAAGCTGATCTTCAAACGGTTGCAGAATAGGCACACCCAACCCCTGGTTCAGGTGCAGGATAATTAAGCCGTTGTTCAGAAAGTGCATCAGGATGGGTGTCCAGAGTGATCTGGTAGCAATGTACGACAGGTGCAGAAAAATGCCCATCAGAAACGCACCCATGGCCTGAGCAGGAATAATGTGCACCGCACCGAATAAGATCGAACAGGAAATAACACTTGGCCAGATACTGCGATATCGCTGGCCCATCCCCTGGCCCAGGTAAGCCCGGAACCACATTTCTTCCCCAATGCCGGGCATCACACCAACGACAAATAACCCCACTGGCCACCAAAGTGGTTTGAACAGTTCTGTCATCTCATCAAGGCCTGGGATATCGACCTTACCAAATGCCTGTTCAAAGCGTTCTGCCAGCCAGGAAACACCCGCGTCAAAGCCAGTGCTGAGGGAAAGGAGTCCCACCATGCCGATCAAAATCAGGAGAAGATGCCTGCCACTGGGCAGACGATTCAATGCCACACGTGCCACCCAGCCACGGCCACTGTGGTAGCGCAGCATCAAAATGGCGAAAGCCAGCCCCAGCAGTTGGGTAAACGCCAGCCCCACCATGGTCGCGTTGACCATCGCGGGATCTTTAAAGATATCCTCCATAAACTTAGCGGTAGCTTCGGGATTACCTTGTAACTGGGGATTTTGTCTGGTTTTTTCGATAATCACATAAAGCATCACGGGCAGCATGATCAAACTGCCGATGAGCTGGGAAATTCCAAAATAAAGTAGCGTCCAGACGCACGCCATTCCCAGGCGGAAACCCGGTTTACGTGGTGCGACCACGTAATCACGCCGACGCCCACGCCGCCTGGGTAGGGGTGGGGGAACACCCGCACCGTCATTGGCTTCGGGAAGTGGGGCTGGCTCATCTTGGGTCGACATACTTTTCTATCCTTCAGCACCGTGACTTTGTGCTATTGTAGTTGCCCATTCAGTGGACTGGGAAAGATCGTCAGCAAACCCACTCAATAGGCATATTGTTCACTATTAAAATGAACCTGCGTACACATTATAACGAGCCACCTCGAATAAAGTTTGCAGAAAATTGGATTTTTTCAAAAAATTTTCCGTTCAAATGTGAGAGTTCTCACATAAATGAGAAGAAGTCGCGAAGAGTTATTGCATCAGGGATGTACGGATGCCGTTTTTGGGATCCAACTTATTCCCACGCCAGTTTTGAAAAATCGAGCATGGAATCGGCATTTTCTGTGTCGAAGCAGCTATTTCCGAACAGCAATTGCCCATGTCAACCAGATGGAAAGACTCACAGCAACCCGGATTGCAATTTGCAACGATACTCGCCAGATATTGCCATTTACTACCAGACTTGCTTTGGTAAGTTCCAGAAGTACGCGATCGTTAACGATTTTTCTCGGATTGATCAATCCAAATGTGAAGAATCGCAGCACAGGAGCTTGCCACGATTCCAGCCAATGTTCTGCTTTTTCGAGATTTTCTTCCAATTTGGCCCGATCGAATCGGCCAAAACTGAAAATTGCTTTGTAGTCCAGATAGAGCATCCACCCACCGAACCCGCCTATCATCAGCAATGACCACCACTGTTTCCAGACATCTGAAAAAGCAATTTTTGCCTGGGACCAGATAAAGAACGATGCGAAAGCATTGCCCAGCGTCAGGCCCAGGGTGATCGCCAGTGGCAAGTAAGTCGGCCAGCGAAAAAATACTATCCGATGTGATTTTGCAAGCAACAGCAACTTCGGCCACCGAGTTGAAAATGTGAAGATTAAGCCAAGAATCGCTCGGTAATTTCGCAAGCGTATGATGATGCCAATCACAAATGCCAGCATCAAGTATGAATTAAACAGTTCAATTAGATTGATTGAACTGATATATGTAAAGATTCGCATTGATTGTGAAGTTTCCAGAATCGGCAATCGATTGAACTGATTATGGCAATGGTCGTTTGCCTTGAACAAGTCGAACTATTACTACTACCAGCACGATGACCAGGATCAGATGCACTAAATTTCCGGCTGCGGGAATGATGAGCCAACCGAGCAACCATAATAAAATTAGGATGACGATGATTGTTTCAAGGGTGTATTTTGGCATAAATGAAGAAATCCTAAAGTAGCGTACAAAAGTGCTTTTCAGTCAGATGATTGAGAATGCAGTACTGCAAATATTAATTATATTACTTTTTGCCAGTTATCGATTTAATTTTATTAATAAGATGCTTGAAAGTGGTATTGCACTTGATCCATTTTGTTACAAAATGAAGGCTTTGCCTGCAGCAGTACAACTAGTAAGTAACAGCCAGAAAAATAATCCAACCTGGTGGGCACTCAGGTTGTTCGATTGAGTCGAATCCGACTACTGCACACAGGGGACATCAAAAAATCCTACTTAGTGAATATCTGCCTGTTTATACCCACCGGTCGATTTGAAGTAAGCAAAGAGCAACAGATAGAAGACCAGCATGATGATCGGGAAGATCGCCACGGTCTTCAGAGCGGTTTTTTTGGCTTCATTGCCCACGTTTTTCACAATTTCCTGGACTGATTTGTCTTGTTTTTCCAATTTGTCCTTGTTAACAGGTTGGTACTGGCCAAACACACTATTCTTCGTGTCATCCATTACCTGACTGTGCACAGCTACGTGGTCGGTTTTCAGCTTCTTGTCAATTTCTTTGTCCTGAATGTTCCCTAACAATGCAGCACCCACCACACCGACGCCCAACATACCGACACCGCCGGTAATATTCAGTGTTAATGCGCCACCTTTCGGGAAGCGTTCTGCTACCACACCCAGCATGGTGGGCCAGAAGAATGTTTTGCCAAAACCGTACAAAGTTGCGACTGCCAACACTGCATAACCGGAAGCATAGGAAAGACCAAACAGACCCACAGCTGCAATCGCAGAACTGACTGCCAGCAAGCCAACTGGTGAAATCGCGTGAACAATAGGACCAGCAAAGAAACGCAGGACCATCATGATCAGCGAGGTGTAAACCAGCACATAACCACCTTTCAAACCCATTTTTTCCATGGCGGGGGTCATCAGGTCGGAAATCCAGCTATCGGTGCCCAGTTCTGTGGTTGCCAATGGCACCATAATGCAAAGCAGCAGGAAGAACATGATTCGACCAAGCGACATGGTGTACAAACCGAAGGCCAGACTGATAGCACCCACGATTCCCCAGTAAACACTGCTTTCGTTGGTGATGGTCTTCACACCTAAACCTGGGATGTTCATGGAGTAAACAACAGTTTCCCAATATTCGCGATTCTTGAAAATGAACTCTAATTGTGTCAAAACGTTGGTCACTTCGGCGACAATCAATGCTACCACCACAAAGGCACCCAGGAAACCTACTTCCTTTAACATATCGCGGTAAGAAACACCTGCAGCAACACGTTCACTGACAGGGAATTTGCAGCCAATCAGCATCACTGCATATAGTACAACGGGGATAGCGAGCAACCCGACTTTGTAAGTCCAGGGAGTGGCACCCATGGACAGAGCAATGATCCCACCAACTACCAGCCCACCCGGCCAGCCAGCGTGCAGAATATTCAACCATTTGGTCTTCTGGCGGGCAAAGATTGTTGCAACTACGGGGTTGATCACCGCTTCAACGGTACCGTTCCCCAGTGCCACAATGAAATTCCCAAGGTAGAGCATCCAGTAACCGCTTTTCTGGCCAGCAGCAACTTGTTCCTGGGTTGCCCCCTCACCTGCCAGCATCATTGGGGCACACATGGTTATCACCATCGATGCGGTGTGGCAGATAAAAGCGAACACCATTGCCACGCCATAACCGATGCGGTCGATAATCAGACTGAACAGCACAATACTAATTGCAAAAGGCCACAAACCCACGCCGAATAACTGGCCTTTCTGGGTTTCAGACAGGCCGAACTGCTTTTGCCAGTCGTCCATGATCATGGCACGCACGATAAAGCCAAACGCGGTAGCGATCAGGGCGATGAAACAGCCCCAGAATAGTCGCTTGTTACCAGTTTCGTTCATTCCAGGATTACTCCAAAGTCCTCAACGGGAGGAGGTTAATGTAGTTGAGAATTGTGATCGTACCTAAGTTCTGTACGTAAGTCAACATTACCGCGGGCAGGAAACTGGTATTGACCAAAATTTTCAGATCGATTCGGATAGTATCGCCAGAAAAATCAGCCCCTGGTGGGCAAATTTCAGGATGATTCTCATCAAAACGATAATCTTTGCCACCTTACCGCCGCAGTGATTTTCTACTGCTCGACTGCCCCAGAACACCGGAAACGACATGAAGTGGCAGTCGCAGTACCTCCGCAAACAACCATGAGGGAGGCAAAAACCTCTCTGTACAAGCTAAGCTGCCAAGGAAATGGAACTAAAATAACCGAAAAAATCTCGCACCAGATTTCACAACTGATTACACTGAGAACAGATTTACAGAAGGATAACCTCATGAAAGTGACATATCTTCCCATCCTGGGTGCCATGCTGCTGGCAGGCCCCTTGCTGTCACAATCGCCGGAATTAACCTGGTCGCAGTTTCGTGGGCCGGGCGGACAAGGCATTGCAACTGGAAAAGTACCTACCGAGTGGGGTGCAGAGAAAAACATTCTCTGGAAGCAGGAAATGCCAGGCCCAGGTGCATCCAGCCCGATTGTTGTGGGAGATGCGATTTATCTGACTTGCTGGACTGGTTACAACGTCCCACGTACAGAGCGCGGCAACATGGACGACTTGCGACTGCATCTGCTATGTTTCGATTTCAAAACAGGAAAAGAGCGTTGGAAAACCACTGTTGAACCAAAATTGCCAGAACAGGAAACCATCCGTGATGAGCATGGCTACGCCACCAGCACGCCCGTCAGTGATGGGAAACGATTGTACGTATTTTTTGGCAAAACGGGTGTATTCGCATTCGACTTGAATGGCAAAAAACTCTGGCAGGCGGATGTGGGATCGGGCCTGAATGGCTGGGGCAGTGCGGCTTCACCCATTGTCTGGCAGAATTTGGTGATCGTGAACGCCAGTGTGGAAAGCGAAAGTATGTACGCACTGGATGCGGAAACCGGCAAAGAAATCTGGCGAGCACGCGGCATCAAAGAAGCGTGGAATACCCCCCACCTGGCAGTACTGAACGCAAAAGAGGCCGAAGTAATTGTGGGTACACCGGGCAAAGTGCTGGGATTTGATGCTGCAACCGGAAAACAACTCTGGAGTTGCGCCAACGATATTACCTGGTATATCGTTCCCACCATCGTGCAGCATGGCGACAAAATCTGGTCGTTAGGTGGCAGATCGGGCACCACTGCGGTGGCGTTCAAACGTGGTGGCACAGGCGATATTACCAAAACGCACCGGATGTGGACCAGCAACATCGGCTCGAATGTAACATCGCCCATTTACTACGATGGGTATTTGTATTGGATGAATGATAATCGCGAAACTGCTTACTGTGCTGATGCAGAGAAAGGTAAATTGCAATACGAAGAACAGATCCCACGTGGGGGGCAGATTTATGGTTCGCCAGTGCTTGTGGATGGAAAGATCTACTATCCCAACCGCACAGGGAAAGTATTTGTTGTGGCAGCAAAACCCAAATTTGAGCTGCTGGCGACCAATGATTTCAACGATCGCAGTGCATTCAATGCCAGCCCCGCTGTCGCCCACAATCGCCTGCTGGTCCGTTCCAACAACTTTTTGTATTGCATCGGTGCAGATTAATACGCCAGCGGATGACTATTATGTCCAGTAATTTTTACCTCGACGCGATCAATAAACTAAAGAATACTAATCTTTTAGAGTCAGAATTATTAAATCCTCGAAAAGTACCATTATCCGTTCAATTGAGGATGTTACAACACCCAGTGATGATTGTTATTGGCTGTGTCTTCATTCTGTTCAGTTCCGTAGTCTTTATTATTCCACAATTGGCCGCTGGGAATCGATTCGAAAGTCCGTGGCAATTTTTTCCATTTATTCATCTACTGATTGGTCTCGGAATGGTCCTTGTACCCTTGGCTCAATTGCGAAAACGCGTACAAATATTGAAAAATGGTGTCATGACACCTGCCATCATCTTCGCAATTCAGGATCAAGGAATAACGAATTCTACAAGCCATGAACCAATGGGAGTTAAAAATGTTTCCGGACAATGGCTTGATTTTGATACAGGATATGTTAAGGCGAGAGAATTCTGGGAAAAAACAATACCTATTGCCCGAAATGGGCAATCAAACCCGCTAACGGTACTTATGCCTGTATTTGGCTGTGTATTAATGGCGTTTGGTGCTTTTATAGTACTCTTCTTTGCAGTATTTGTTTTTCTCATCTGGTTTAATGGTAAACAACCGATTTCAGAAAAAATCATCTGGACAGGAGGCGCATGCGCATTTCTCTTAATCTATTTAGTCAGTGTCTGGGTGGGTCAGCGTTGGATAACTAAGGTGAAACAGTTTTCCGAAGGGCATGTTTCGATAGGTCAAATGGGAATCCCAACAATCGTTTGCTGCCGCTTTATATACGCAGTGTCTGAAGAAATAAAAGAATCAATGCTCTATATTGATTTCAGGTTTCGCCTTCAGACAGGACAATCTGATCCATCTGATCTGGCAGTTTATGATCCCTCCAATCCCCAACAAGTTATTTTACTTGGAGGATTTTCTCCACCAATTTCGTACAGTCATGGCAAGTGGGGAGTCAAATGAGCGGCGTTGGCGAATCTGATTCCATTGAATTGCTGTGGAATCGATTGCCTGAACGGATGCGCAATCGATTAAAACATCATCTTAATGAAAACGAGCGTTTGCTTTGGTTTGCTCAGCCCAATGAGAGGCGAATGGCCAGGCGAGCTTTGCCTGGACTAATAATCAAAAATATATTTCCACTATTTGTTGGTTCTGGATTTCTCTCGGCAGGTCTCCTGTGGGAATTCGTCAATCCAAATGTACCAGCAAGTAAATGGATTTGGTGGATTGCGTGGACAGCTTATGTAGTCTCAGCAATATCGATATTCAGCAGGTACTACATCATATATCATCGTGCTATGCGGACAATCTACGCGATTACAGATCAACGTGCTCTGGAGTACTGTGCAACATTTATCAGCAGAGTGCAATCCTTTCAATGGTCAGAAATCGAATTTGGGTCTGTCCATTCCTGGACAGACGGCTCTGGCGAAATCCGTTTAGAACCAAGGCTGATTCATCGGAAAAGGCGATTGAATGATTATGGAAATATACGATTTGAATTTCTGAATAATGTGAAGATCGCCAGTGAAATTATCGAGCAATTTCTCGGACGAGAACTTCCACACGAGAAGCCAGTTCATCGAATTCGAAACCATACGATTGAACTTGCTATACCTGAAGCTGATCACCTAGCACGTCCTTTGAAAGAACAATTGAATGTGGAGATGAATTCAGATGAAAAGGTTCTCTGGGTGGGAATACCTACCGCACACAGAATGGCTCTCAGAACAGCTTTTCCAAGTGGGTGCTTGTTTCTGATTGTTTTTGTCTGCACCGGAGTAACTTATTTCGTTGCAAGTATCGTAACTTCCATCATACCCGAAGGAAGTTTTAAGCGTTGGGTGCAAGGAATACCCTGGTTATTCGGGTTATTGTTGCCTGTGCTGGGTGGGTTCACAATCCTTGCGATCGGTGCTGGGTGTTATGCAGCCCGTCGAACCGCTTACTTGATTACGAATCAAAGAGCAGTTATTGTAAAAGTAGGTATGGGTGGACGTATCATTTCTTTCGGAAAAACAGCACTAGACAGGGTCCAGGTTCGCCAACTGGATAATGGGGGTGGTGAAATCATTTTTGAGGAGAAAATTTGCCAATCAATAGCGGATTCTGATTCAACTGAACATCGGTCAGATGTAATTGGATTTTTTGAATTGAAGCAAATCGAACCAGCTCGGATTGCACTGGAACAATTGCTGGGATATCAATTGAATGTACAACATTTAAACGCACTTTCGTTAAATCAGGACCACAAGTGCTGATTTCTGCATCATCGTTTGATCGTCTAATCGATGATGGCGATGTTTTTATTACCCTGCTGTCAACACAAAAAAACGAGCTGTTCAAGGTGTAGAAAGCTTTTGAAACATCGTTATAATGCCCACTTGCCAGTTCTGGTCAGGGAGATCGTTTTCGGCGAAGGATTGTTCGATTTCTGGTCTTCACAAGGGAGATTACTTACCAAGATGGCTGATCGCTGGCAGTGGCATCGTTCTCCGCAGTATTCAGATAATTTTCAGATCGATCTGGAACAATGGTTGCAACTTCCTGCTACTCAAGTAGTGAAGGCGAATGAATCCCGCACCGTTTATCGGGTGGTGTTGCCAGAAATGGTGGTGTACGTTAAAGTTTGCCGCCACAATGGGGCCAGATCGTGGTTACGCGACCTGGCACGTGGGCCAAAAGCCAAATTAGAGTTCGAAACCTCACTGGCGATGAATCATTTTGGCATTCCTGTACCCACCGTTGTGGCGTGGGGGCGTTCTTACGGGTTTTTACCTGGCACCAGCATTTTGATCACTCAGGAAGTACCGGAAGTTCGCACATTCGAAGAGTTTCTGCTTTCTCAAACGTGGACTGCCCAACAGCAGCACCATTTTGCCAGGCAGTTTGGCCAGTTCGTGGGACAATTACACCACCAACATGTGCTGCACCCCGATCCGCATCCAGGGAATTTGTTGGTGCGGGCAGATGCTGATGGCAATTTGCAGTTTTTTCTGGTCGATCTGCACAATCTGCAGTTCGGGCGGGAATTATCCCCCACAGAAATTGAAACGAATCTGCTGCACCTGAATCGCTGGTTTTTGCAGAAAACCACGTTTTCGGTGCGACGCCAGTTCTGGCTGGCCTACCAGAAAATTGCCGCAGTGGATACGATCAGTCCGCAAGTCATTGAACAACGCACCTGGGTCAGCATACAGGACTTGTGGGATTCGCGGGCAAAACGATGTTTCCGCACCAATCGCAGTTTTCATGTTGTCAAGCAGCCCCCGCTGCAAGGGTATGTGGATGTGGAGTTGGATTCCGCCAGCCTGGCCACACTGCTGGAAAATCCGGAGGCACCGTTCAAAAATGAGAGTAAACTAATGAAAAACTCTCGCACCTCCACTGTGGGAGAAGTTTCGATTCGTTATCAGGGCCAGACCCACCTGGCAATCTGGAAGCGATTCAACATTAAGAAATGGTGGACACCCTGGACCAATCGACTGGTGCGTTCCAATGCACTCAGATCGTGGCTGTATGCCCATCATTTGTTAGCACGTGGCTTGCCCACAGCACAACCGTTGCTGGTGCTGCACCGCACCGCCTGGTTCGGCAAGTGGGAAGGCTACCTGCTGACACTGAAGATTCCTGATGCCCAGGAACTGCCCCAGGCACTGGTGCCACTGACCAACAGGGAATTTGCGAACGTACTCGACCAACTGGCTCAGCACATTGGTTTGTTTCATGCCACAGGTCTCAGTCATGGTGATTTGAAAGGCCCCAACATTCTGCTGTCTCACCAGCAAGGTGCGTTGCGGCTCTACTTGATTGATCTGGTGGCTGTACGCCGGGTACATCGGTTACCTTTTCGCACCCGCTGTCAGGAATTGGCCCGCCTGAATGTGAGTCTGATGTCGCTTAACAGGCTGAGAAATTCAGATCGGTTACGAATTTTAAGAATTTACCTCAACCGCACGCGGGAGCAATCCCACTGGAAGCGGGCATGGACGTTGATTCAACAGGAAACCAAGCGAAAAATCGACCAGAACACCGCCCGTGGGCGCAGTATTCATTAACAAATGAGATTAGCTAGAAACTAACACAATATATCACTGTAGGATATTCCATAAAAGCAGATGAAGATCGCAATAGACATTGATGGCACGATCACGGAACATCCAGAATTCTTTGCTAAGTTGTCAAGCGCCTTTCATGCAGTTGGCCATTACATCATCATCCTGACCTTCCGCGACCCTGAACGAGAAGCAGAAACGAAGGTTCAGCTTGCTGGTTGGGGCATCATTTTTGACGAATTGGTCATCGCACCCTCGCTGGAAGGAAAAGGCCCGTTGTGTGGGTCACTTAGTGTGGATCTATTTTTTGATGACCAGGATGAATGTATCGTTGGTGTCCCCGAATCGGTGCTTGTGTGCAAAGTCCGGAATGGAGGTAACTTCGATTTCTCTCGACAGCAGTGGATCAGTACGGGACGGCTTACCCGGCTGTTACGTTGAATAATTTCCCATCAGTACATCTGGCAAAAGCACTTATAAACCTCCAGCAACTATCAAACAGCGATATCGTTGAAAAATCAGTCGCCCATGCACCACCGAATTCTGGTTTTTTCTCTGAAATTCTTGGCAAATTGGCGTGGATCAGTTACCATGTGGGCATGTATCGTATTGCAATCCCGCAGTATTCATTAGATGAAGGTGAGAATTGCTAAAGTCGTCGAACGGTGCCTAATTGTTCAATGAAATTGCCTAGATGTGAAATGTTTTTTTGCGAAACTACCAGATGAAAATCACAAAATCTCAGTTGCACATCCTGTTTCTTACTTGCTTGTGGTGCGCCATTTCGTTACTGCAACAAGCGAAATTACAGGCTGCTGAAAACTTCCCACCTGGCTGGGTGCCTGTAAAAATGCTGGTTGATACCCCACCGTGGGACGAAATTCGCAAAACAACCGATCATGTGCAACTATACCTTCCCAACGGTAATCAGCCAGTTCGTGGAGTTTTCATTTGTTACGTCTTTCACAGTGGGGACCCACGGGAACTGGCTCAGCTGTGGAACTTTGCTCTGGTAACTGTGCCATACCCATTTGAATACGATCTGGGGGTCAATGATAAACGCAATGGGCGTTACAAATTAGGCCATCCCATGCAGGACATGGGCCTGATATTGCGTTATTTGGAGCATGCAGCAAAAACTACGAAACATCCCGAATTGGCTACCGTTCCCATTGTGGGCTGGCTGGGTCAAAACGGATCTGTTCTTGGTAATGACCTGTTTCAGAAAGCACCTGAGCGTGTCCTGGCATGGAGCGATTCATTTCCCAACCGATTAAGACAGGTTCCGGATTTTACCAAAAAGGTGCCATTTGCGTTCGCGTGGGAAATTTCCAAAGCGGAACTGAAAGCGAAGCAACGGACTTACAAGACAAACGATACGCCACTCGAAGATCTGAGTTGTCGGGCAAATACATACGGTTTCGAACATGGAATCTATTCCAAATTCAACTTTTTCATGGCCTATCTCGATCGCTGCATTCAATTGAGACTGCCAAAAGAAGTGCCCCCACCTGGGGAACAGGTGGTGATGAAACCGATCAATCGAACCGATGGCTGGCTGGGCGATTTTGATCCTGTCAGCGAATGGAACCCGATTTTACCCGCCACCGATCCCAAAACGGCAAAGTTCAAATATCCCGTGTGGTTTCCAGATGAATATGCTGCCTGCATGTGGCGGACGTATCATTCCGCCCAGCCGCAATTGAAACTGACCGCACCTACGGTGGAATATTCGAAAAGGGATGGCAAGTGGGGCGGGCCGATCTGTGGCCTTGGATATAATGGCTATTTGAATGTCAAAGAGTCGCACACCTTTCGGGTGCAAACCAGCAGTGCCTTTCAGAAGGTGGAAATTTACGACGGCAACCAGCTGCTTGGCATAGCTAATCCCACCTCACTGGAATTGGGTAATATTCGTTTGTCGCCTGGCTTGCGGTGCCTCTATGCTGTCGGCGTGCAAGAAAATGGCACGCGCAGTGCCAGTCGACCGGCATTTGCAATTGTTCGCTAACTAATAAGAGATAAGCACTTACAATTTAATATATTCTAAACCAAAATCAGATTGAAAATCGGTGTTTACAGATTTGGTGAGTTATGTTAAGCTGGTCAGAATGTTCAACCTAGGCAAGTCGACCAACCTTTGGAGATCAAGGATGATCCGACCGAACACTACTAAATGGAATCAAACCACCGATGATTTGCGTCGCCTGGCTCTGGAATCCGAGCATCCTCGTACTCGGGAGCGGTTTATGGCTTTGTACCAAATTGCTCTTGGTCACACTAACGCAACTGCTTATGCCGCAGAAATTGGACGTTGCGACGATGTGTTGTTGAACTGGGTTCATAAATATAACAACCATGGACCTGACGCCTTGATTTATCGGCGTACTGGCGGCCGTGTCCCCCTTTTGTCCAGTCGCAGATAGAGCAGATCGTTGATGCCGTTCTGAAAAGCGATCCGGTAGATCACCAATTGCCAGGCCACGGATGGACGATCAGGAAGTTGTGCAACTGGATCGGTTGTCAATTCCAGCGGTATGTATCTCGGAATACCGTGCGGCGGATCCTGCAATTAGCGGGATTGAGCTGGAAGAAATGCAAGAAACTGTTCGGCAAAGGGGACCCTGAAAAGCGGGCCGAATACCTGAAACAGTTCGCGGATATGTACCAGCAAATGTGTCGCGGCGATATCGTGATCATTTATATTGATGAATCCCATTTTCATCGTGATATGGACTTGGGCTATACTTGGTGGCGCAAGGAGAATCGGCTTGGCGAGTGAGTGATTGCCCTCCGCTGTCCGATCGCATCAACTGGTATGGTGCTTACAATTTCAGTGCTGGTGCATGTTTGATCTGGAACGAAGGCAAATGCAACAAGGAAAACACGGCTGAATTTTTGCACCGAGTGAACGATTGGGTAGAAAGACAAGGTCGACGTGTTGTGGTAATTTGGGATGGAGCACCTTGGCACAAGGCGAAGTTCGTTCGAACCAAAGCCAGCGAGTTGGACATCGAAATAGTAGTTTTGCCCAGTTATAGTCCCGATTTCAATCCCATTGAAGGGTTATGGAAATGGATGCGTGAAGAGGTCACGCAACATTGTTGTTTTGCAACCTTGCGTGACTTGTTCGACGCTTGCAAAGGATTCATCGATACATTGAATGAAACTCCGGATGAAATAATTAAAAGACTGTGGCCAAGATTTGAAGTCGATCCTCAAGCGGAAAAACTCCGATTTTCAATCTGATTTTGGTTCAGTTATATAACGATCCAGTTAAATTGTCCTTCATCATTAACCATATTCGCATTGAATTACGTATTTCAGCCAAATTTCTTGAGATATCATGGGGTATCGGTTATCATACTGATACCCTCCGAACGCAAATTGGGAAGAAATCTTCATGAATTTTTGGTCGTTGACAGTAGCGTGCGTTGTAACTCTTTCTCTGGCAGAGCCCACGTGGGGCAAGGAACAACCACCGATCGACTTTCAACGCGACATTCAGCCGATCTTTCGCAAGCACTGCTACAGTTGTCATGGACCAAAGAAACAACGTTCGGGATTTCGACTGGATGTGAAAGCCCTCGCACTGAAAGGTGGGGAACTTCATCAACCCACCATCGTTCCAGGAAAAAGTGCGGACAGTCCGCTGATTCAGGTGATCCGCTCCGCCGATGAAGACGTCCAGATGCCACCAGATGGCAACCGCTTGCCCAAAGAAACGATTGCATTGTTGGCACGTTGGGTCGATGAAGGTGCCAAATGGCCCGATGGTGCGGACGATACGGTGCTGGCCGACCCCACCAAGCATTGGTCTTTTCAACCACTGCGCAAACCAGTAATCCCCGCCAGTGATGGCATGTGGGGCAATAATCCAATTGATGAATTTATTCTCACAAAGTTGCGGCAGGCTGAAATGCAGCCCGCACCACCTGCGAGCAGGACAGATTTAATCCGGAGGGTCTATTTCGACCTGATTGGTTTGCCACCGACCGTTGAAGAGGTGGAAGCCTTCAACAGCAACCCTGCACCTGATGCCTATGAGCAGTTAGTTGAGAGGTTGCTGGCTTCCCCACGTTATGGGGAACGGTGGGCCCAGCACTGGCTTGACGTGGTGCGTTATGCAGATACGCACGGCTATGAGGTGAACACAGAACGCCCGAACGCCTGGCCATATCGAGATTATGTGATTAAGGCACTGAATGCGGATATTTCTTACCCCCAGTTTGTGAAGGATCAGCTTGCGGGCGACCAGACTGGTGCCCACGCAGCGACTGGTTTTCTGGTAACTTCATCGGTGCTGCTTCCGGGCCAGATTGGTAAAGATGCCCCATCAATTCGTCTGGCCCGACAGGATGCTCTGGATGAAATTGTCATTAATGCCAGTCAGTCATTCCTGGGGCTTAGTATTGGCTGTGCCCGCTGTCACGATCACAAATTTGATCCGATCAGCCAGAAAGAATATTACTCAATGCAGGCCTTTTTTGCGGGTGTTGAGTATGAAGATCGCGAGATCCCACCAGCAGATGCCAAAGGCAGCACCACCACGCGAAAAGAACTGGAACAGCAACTGCACAATATACTGATTCAACGTGCGATGCTGGAACCAGCTTTTGGCACCGGTGGGCGATCTCAGATTAATCCGATGCTGAATGTGGAGCGGTTTGCACCTGTCACCACCACAGCAGTACGGATGGTCATCGAAAAAGCCAATCGCCTCGAGCCGTGCGTCGATGAATTAGAAATCTTTAATATTTCAGGTAAAAACGCGGCTCTTACATCTTCCGGCGGGAAGGTAACTGCCACCGGATCGAAGGAATCGCCCAACCGGCACTCATTAAAATTCATTAATGATGGCACCTACGGCAATTCCAGCAGTTGGATGTCGCACCAGGTAGGGCGTGGGGAAGTTACCTGTGAATTTCCCCAGCCGGAAACAATTCACCGCATCCATTGGGGCCGCGATCGCCTGGGTGAGTTTCAGGATCGCCTGGCGACCACATACCGCTTTGAATATCGCGATGAACAGGGGAAATGGCACCTGTTGTGCGACAGCACCGATCGGAAGCCGAAAGTGCAGCCAAAACCAACTCCCACGGCAGGTCAGTGGCATCTGTTTGAACGTATTCTGGTGAAAAACCTGGATGCCGAGCGGAAAACCCTCGAACAATCACTGCAGGCAGTTAAGCCTCAACTGGTTTTTGCAGGACAGTTTCGCAAACCGGATGATATCCGTTTCCTGCACCGAGGGGATCCTGAACAGCCAAAAGAACAGGTTCCCCCGGCCCCACCTGCAATTCTGGGTGGGAAGCCACTGGCGCTTGATGCTGCGGAAAGCACCCGACGCACCTATCTGGCGGATTGGATCGGCTCCAATTCCAATCCATTAACTGCCCGTGTGCTGGTAAACCGACTATGGCAGGGTCATTTTGGGATTGGAATTGTCGCAAGTTCCAGTGATTTCGGTATTTCCGGCACCGCACCCTCCCACCCGGAACTGCTCGAGTGGCTGGCAGCAGAGTTTATTGAATCGGGTTGGTCAATCAAAGCGATGCACCGCCTCATGGTGCTATCGGCTACCTACCAGCAATCGGGACGGATTCTGCCGGAATATCTGGCACGGGATGCCGATTGTCGCTTATTGTGGCGTTATCCCACCCGTCGGCTCGATGCGGAAGTAATCCGCGATGCGATGCTGGCGGTCAATGGACGCTTCAATCAGGAGATGGGTGGTTCCGGGTACAACCTGTTTGATCGACGTGGGGGACTGACTGGTTTCAAACCCATCGAATCGTTTGATTATCGTGGCCGCAAACGGATGATTTATGCCCACCGCGTGCGTCGAGAGCGGGATGCTGTTTTCGGTGCGTTTGATTGCCCCGATTTTGGCCAGAGCACCTCCCAACGGCGGGAATCGACCACCCCACTGCAGGCGTTAAGCCTGTTTAACAGCCAGTTTACGATCGATGAATCGAAGGCATTTGCTGAAAAAGTGATCCAACAGGTGGGGGATGATCTGAATCTGCAGATTACTACCGCTTACCAGTTGGCACTGGGACGAAAACCGGATACCACCGAGCGTGCTCTGGTAACGCCAATTGTCCAACAGCATGGCCTGGCGGTGCTCTGTCGGGTACTTTATAATTCCAACGAGTTTTTGCTGATCCCATGAACCGATTTGAACTGTTACGTGGGCTGGCACAGCCCCACCGACGCGATTTCCTGCAAAACGGTGCCACCGCTCTGGCAGCGATGGCGGCACTGGATCTGTTGAATAAAGATGCCCGCAGTGCTGAAGTACGTATTGATCCTTCCAGGCCATACGCACCCCGAAAGCCGCACTTTGAACCAAAAGCCACCCAGGTGCTGATGATTTTCTGTGCGGGTGCCGTCAGCCAGTTGGAAACCTGGGACTACAAACCAGAATTGATCAAGCAGGACGGCAAGCCATTGAAAGATGGCCCCGCAGTGACCTTTCAAGGACCTGCAGGCGACCTGGCCCGCCCACAGTACACGTTTCGCCAGCGTGGGCAAACCGGCAAGTGGGTGTCCGATATGATCCCCCACCTGGCAGAGCTTACGGATGATATTGCCTTTGTGCACTCGCTCACCAGCAAATCTAATACCCACGGTCCCGCGGAAAACTTCGTTTCAACAGGATTTGTGCAGGATGGCTTTCCCAGTGTGGGGTCGTGGGCCAGCTATGCCCTGGGCAGCGAAAACCAGAATCTCCCCGCCTATGTGGCCATTCCCGACCCACGTGGGGTGCCGCAGGCAGGCACCAATAACTGGGGGGCAGGCTTTTTACGGGCAGAATTCCAAGGCACACCGTTCAGCAGTAAAGAGCCAATTCGCCACCTTGCGGTCCCACCGGAAGTATCGCCGGGTGATGATCTGGCTGCCCGCAGGCTACTCGATCAGTTAAACCGCCATCATCAGCAGCAACACCCCCACGATTTACAGTTGAATGCCCGGATTGCCAGCTATGAACTGGCCGCACGGATGCAGTTAAGTGTGCCGGAACTGAACGATTTCAGCACCGAAACGCAAACCACCTTAAAAGCGTATGGTGCGGATCAATCGGCGAATCCCAACAAAGCAGCTTTTGCCCGCAACTGTATTCTGGCTCGTCGGCTGATTGAAAAGGGTGTCCGTTTTGTCCAGGTTTTTAACGGTGCCTACGCCAGTGGCGGGGAATTGAACTGGGATGGCCACAGCAAACTAAAACCACAGTACGATAAACACGCGGAAATTCTGGACCAGCCGGTTGCTGCACTGATCAAGGACTTGAAGCAGCGTGGCCTGCTGAAAAATACGCTGGTAGTGTGGTGCACTGAATTTGGCCGGATGCCAATGTTTCAAAAAGGTGCCAAGGGCCGCGACCACAATCCGGATGGATTTACCTGCTGGATGACTGGTGCCGGTGTGAAACCCGGTGTCAGTCACGGCATTACCGATGAATTAGGCCGAAAAGCCGTACACGACATTCGACCTTATTACGATTTTAACGCCACCATTCTGCACCTGCTGGGGCTGGATCACGAAAAGCTGACCGTCGACCACAACGGCATCCAACGCCGACTGACCAACGTCGAAGGCCACATCATTCGCGAAATGCTGGCTTAAACCAGTGATTCTTGGTTAGTCGTGCAGCTACCCAATATTCCCACACGAAATGCGAAAAAATAATGTTGCATTCTTGATTGTGACTTTAGGAAATCCAAAATGCTTGAAGGACTGGACAGAATCGACTGGGGCAAACTCTCCCATGCTTATGGCGAAGCGACCGATGTGCCCGCACAACTCCGTTCATTGATTTCTGCCGATCCAGACAGCTTCAGAGAAACAATAAGTACACTCCATGGGAATATCTGGCATCAGGGAACGGTGTATTCTGCCACAGCTGCCGCTGTTCCATTTCTGTATGAGTTGCTGATATCACCAGAGATTTCCTGCAAGACGGACCTTGCAGAAATCCTGACCAGTATTGCTGATGGTGTGGGTTATCTGGAAGTACATGCCCTGGGTGAATACGGCGAAACGGTATGGCGTGGAATACTGGCTGAACAAGGGAAAACCCTTGAAGAGGAACTCGAATTGGAGCGGCAGGTCACGTTATCTGTAAGAAAAGCAGTTTCAGAGGGATTGCCTCACCTGCTTCCCTATCTGAAGTCGAGTGATGCTGGCTTCCGGCGTGCTCTGGTTATTGCTTTGGAGAATTATCCGGAACAAGCCGCACTGATTTTACCAGCGCTCGATGTACTTGAAGCATCTGAAAAAGATCAAGAAGTGCGGGCTGCAATTCTTGAAACAAAGACTCGACTAATCTGCTGATTTAGCCTGAAAGGTTGAAACTTACACCAGTTCGTGAATTACAGGTGAATCCACCAGGTGGGTGGGGCGTCCGGTATGATCCAGGAAGGTGGTGGTTTCAGCATCTATTCCCATCGATTGCCACAGCGTGGCGTAGATTTCGCCAAATTTGACTGGTCGCGTGGCTGCGTGCTCACCGAGGCGATTGGTGCTGCCAATCACTTGTCCGGTTTTCAGCGAACCACCTGCCATGATCGCACAGCTTACTTGAGGCCAGTGGTCGCGACCTGCACCCTTATTGATCCGTGGGGTGCGTCCAAATTCGCCCCAGGCGATGACCGTCACATCATCCAGCATGCCACGCACTTCCAGGTCTTCCACCAGAGCCGTCAAGCACTGATCCAGTTTGCCACCGTGGTCGCGAACCAGATCGAAGTTTTTGCCGTGGCTGTCCCATCGACCGAAGCTCAAGGTCACGCAGCGTGCCCCTGCTTCCACCAGACGGCGGGCCATCAGCAACTGGTCATTACAGGTGGGGGCACCATCGAACTGAAACTGGTACGGTTTACCATCGCCGTAGCGTGCCCGCACTTTCTCAGGTTCCTGAGAAACATCCAGTGCATCCAGCAGTTTGCTGGATGTCAACACACCGAGTGCTTTCTGGGTGGCAGAATCCACACCTGTCAGGCGATTTCCGGTATCCAGCTCGCGACGAATGTTGTCAAATTGTGCCAACAGGGCTTTGCGGTCCTTCAACTGTTCAGAGTTGGTGACGCTCAGCTTCATGTTATCCATGCCCTCGCCATCCGGCTTAAAGGCGGCGTGGGGTGTGCCCAGGAAGCCAGGGGAACCGCAATCCGACCATGGCATGTGCTGGGTGCGTTTTGCCAGGCCCACGAACGGTGGGACCGAAGGATCCACCGGACCGTACATCTTGGAAAGCAATGCCCCCATGCTCGGCCAGCCACCTTGTGCCCGGAAAGCGTTGGGATCGCGACCCGTCATGCACTGGATGGCATCGTGGCCACCGCGGGCACCCACTACAGAGCGGATGAAGGCAAACTTGTCGGCCATTCCCGCAATCCGTGGGAAACATTCGCCGATCTGAATACCAGGGACGCGGGTGTGAATTGGTTTGAACTCACCACGGATTTCCGCAGGTGCGTCCGTCTTGATATCCCACATGTCCTGGTGTGGGGGGCCGCCACCCAGAAAAATATTAATGACAGCTTTATGAGAACTCTTTGAGGTCTTCTCTTCGGCACGCAGCACATCGGCCAGCGTCAGATTCATTGCACCGAAGCTCAAAGCACCAATTTTCAAAAAGGAACGACGGGGTAAACCGTCGCAATATCGTGTCGGTTCGCCAAAAATGGTAAGCATGGTAGGTCACCTGTCGTGTTACTTGGACGAAAATGAGAAAATTTTCATCGCGTGGTTACATAAACACTCACCATATAATTACCCTAATTCAAACGATGATGCAAGCAAAAAAGAGATTCTGGTGTCTTTTTCTGAACTTTTGGACGTACTTTATGAAGACAATCACCTGCTGGTGATCAACAAGCCTGCGGGTTGGCCCACAGCCCATGCGGAAACACAGGATACCATGCTGGATGTGGTGAAAGAATACATCAAAGAAAAGTACCATAAGCCTGGCAATGTTTTCATGGGATTGGTGCACCGCATTGACAAGCCAGTCACGGGTGTGCTGCTGTTTGCACGCACCAGTAAGGCCGCTAGCCGGCTCAGCAAGCAGTTTCTGGATCGCACAGTGGAAAAAGTGTACTGGGCAGTGGTCGAACGATTTGATCGGGCCAGTAATTTCGCCGATGCCGGTTTCTTGGAAGACTATCTAGCCAAAGACCCCCACACCGGCGTGGTTCATGTGGTGGGGAAATCGCACCCCGAAGCACAGCATGCCGCCACAAACTACTACTTGAAAAGAACTTACGAACAACTGGCACTGCTGGAACTGCTGCCACAGACAGGTCGCAGGCACCAGATGCGGGTGCAACTGGCGTCGCGTGGGTTGCCCGTGTATGCGGATGCGAAATACGGTGGCACCCACAATCTGGGTGGGGCAATTGCTTTGCATGCTCGCTCGCTGACCTTTCTGCACCCGATTACCGCAGAAACGATTACGGTTACTGCAGAGATTCCCCAGAATTGGAAAGGCCGATTTGCCCACCTGATGGTGGGGTGATTCATCGAAATTTCTCAGAATTCTTTCAATTTTGCGTCAAAATTCCTGCCGGAAGGCAGTATTACAAATGTATCCCTGTCTGAAAGCCGACTGAAAATTAAGAGATTTTCATTTATGTGGTATAATTCTCATCACTTATCTTTGTTTCGTTTCCACTTTCCAACGTGGGACGCACGCTGATCGTTTGCGTTTCGATGCGTGATTTTTATTAAGGTATCCTCATCTCTGTTTTCATGGTCGCTGATAATGACCATAACGGAATTGTTATGTCAGGTGCGTCGATTGGCATTATCGGTGGCGGTCCAGGCGGGCTGATTACAGCCTACTATCTGCAGAAAATGTCCAGCATCCCGTGCAATATTACGATTTTTGAAGCCAGCCACCGTCTGGGTGGGAAAATTCTGACGCCACACTTTGATGTGGTGCCAATCCGCTACGAAGCGGGTGCCGCAGAGTTTTACGACTACTCCCAATTTGATGATGATCCGCTGAAGGAATTGATCGATGAATTAGGCCTCAGCACCTGCCCGATGGGTGGACCTGGTGTGGTCTTGCAGGGGAAATTGCTGGCGAATCTAGACGACTTGCAAACTGTCTACGGAATTAGTGCTGTTCAGGCAGTTCGCAACTTCGATCGCACAGCACGTGACTTGATTACACCTCTGGAGTTTTACAACGCAGACGATCCGGAAGGCTGCATCCCACCTTCCGGTGGGGATTTGCAATCAATCGTAGGACAAATGCCGCTTTCAGTGGCTCAACAGTTTGTCACTACTTTGATTCACAGCGATCTGGCAACCGAGCCCACCAAAACAAGTACGGAATACGGTCTCCAGAATTACCTGATGAACGACCCCGCCTACATGCAGCTTTATGGTATCGTCGGTGGCAATGAACAATTACCCCAGGAATTGGTGCGGCGCCTGTCTGCAACATTTCGTATGGATACCCGCGTGCAGGAGATCTCGCGTTCTCAAGGCAAAATCCGTGTGCAAAGCAGTTCTAATCAGAATGAACAATTCGATGAATTTGACTATGTGGTGGTGGCATTGCCCCACAATTATCTGGGTGGGCTGAAATATGGTGAACGTATTTTAGCGGATGCGATGACTCGCCACATAGCCCATTACCATCACCCTGCCCACTATTTACGAATTACCATTCTGTTTGATCGCCCTGCATGGCGGGATTATTGTTCCGAATCATATTGGATGCTGGATCAGTTTTCTGGTTGCTGTCTCTACGATGAATCATCCCGCGATGCCAGTTGTTCCTATGGGATTCTGGGCTGGCTGCTGGGTGGAGATGCTGCAGAAACGCACAGTGAACGGACAGACGAAGAGCTTACTTCCCTGGCAATGCAGTCACTAAATCAATTTCCGTGGGCAAACAACTTGAAGAAGTTGGAAGTTCGCATTCATCGCTGGCTGGGTGCGGTGAATGCCATGCCTGGTGGAAAAACGCCTGTGTGCCAGGATCGCAAGCACCAGCCAGAACCCGAACAGCACCCCAACCTGTTTCTGGTGGGCGATTATCTTTACGATTCCACCATCAACGGTGTGGTCGATTCTGCATACTATGTGGCTGGCTGGATAGCTGCAGAACTGCTTCAGCCAGCACCACAACAACCAAAACAAACGACACCGACCACCAAGCCAAGAAAGGAAACACGCACGTATGCCTTCCGAGAATAATGCTTTGCTTCAGTTTCCCAAAGATAGCACCGTATCGAGAATTGGCCTGGTGCCCCCGCATACAAACCATTTGCAGGTGGGCAAAGGTGATTCCCCATTTGGCACGGTGCTGGAAGAACAGGCAACGTTGCCCCAAAATGCCCTTGGTGAAGTGCGTGTGCTTGCCATTCCGTTTGACACACTGAGCAATAGTGACCAGGCAAGCCATTATTTTCAAATGATGAATCAATGGGTGGCTGATGTGCATTCATCCGACATGGTTGCACAGCCGATGACCTTTCAAGGGGTTCAACTGATCTGGTCGCCCACGCGGATTGCAATCATGGCCAGCGCGGAGCGTTTGCCAGCAATTCGTGCCACGTTGCTGGAGTTTACCGCGTATGAAACTGAACTGCGGCAGTTGGAAAACCAGCTTCAGACCGCCTGGCCCGATTTGGAAGCAGATGCCGCACTTGCATTTGAATTTGGTGCCAAAACCATGCGCAAAAAAGAAACACTGCGCAAGCGGTTTCTGGAGACCATGCTTTTAAGTGCTAAGCT
The DNA here is from genome assembly GCA_041399155.1 of Zavarzinella sp. NCBI lineage: Bacteria > Pseudomonadati > Planctomycetota > Planctomycetia > Gemmatales > Gemmataceae > Zavarzinella > Zavarzinella sp. The sequence goes on from JAWKTI010000001.1 coordinate 177,747, forward strand.
TGCCCGCATTGGGCCCTATATTTATGCACCGCATTTCTATCCGCCGACGCTGGCAAGCCAACTGAGTGAACGCCTGCGGGATCGCCTGAGGCAGATGCACCGCCACGAATTTCTGTGCGATCAGTTGGAAGTATTCGAATCGATCTACGAACAAGCGGGCCAGCGTGCGAGCGATTATGCCCACACACGTACTGGCAATATTCTGGAATGTATCATTATTATCCTGCTGGTTGCACAACTGATGCTGGGCTTAATGGAAGTACTGACGAAGTAACGGAATCAACGGTATTTTCCAGATAAAGGCACAATTCACCAACTGAAACCCCATGCGTTACCCATCGATCGATATTCTGCGAATGGTTGCCATCTTTGTGATGGTGTTTGTGCATTTTGGCGAAAATCTTTCTGGTTATTATGCTTTTTTTGCCGGCCTGGGTGCACCATTGTTTGCATTCTTAACGGGTGTCAGTTACCACCTGTGGGCGACGGGCCTGGAAGAGCGCGGCCTACCAGAGAGTGAAATCACCAAAGTTTCCGTCCGTCGCGGGCTGTTTGTTTTTAGTGTGGGCATCGCCTTTAATGTCCTGGTATGGTTGCCTTCCGATACATTCAACTGGGATGTCCTAACCCTGATTGGTGTGGGGTTGGTCCTGCTCAACCTGCTTCGGCACCAGCCTCTCATCGTTTCATTTTCGATCATCCTGATGATGTTAACTCTCAGCCCGTTTCTTAGAATGATTGTTGGATACGACCAGTATTGGCAGAACCGATATTACGACCCAGCGATGACTTTTTCCGATACTTGGATTGGCTTTTTTGTCGCTGGTTATTTCCCCTTGTTCCCCTGGTTGGTGCTGCCCATTGGGGGTTTCATTACTGCGAATCTGCTTTTTCCGGGTGGATTCTCACGAACTACCAAACCAGTTGCACTCTGGAAGTTGCTAAGTACTGGTGGGTGTTTCCTTTTGGTTTCACAATCAATCAATGCCCTGAATCACTGGTATCCTACGGTGCAATCTGTGGCAATTTTTGGCAAATGGACGATGTATCCTCCCACAACTGTTTATCTGCTGGGGATGCTTGGAGCCAACCTGATCCTGTTAAGCAGCATGCACTATCTGATCGATCGACATCCCAGCCGAAGCGGACATCCCTGGCTGGTAGTTCCAAAACGGTTCAGCCAGTATTCTTTTACGATTTATGTGTTTCACCACCTGGTACATGTCTGGCCTATGTGGATTTATGCAGAAATCAAAGGACTGGAAACCACCTATTACTGGTCGAAAGCGCTGCCATTACGCGTTTCATTATGTCTGGCGGTTGTTTTCCTTGTATTCACTTATTTCTTACTGCGGGCACTTGGCGACAAACGCAGCATTGGTGTGGAGGCGTGCATGCGTTGGTTATGCGATGAACAGCCCCATAAGAAAAGTAGTGAACGCGCTCGAAACGACTGAGCATGAACTTTTATCCACTTAATATATATAGTCTTCCCAAATTCAAGAATTGCAATTTTGTTCTTCAGAAGCCAATATCTTCGAGAATTGAATCAACGTAAGTTATTTCATGACAAGCATTTATGGCAAAAAAATATACTTTTTTGTGAATTTTTCCGAGATTGCAATCACCCCATGGATGTGGCTGAACGAGACTCATTAATTTTTCATTAATGTGCTGATGTATTTATTGAAAATGAATTCGCACACTTTAATCAATACGGCTGATTTTGCCTGGCAGCACACGTACCCGTTCCACCACACGCTGGCTGCGGGCATTCAACGTGCCAGTTACCCACAGTGCATAATCACCTGCAGGTACCAGCATTGCGGTGCGGTACGATGCCACCTTCTGGACAACACGATGGCCCTTTTCGTCTGGCCCACGGTCGTTTTCCGGAGTGACAGTAACCCATTTGGGGCGAATCTGGTTATCGCCATAAAAAACTATCACCCCACAGGTTTTATCGATGGCAATTTCTTCATCATCGCCCTTTGGTTGCCAATTGGTGCGTATCCGCACGGGAACGCCAGGCACGGTGCACCACACATCGTATTTTTTCGTTGTGTCCAGCTTCAGGGAAAAATCGGGTGCTTCGGCTATAGCAATTTCTTTGTATTTTGGTTCGTGGGGTCCGGGTGTTCCTGCCTGTACCACGTGGACCGAAATGATCTTGGGGAAAAAGTCGGGTGCTGTCACTTTGCCAACCCAGTCGGCAGCAGAAGCCACGCTGGTTCCCAATAACGCAACAAATGTCGAAAAAATCAAGTTTTTCAATTTCAAGCCCCCACCTGAATACAATTATCCACGATGAAAGACGATTCACACATCTGTTTGGATTGGAGGCGGGGTGGTTTAAATGCGATTTCTCATCATTTTCTCATTTATTGGATTCTTGAGTGAATTACCCGCCGTGCTGGCAGCAGACGATGTGCCAACACGCAACGCACTTACTGGCGTGTGGGTGGGCTATGCCATAGAGGGCAAAGGTGAAAAACCAGATCAGGGACCGGTCAAAATAAAACTCACCATTACCAAAGATCAAATTGCAGGTGTGCAATTGGATGGCGAAAAAATGATCGATCAGGGAAGTGGAACCTACACGCTGGATCTGAGCAAGCCAGTGCATGTGATGGATGCCACCCACTCCCAACGGAAAAATAATACCTGGCAAGGTATTTTTGTGCTGGAAGGTGACACGCTGAAGTGGTGCGTCGGCAGGAGGGAACGCCCCACCGAATTTGAAACGAAAAAGGGTGCGTTCTATCTGATTCTGAAAAGAGAACAAACAGGAAAAGAAGAATCGAAAAAACCGAAGTGAAACGCCCTCAAATGGTGTAATTATTAAGCGGCATTGTTAATAAAGAACCAAGTTATCAATTTACTTTAAAAGGCCCGGAAATGAAACAAATTGTCCTGAACACCAGAGATCTGATCGCCCTGACCATCAAAGTTGCTGGTTTACTTCTGCTGGTGCTAGCCGTTGCAGAATTGCCAGATTCTTGCCAGAATTACCTCGCATACAACACTGGGGAAAACGAATCTCCCATCTGGTGGTTTCTTTTGCCTTTAAGCATCAAGGGAATTTTCGGTTTATTGTTTTTCATTTTCCCCTATCAGATTACGAGTACTTTCATCTTCCAGGAAGAGCAAGAACCTCCAGCCAAAGTCGTCAGCATACCAGATATTTCCGTACTACCTGCAAGTAAGGAAGCGCCAGATTCCGCAAATCAGCAGGAAATTCCCGCATCGCAAATAAGTACCGACAAAGACCAGGATGACAACCGTCTGGCGAACCTCGAAGTTATTTTGATTCGAACACTGGGATTTCTCCTGTTTTTCTGGAGTTCCTTTACGATGGTTAGCACCTTTTTCAGCTATGTGGTTTATCGCATTGAAGGTGCCATAGATTACTTCACTCCCACATTCGCCGCATCTCTTTTCGGGGTAATTTTTTCCTTCATCTTGATTGCCGGTTCGAACACGATTGTGGGACTGTTGCGTCGAATGCAACGGTAGTCTCGTGGAACATCCCATTCTTTTTTGTGTCCTGGATTTCGGAATAAAATAAACGCGAGTGCCTGGAAGAATTCAGAAGGCACGATACTACCTGAAAACAAGGGGCCTGGCGATGCATATCGATATCGAAAAATCGGAAGTTCTGGATGTCTACCATACATTGGTGGGGATTGTCGCCCCGCGACCAATCGCCTGGGTAACAACGTTATCACCGACGGGTATTGTCAATCTGGCACCGTTCAGTTTCTTTAACGTGTTCGGTGCGAACCCACCTATTGTTGTATTTTCTCCCACTTTACGGCGGGATGGGACAAAGAAAGACACTCTAAAGAACATTGAAGAATATGAGGAGTTTGTCATCCACGCTGCCACATTGCCCCTGGCAGACAAAGTGAATCTGTCTTCCACCGAATTACCAGAAAATGAGAGCGAATTAACGATTACCGAGTTACACACCATCCCCAGCCATAAAGTGCGGGTGCCTCGTCTGGCGTCTGCCGTGGCCAGTATGGAATGTCGCCTGCAACAGATCATTCCGTGTGGCACCGGCCCCATTGCTGCTAATCTGGTGATTGGCGAGGTGTTGATGATTCACGTGGCAGATGAAGTGCTGGATGTGAATGGTCGACCCGAGCCCCACCTGATGCAACTTGTAGGTCGTATGGGTGGTGAATATTGGTCGAAAACGACCGATCTTTTCGAAATGAAACGTCCGTAACATTTCAGTTATGTAGCCAAGTCAATATATAACACGTATTTTACATAAAATAATCATAATATTATCATAGTGCAATAATACAATATTGCAGGGCAAAGTGCGATGGTCGCACCGATAGCACCACAGATTAGTGGGAGGCATTTTCAAAAAAGTTACTTAAGAATGCAAGGGCAATGCAGGTATACTGGGTAAGATGGAATACATAGTGAATCGATTAGGTGTGCCATGGAAGGACTCGCAGAATTTTTAGAAACGATCCGATCACGCCACCTGCATCTGGGTTATTTTCGGGCGTTGTTGCATATTTGCGTGGGCCGCAAGATCATGCGGGCCGATGGCACACTACTTTCCAGTGGGGTGACCTGGCGACAACTGGCAGAACTGCTGAAGAATATCCGCTGGGATAAAGAATCTGTTCGCGAACTGGGGCTGAATCCGGACGATTTACCCCCACGTGACCGCTATCGGTACTGGTATACCGCCATCGGTGCGGCAGGAATCGACTCCCACGCCTGCAAACAAGAAGCGGAAACCTTCGCACAAGTTCTTTTACTGAACGGATTTACGATCAATTAGCACGGTAGGAGAGATTGGGCATTTGTTTCCAGGTGTTCACAGCGTGGCGTCCAGTCCGAACGGAAAACAGATCGTCGCTGGAGGCGAGTATGAGTTCCGATAACACAAGGAATTCTACCCAGTGGTGAGGATGTGGGACTCCGCTACCAGCAAGGAAATAACTATTTTCCGGCCCACGACGGGGGATGAGTATTGGTATGTCTGGCGTGTGGGAGTCAGTCCAGACGGAAAACTGGTTGGATTTGCGTGGCATCGGGTCGCAGGACAGCCCCAGTTCACTGTGTGGTACGTCACGACCGGTCAAAGGAAATTGCTGTAGGAATAGAGAGAATTGCTGCTGAGATTCGCACAACCAGCGATGAAGTTTTGTTGAATGTTCGAGACCTGGAATCCAGATGGTCAACCCCTATCTTCATCGCATTCTGGGAGACGTTCCGTATGGCTTATTCATTCGCCTTATCGAACTGTTTGAGTGGCAAAGATGCCGGGTAATTCCTTACTGAACCCAGTTTGAAGAGTATGTTAACCATACTTTAGTTGGAGTACGTACGATGGACTTCGATCGTTTCAGGGCACTTATACATCGCATGGAAAGTTCAAAAGTTGCATTTCCTGAGCAACTAATCGGGTGCTCTTAAAAAGAGGTTACGGCATTAGAATCCAGATATGGTTTTGAGTTGCCAGATACTTACAAACTATACCTTCGGTTAATGGGTCACGATTCCGGTCGACTGTTCAAATGTGATCACATGGCTGTCTTCTACGACAATGTTCTGGTGATGACCGATGAGCAGCAAAATATGTGGGCCGAATCCAAGGCCGAGGATGGCAGCAGTCCATCACGAGAATTCGAGTTCCAAATGACGCCCTGCTAATCGCAGGACGACTTGGGAACCAATTCGAGTTCATCCGGTGCTACGGACAAGACGACTCACCAGTATGGTACTTTAACACATGGGAATGGCGAGTGCAGGAATCCAACCCATCGGTGCTGGCATGGTTAGATTCGTGGTGCGGAACGTCTGAGAAGGCCATCGCCGATGGCTACTTTGATCTGTTTCCCAAAGGGACTTCTCCTGGAACTATGTACGTTCACCGCTGAAGACTGATTTTTCAAGTTTCCTTCATTTCTGAAAAAGTGCCCCCACGGGGCATAAGATCTTCTGTGATGCAATAGTCCGCTACATTGCATTGTGTGGTAATGAGTGATACTTTTCTAAAAACCATGACTTATTATCTTCAGACAATTTTCTTCCCCAGTAGGACTCCGCGAACTGAATGAAATAATTTGCATCAAACTCTATCATATCAACCAGCCATTCGGATCCATCACTTTCACCACCTGGAAAAACTACTGGTCCTCTTGACCATGAACCATCAAGCCACCAATGAGCAAAGGTTACGCCGTCTTCAACATCAATGCTTTTATCAAAGACGTATTCCTTCATAATTTCAGGCAACCCATTAAAGAGACCAGGCCAGTACCCATATGGATCCTGGGCGTGAGGAGATACCGGTGATTCGTGATCGAATCCAATCACGCAGGACCATCGACTTGCGACCAGCACCACAACAAAATCACCGCTACCATTATCAAATTTTGCAAACTTGACATCATTTGACCAATCTGGGTCGTAAGAGTACCGTCGCAACCACTCCTGTTCCTCAAACTTTGCCTCTAACTCAGATGCGATGCGCATCTTTTCAATGATCAGGTGTGGATTCTGTTTGCAGATCACAGAGAAACTCCTGTTACAACTTGTTCTTAGTTGGCGATATTGCAGATGGACACTATTGAACAATTACTTTGTTTCAGGCACCAATTGCAGTGCATCGAGAATCACAAATCCTGAAGTATCTTGATTGCTGATCGTAATTATTGTTTCCGCATCTGCGGTCAGTGTGATCGTGCCGAGTGGGGCAAAATATGCCCCCCGTGGGAGTGGTTTGGTCTGATCGATGACAAACTTTTTACTGTAGGTCCCATTCGTCACCGCCAGTGGGACATTTTTTGCACGGCTCGGATGGGCAGAATAGGCCATCAATAGCTGATAATTCCCTGCCTTTGGTGCCGTAAATCGTAATCTCGCGGTGGTTTTCCCATCCCCGATCGCATCGGAATCAGCCTCACCCGTAAACAGGTAGTCCAAACCAATGTGTGGTTGAAACGTGGTGGATCGTGTCCAGTTTCCAGTCAAACTGGCCATGGAATCATCAAGAATGATGCCCGGTAATGACTTCGGAGAAATCCCTGTTTGCGGTGGGAGTTGCTCCACCACCGTGGGCAGGTCCAGCACCTGTTTCTGTGCCAGAATCCGTTCCCGCAGTTTCGCGTAATCCAGTTTTTGCACGGGCAGATTCTGTTTGGCTGCCTGTGCTGCGGCAATACCTGCACTCTGGCCGATGATCATCCAGGTGCCTTCAATTCGTAACGAAGAAATCCCCACGTGGGTGCAGGATAACGCAACGGGCACCAGTAGATTTTCGCACTGCTGTTGTTTCGGCAGAATGGCACGATACGGCACATGGTAGGCATAACCGTGGGCGGTATTTTTTTGCCGCACGGGGAAAATGGTGCCTTCGTTGATTACCCCGCCATCTTTCAGGGCAATCCGCTGGCAATCGTGGGAATCGATCGGGAAAGACGAAATCGCAATCGGATCGTCTTTCTTTGGAGATTCCAGAATATCTTTCTGACTGATCACATGCATTCCACGCATCCGTCGGGATTCACGCACGTAGAGTGCGGGCGAAAAGTGATCGAAATCAGCAAATTCGTCCTTACAGAGACCCAGATTAGCAAACTTTGCTTGAATATTCTTCGGCACGGCGGGATCAGTGATGAGAAAATGATGAAATTCTAATGTATACTGCTTGTGTGCCTCCCAAATCTTCTGGCGATCTTCCTGGCTGGCACGGTGCCAATCGACCCCGCCTCCGATCAGCCCGATCGAAAATTGCCCACCGATGGAGTTGTTGCCATCCACCTTCCTGCCCGGCAGTGGGTAGAGATCGTAGCCAATCTGTTTGACACCTGCTTTGAAGGCCCGCCGCACCACTTCAAAGCGGGTGGGGTCGTAATTAGCAGGTTTGGGCATTGGCACCCGATTATTCGGTTCGCTTGTCAGGCACAGCCGAAAGCTGTAGGTCATGATGTTGTTGTCCCCAGCTTCTTCGTCGCCTGCATCCATTGTCGTAATCAGTGGGAGTGGTTTTCCCAACGCATCGACACCGGAAATGGTCATTTTCTGCTTGGGGTACTGCTTCCCTGCAAGTGATTCACTGAATTCCTTGCGGCCTTCCCGACCAATCACCCAATCAACACCCGCCGCTGCCATCAGGTCGCCTTCGTAAGTGCCATCAACATAAGCTTTTGCAACAAATCGGCCTTTTGTTGTGTTCAGCTCCGTGATGCGAGAACCCTCTTTTTTGACGTCTTTCAGATATTGCTCCGTCAATACGGTCACACCCGCTTCTTTCAGCATTTGCTGGGTAACACGCAACGCCACGTGGGGCTCGAACGTCCACTTCGCCTGATTTTTCACCTCCGGCTGATAGGGTGCGGGCAGTCCACGATCAGTATAGTCCTTCACAATTCTGGTGTGCCATTCGTGAAACAACCCCATCACGGTGCTACGCACCATCTGGTTGGAATCGCAGTGGCTCAGGCCGCCAGTGCTCATCGCACCGATATGGGAAGTGGGTTCCAACAGCACCACCTTCGCACCTTCACGTGCGGCAGCAATCGCCGCACAGAAACCCCCAGGTGTTGATCCATAGACAATCACATCGGCCTGAATGACAAGTGGGGGCTGTTTGTTCGCATCTTCGTCTTTGCCCATCGCACTTTGGGACAAGCAAACAAGCAGAAGGAATCCAGGAATCAAATGGGAGAGAGAATTCATAATTTTTGCAATATTGGAATGTGGTAATAATTAAAATGAGCGAAGATTTTCTAATAATCCTTATCCATTTGGTGCCGCCACTTTATTGCGGAAGTAATCGAGCGTGCGAGACAAACCTTCCGATCGATCGATTTTCGGTTCCCAGCCGAGCAATTCTTTTGCCCGGCTGATATCGGGCTTACGCACCTTGGGATCATCCTGTGGCAATTCTTTGTATTCAATTCCACTGCTGCTGCCGGATAGCTTCAGAATCTCCTGTGCAAACTCCAGGATGGTAATTTCGGCCGGATTCCCCAGGTTGACTGGCAGATGATAATCGGTCTGTAACAGGCGGTAAATCCCTTCCACCAAATCAGTTACGTAACAAAAACTGCGGGTCTGAGAGCCATCTCCATAAATCGTCAGTGGTTCCCCACGCAGTGCCTGACCCATGAAGTTGGGCAGCACCCGGCCATCATCCAGCCGCATTCGTGGGCCGTAAGTATTAAAAATTCTAATAATGTGTGTGTTTACATTGTGCGTGCGGTGGTAGGCCATCGTCATCGCTTCCGCAAATCGTTTGGCTTCATCGTAGACCCCACGCACACCGATTGGGTTGACGTTGCCCCAGTAAGACTCCTTTTGTGGGTGCTCAATCGGGTCGCCATAGACTTCACTGGTGCTGGCTAACAGGTACCTGGCCCCTTTTTCTTTGGCAATGCCCAGCGTCACGTGTGTGCCCAGCGAGCCCACTTTTAATGTCTGGATTGGGTAATTCAGATAATCGACCGGACTGGCGGGGCTGGCAAAGTGCAGCACATTATCGATCGGACCTGAAATTTTCAGTGGGAACGAAATATTGTGCCCAATGAACTCAAAGCGGGGATTCTCCCGAAATGGATCCAGATTCGACAAACTACCGGTGATAAAATTATCGACGCACACCACATGGTGGCCTTCTGCCAGAAACCGCTCGCACAGATGCGAGCCAATAAAGCCACCCCCACCGGTAATCAAAGTACGCACACTTTTCTCCTCTCGTATTCGCCAACTGAAGTAGATTTATTCTACAAATTTCCCCACGATCAGCTTTCTCTCGGCTACTGCCCAACCGCATCGACGAAATAACATGTGTGGCGAACCACCCGGTCCAAGGAATTACTGCGACGAGACAGCGTATAGTAGCACCTGCTTCTAGCAGGTGTTCGTGTTATTTCAGCGACAGGATGCCGTTGCCATGTGATTGCGAATCTTATTTGTTGCGATTTTCTCAGCTTTTGCTGTCAAAAAGTGTACTGAGTTGGGTGTCAAGCATCGAGAGACTTGATTAGCTGAATTTCTTACCATCATAAAATCATTCCAATCTGAGTGAACCTTTTAATCTTCTGACTTGAGTCGATTCCAGAATTCCTGCAGCGTCATTCCTAATTTGAGTAATCGATCCTGAACTGAATCCGTATCAGAATCATAAAAATATACTTGTGAATCAGTAGAAAAACAATCAACAAAAAAGTAGTCACCACCGGCATCAACTGCAAAGGGGAAGTACTTTTTTTCTACAATTCGACGTTTTTGTACTAGCAGCTTGTAGGAATCAACGGCTGTGCCAAAGTCTTTGGAAGACAGCAATGGTAATGTCTCATTGACAACAGTATGTAGCCCTTCTACTTGAATTACATACGGATCGGGAGAACCTCCATTGTAGTTAGCAAACAATTCTCTTAGAGATTTTGGAAACCGAATGCCTAGCTCGATCTCGACACTAGAAATTTCAGCGTCGGTCAGTTTCCTGTCTAAATTTGTAAATCGCACTATTCACTCCTTCGCCCCTACGAAACTACTATGCTGCATATTCTGTTTTCTCTTGCATTTGCAGACACAACGGTCACGGCGTTATTGAAATTTCGACAATTCAATCTTCTTTAAATCGACACAGATATAATGTACCAGCAAAGATCCCGATTTTGGTTTCCCTTCGATGAATCTGGCAAGCTGGCTGATTTCCGTGCTGATGTTTTGGTCGCCTGTGGCAGAACCGAAACTGGATGTACATTACGTCCCTACCCCGCCTGAGATTGTCACCGCCATGTTAAAACTTGCCGAAATGGGCAAAAACGACACTCTCTACGATCTTGGGTGCGGCGATGGGCGATTTGTGATTACCGCATTAAAAGATTTTCATATTCAGCGTGCCGTGGGGATCGATCTGGATCCCAAATGGGCCAAAATCGCCCGCGAGAAATGTCAGGCGGCCAAACTCGGAGAACGAGCCCGCATAGTTGAAGGGGATATCCTGAAATGGAAAAGTTACCGCGAAGCCACCGTGGTAACACTGTATCTTCTTCCGGAAGTGAATACCAAGCTGAAACGCGAATTAAAACCGGGTAGCCGCGTGGTATCGCACGAATTCCCCGTGGGTGACTGGCACCCAGAACGCTACGAGTTCATTAAAGACAATACGGGCAAAGAGCATCTGGTGTATCTGTATGTGGTGCCCGAGGCTGGCCCGATGCCCCGCGAACAACCCCGCGTGCCCTACGTTCCCACCCCACAGCCGGTGGTGGAACAGATGCTGAAAATGGCCAAGGTACAGTCCACCGATAGGGTGGTCGATCTGGGCTGTGGGGATGGCCGGATTGTGGTGACCGCTGTCAAACAGTTTGGTGCCAAATCGGGCGTTGGCTACGATATTGATCCGGAACGGATTCGCGAATCGCAGGCCAATGCCAAAAAGCAGGGGGTGGCCGATCGCTGCCAATTTGTTCAACAGGACATTCTGAAACTGAAAACCCTGAATCAGCCCACGGTGGTGACTTTATACCTCTTTCCTGAGTTGAACGAAAAACTGGCACCAATGCTGCGAAAAGAGCTGGCACCCGGGAGCAGGATCGTTTCCTACGATTACCTGATGGGCGACTGGGAACCGGATCGCGAAATTCGCTTCAAAGACACCCACGGCGACGATCACTCCATCTACCTGTGGGTGATTCCTGAAGCAAAAAAGAGACCATAGAAGATGCATATTCTGGGTGCCCACCTGTCGATTGCAGGTGGCTTTCACCGGGCAATTGAAGCCGCCGTCGATATGGAAATGCAGACGGTACAACTGTTTACGGCAACCCCTTCCCGCTGGCAGGTGGCAGCCCACACCACCGGACGTGGGAAAACGAAACAGACTACCTGGAAGCCGGGCGTGCTGGCTGATTCTGCAATAGAACTGTTTCACCAGTCACAGGCAACCGCCCAGCTTCAATGCCTGGTGGCCCACGATTCCTACCTGATTAATCTGGCAACCTCCGATGACCTGCTGTGGGGCAAATCGATTGCCGCCTTTTCTGAAGAAATCCGCCGTGCCGATGCCCTGGGGCTGGATTATCTGGTGATGCACCCGGGGGCCCACCTGGGCGAAGGGGAAGAAATCGGTCTGGAACGGGTGGTGACCGCATTTCTGCAGATTCTGGAGCAGTTGCCTGATTTTCAGGTGAACGTGCTGGTGGAACTGACTGCCGGTCAAGGTACCACGCTGGGCTACCGATTTGAGCATCTGGGCACTATCCTGCGCGGGGTGAATGATAGCCGCTTTGGCGTGTGCTTTGATACGTGCCACGCACTGGCAGGTGGATATCATTGGGAAACCGATGCCGACTATCAAACGATGTGGGATGAATTTGACTCCCACGTAGGCCTGGAAAAATTAAAGCTTTTTCATTTAAATGACAGCAAAAAGCCCTGTGGTAGTCATGTTGACCGTCACGAGCAGATTGGCCAGGGATATATTGGCCTCGAACCGTTCCGTAAGTTGTTGCAGGATAAGCGGTTCCGCAAAATTCCGATGATTCTGGAAACGCCCAAGACGAATGACCAGAAAGAGCAGATGGACCCGGTGAACTTACGCACGTTGCGGGAGTTGGCGGGTGAATGGGATAGCTGATTGAGTGCGGGTCTGAGCAAAATTACCCGCAGGTTGGCAGTAAACTGTCAAAGACGCTTAACTTTCAATTAACTGCTTTACCAGCACCTGCGATTTGCGGCCGCTGCGGTCATAAACCTGTCTGCGGGCAGTGGGCAGGTCATCGGGGGTGCCCAATTTGTAACCACCCTTGGTGATAAAATAATTGAATGCCTGCGTGGAAAGGCAAAAGAGTGTACTAAACCCACTGGTGCGAGCGATTTCTTCTGTATAGCGGATCAATTTTCGGCCCACGCCTCGGTTTTCGTATTGTGTATCGACGTAAACGCTTGCCAGTTCGGCCTTTTGCTCTCCTGGATAGAGATGCAGGGCACAGCAGCCAATGATGTTGCGGTCGACTTCAAAGACAAAATAGTCCTCAATCGTACGTTCCAACTCCGCCCGCGAACGTTTCAGTAGTTCTTCGGCCTCAAACCCCTGCTGCATCAGTGCGTACAACGCCCGAACATCGCGTTTCTGGGCCCGCCGAATCTGCTGGTATTCGTTTGCGTGCACCAACGTGCCCACACCTTCCTTGGAAAAGACCTCCGAAAGCAGCCCCTCTGGTGTGGTGCCATCAATAATGTGAATCCGTGGGACACCAATCCGAGCCGCACGCACGGCATTTTCGAGTTTCGAAATCGCTTCTGGTGGGGATAATTCGGCCCGCTGACTTCGTAAAATCGTTGCCGCTTCGTCAGCAGTCAGATTTCTGAGAACTTCTTCATCTTTCTGAAGTACTTTATGGGCAGCAAGATAGATCAGTTTGGTGGCACCGATCGCTTTCGCCACTTCAACGGCCACCGCATCGGAATTCAGCCGGTAACATCGCCCTGTACCATCAAAACCCATTGGGGGAATCACCGGGAAAATATCATTGGTCATCAGTACATTCAGCAGTTGAATGTCGATTCGCTCCACTTTGCCGGTAAATTGATGGTCGACCCCACGTAAAATCCCTGCGGGGTGGGCTACAAGTACATTAGGAATGGCCCCACGCAGATCCTGATCGCTCAATGCCTGCAGCAGCGTGTGGGAAACTTTACTGGCTGCCTGAATGCTGACATCCAGCGTCAATTGATCGGTAATGCCAATTCCATCGCTGTTGGAAAGGCGAATTCCGGCCTTGGCAGCCAATTGGCGAACCTGTAACCCGGCACCGTGCACCAGCACCACCCGGATGTTCAGGCTGCGTAACAGCGCCAGGTCGAGCACAATATTCTGAAAATTTTCGTCCGCAACGACCGCACCGTCGATCGCAATAACAAACGATCGATCGCGAAATTCAGGGATATAGCGCAAAATTTCGCGCAGATCGGTCAATCGAAACATTTACCTGCCCAGGACTGAATCGAAAATGTCCGCAAATTGTCTAAGCTGTGTATAAAAGTTACCTTACTTGCATACTTCTTACGATTCACGACAAAAAAGAACAATAGAGCGGAATTATGGCAGAAACTGTAGCAAACGTGATCGCCAGAATGGCATCATTCCGCTTGGGCAACTATCGCTGATGACCGAACTGGAAAACTTTCCAGGCTTTCCCAAATATCTCACCGAAATTTCCCGACTAATTTTCAGCTTTCTCTGGCAAGGTTGGGATAAAGCAGCCGATCACTTTGGTGCGTGACACTTTGACAGGTGTTCCTGCAACGATGCAGTCGAGTGCGTTACGCAGCTCGGATTGCGTCGGGGCAACTCTTTTTTGCCTAATTCCGGGAACCGGTCATCGATTCGTCCACGATAGGCAATGGTACCATTCGGCAGCAAGATGGCTGCTTCCGGGGTATGGGTAACAGCAGTGGCTTGAACAAGATCGTGTTGAGAATCGAGAAGAACCGGCAATTTGATCTGATATTCTTTAGCATGTTTCTTTGCTGTGGCGGCAGTTAACTCGGGATCTACATGCACCAAAAAGCACTGGATCGAATTCTTGGCGTAGTCATCCGCAATCCTGTTGATCTCAGGGAGATAGGCATTCGCATTGGGGCATTCTGTCGTGACAAAAAAGAATACTTTTGCTGTTGCGTCAGTTAGTTGCAAGGGATAGCGGTCCGTCCCATCCAGGTCTTGGAACTTTTTCGATTGGGGCTTGGCATCTTTCTCTGGAGTTGTCAAACGCATTCTCGGTAGATTTTCACGGAGCTGAGCGGGACTAATTCCAAGTTGTTCAAAATCAATTTTATCGCCCCGAAGCCGAGACCGCAGAAAGGCTTTTGTTACATGTGTTCGAATGGATGTTTGTAAATTCTTTGCATCGGATTCCTCGGCAGGAACCAGCAGCAATGTCACAGAACCCATCTCGTCACTGGAACCTTCGCCCCAGCGGACAGCGATCGGTGGAGAGTTTGGATTACGGGGATTGGCATCCGAGTTATCCCAGGTAATCTCCGATCGGACGATGGTTCCTTTAGGCAATCGAAACGGCTTTTTGTATAGATACTGCCCCTGCCAATTGAAATCCCAATCGTTGATGAAAAATACCTTTTTCTCCGTTTTATCTGGTAAAATCGCAGTGGATTTTAAGGTCTTGCCAATGTAGTGTGCATGGGCTCCGACGCCGATCACATCAACATCGTATGGCAATTCGAAGGAATCCTGAACTTTGAAGTCGGCCTTGCCTGCTGGAATATTGATGTTTGCAAACAGCCCAAAAGCTGGTGGGAGCTGCAAAGGAATTAAAGTCCTTTTAGGTGGAGTTTTAGCAAAGTGGATACCAATGGTGATTGTTTCCTGTTCCACTTTCCCGGAAAGATGAAAGTGTGCTTGCAGGAGAAAGTCCGACCCTTTTTTCAGCGGGTACGCTAAACCCTCTGGAAGCTTAACTGGTGTCGCACCAACCGCCCAACCACCTAAAGCACCAGTTGGCCGAAAGCCCATCCCTGAAAAACTAAGTGGACCGTCTTTCGTCTCCGCTTGGGCCTTCTCCCGAGCACGACCACTATCGTCTAATAAATACAACAAATGGTGAACAACATTCGGTGCCGTTGCCTGAAATTCGACCGCAGTAACCCACTTGTCTTCTGTTAGGTTCGTGGGAATGACGAAATTCTGATAAATATCAGAACCATCAGCAGGAACAGTAAACGGCTTATCCATTTTGATGATCAAATCCGGCTTGCCCAAGCGCCAACCTTCAGGATACTTGGGCAGTTTTGGAGTTTTTGCGGCATCACCTTCTGGCATGCCCGTTTCCACCCATTTTTGGAACAGAGCGATTTGACTGTCGGTCAAGCGGCGTTCATTGAGAAATTCCTCATGTCCTGCTTCCGGTTGCCAGGGTGGCATGTAACGGTCTTTCATGACGCTTAACATCATTTTGGCATGTTTGCGTGTCTCATTGTAATTCGTGATTACAAACGGTGCAACTTGGCCACTGCGGTGGCATGTCGTGCAGTTTTCAAAGACAAGTGGAGCGATATGCTCTGCGAAGGTGACTGTATTTGGTAGCTCATCAGCGAATCCAGGACATGCAAATACCAAGAATGCAATAATAACTGTGCGCATAATTTATTCCCCAGGCAGATTTCATCTCTGCCATAACAACACAGAAAATATCAAAAAATTACATGAGATGCAGCTTTAGGCCTTTAATTCAAATGATTTTCATACAATCTGCGCTAGATGTTAACGAAACGAATCGAAGAGGTTGATATGACAGCTGATCGTATCGGTTGATGCGATCCATTGCAGGGGTGAATTGAGCAATTTGCAGTAGCTGTCTGTCCATTGTTATTTCTGGTTCGCCAGGTAAGCATGAGAATTGCTGGTTCGACCTGTACAATTGTGCATAATTCTGAAAATTTTCGTCGGCAACGACCGCACCGTCGATCGCAATAACAAACGATCGATCGCGAAATTCAGGGATATAGCGCAAAATTTCGCGAAGATCGGTCAATCGAAACATTTACCTGCCCAGGACTGAATCGAAAATGTCCGCAAATTGTCTAAGCTGTGTATAAAAGTTACCTTACTTGCATACTTCTTACGATTCACGACAAAAAAGAACAATAGAGCGGAATTATGGCAGAAACTGTAGAAAACGTGATCATCATTGGTAGTGGGCCTGCGGGCTGGACGGCAGCAATTTATGCCGCACGGGCGAATTTGAATCCACTGGTGATTGAAGGTGATCCGTTCAGCGAAAAAAACCGCCAGAATGGCACAATTCCGTTGGGGCAATTGTCGCTGACGACCGAAGTGGAGAACTTTCCCGGCTTTCCCAGTGGTGCCACACGTGAATTGCTGAAAACCGCACTGCCCACCGAAGCCCAGCCGTACTGGGTGCAGAAAGAAAAGCCCCAGCCTAACCATGGCATCAATGGGCCGGAATTAATGGAATTGATGCGTCAGCAGGCCAAAAACTTTGGCACCCGGGTGGTATCGAAGGATGTCACGAAGGTGGATCTTTCGAAAAAGCCGTTCGTGATGACCACCCAGGATGGCGAACAATATCACAGCCATACAATTATCATTGCCACCGGTGCCCGCGCGAACTACCTGGGACTGCCCAGCGAAGATAAATTCAAGAATCAGGGTGTTTCCGCCTGTGCGGTGTGCGACGGTGCTCTCCCACGCTTCAAAAATAAGCCTCTCGTCGTCGTTGGTGGGGGAGATTCTGCCGTGGAAGAAGCTTCCTACCTCACCAAATTTGCCAGCAAAGTGTACCTGCTGGTCCGGAGAGACGAACTGCGTGCCAGCAAAATCATGCAGCAGCGGGCCTTTGACAATGCCAAAATCGAGATTCTTTGGAATACCGAACTGGAAGAAGTGCTGGGCACCGATGACAATGGCGTGACCGGTGTCAAAATCAAGAATAACAAATCGAACGAGATTTCTCAGTTGGACTGCTCTGGGTTATTTCTGGCGATTGGCCACACGCCCAACACCAGTTTTCTGGAAGGACAGCTGAAAACCAACGAAAAAGGCTACGTGGTATGGACCGCCATGGCCCGCACCTACACGAGTGTGGAAGGGGTGTTTGCGGCAGGCGACGTGGCAGACGATTACTATCGCCAGGCCGTTACCGCAGCAGGAACGGGGTGTATGGCGGCACTGGATGCAGAACGATATCTGGGCCACCACGGATTGCTGTAAGATTCTTCAGGCAAAGATGTTTACCAAGTCAATTACTGATCCGTGAATTACTTTGCATTAAGTGAATTATTGATCACTGGTTGATATAACAGATATTTTCCAATGTCCGTGCGTTCCCAAGTGCGAACACCTTCCGAATGGCAACTGGCCAGGGAACGCCATCAGGAATTGATGCAACCCTTTGCCAGCGAACGGGTTACGCGCATGAGTGTTTCCACAAAGCATCCGGTGCGTGACTTTCTGTTCGATTACTATTCCCAACGTCCCGCAAAGTTAATGCGCTGGTCGCCTGGGGCAGATGTAGTTCTGCTGGGTGCGACACCACGCGATCTGGAATGGCAGCAGTTTCACGAAACGACGGTCGATGGCATACCAGCCATGGTGCTGCGTGCGACCGATTTCCCCCCACATCGCGTGGAGTATCTACGGTGGGCTGAGGATTATCTGCGTCGCACAGGTACGCGACTGCCCCTGACCAGTTGTTTTGGCTTGCACGAGTGGGCAATGCTGTACCGCGATCCGGAAGTGCGGCACCCGTATGTCCCATTGCGGCTGAGTCTGGCAGAAATTGCCGAAGTGGTGGATGCAGAGCTGTTGCAGTGCACCCACTACGATGCTTTCCGGTTTTTCACCAACTCTGCTGCTCCCAAGAACTTACATCAACTGGAACGACGCCGCACCAACGAATTCGATCAACCTGCGTGCATCCATGTGAATATGGATCTGTACCGCTTTGCGTACAAGATTTCGCCCTGGATTGACAGCACGCTGGTGGGAGAGGCTTTTCGCCACGCCTGGCGATGCCGCGAAATTGATATGCGTGCAAGTCCTTACGATTTAAGCAGTTACGGTTACGAACCGATTCCGATTGAAACCCCACCTGGGAAAGCACAATATGTGCAGTTGCAACGGGAATTGATGAACGCAGGCCAACCACTTCGGCAGAAGATTCTGGCAGAATATGAGTATTTGTTAAGCCGCACGGCGAACGCCACAAGTTGAGAGTGGCAATCAACCCCACTTTTTCGTTGCATGTCCACCGATTTTGGGTTGGCATAACAGTAATCTTGGCCCACTTTATGAATGCATTCTCATCTTCTGCGGGCCAGGTTATCAAAACTTCGATGTAGAAGCATTGTGTACAAGTACATTTGCATCTCCAACTACAGACTAATCGTGTTCCTCTACGGTGCCTCCCCCTGAATTTTTCCAAGTTTCTGGAGACATCGTTCTTAAAATCGATTCTGTGCAATTTTAATGCCAACGCGCAATATGTACACTATTAATCCCCCCTCTGAGGTGGGGGGTGATATCAATTTTGCAAAAATTCACAAAATAGTTTTTGTCGTAGCAAATTCTTGCAAATTAAGTATTTATGGCGATTTTGTTTTCTATTTTCTGCGGCAGATTTAAAGAAAATTGCCATTTTCATTTTTGGCAAGGATATATTATATGTAAGTGGAAATATTTCCATGCTTTGGAATTGATCTTTGACAATTTGAATTTCGCTATTCGCCCTGGCGTACTTAGTCCGCTTCCAGTGTCTCCACTAACTGTGGGTTTTGCTCCAGTTCGTGCCACAGTTCCTGCAGGGTGGGAATCGCTTTCGCCCCCACTTCACGGTGGGAGAATCGTACCGTGGCGACCAGCACCCCAAACGCACGTGCACTGTCCAGTTGTTCCACTTCGTTGGCCAGTCGATTACTAAATTCAATCGGGGTTTCGTGTTCTTTCCGTTCCAGGTGGTGGTCATTGGCCCAGGCTTCCAACGCACGGTAGGTATATTCCACCGTTTCTTCGATCGGTTGCTGGTCGATCATTCCAGTATCGAACGGATTGGAGAAACTGGCAAATGGCTCCTGTGCTGGTGCGTCCAGCTCGTATTCTTCGCGTTGTGCAGAACTTTTCACCTTCTCGCTGGTGTTCCAGCGAAACAGATTCTGCCACCAGCGGTCGAGTGCAGCCAGCAATCCTTTGGCCCACGGCATGAAATTGCTGAGCCACGACAGCCCGTTGCGAAACAGTACAAACAGCACCACCAGTGCGAAAATAACGTAGATGATCCACTTCAGCACATTGCCTATTTTTTCCAGTGCCTGCCCAAGTTTTGACGTGCTGGATTGTTCCGAGCCCGACTGGGCATCGTCTCGATCCTGCTGCTGATCCTCATTGGCATCTTTCTGTTCTTCATCGTCGCTGTTGCCATCCTTTTGTTTGGGCTGGTTTTCCTGTTTCTGGCTGGAATCGCTGTCTTTGCCGTTCTGTTTACCTTTTTCTTTGCCGCCTTGCTGATCTTTGCCTTTCCCGCCGCCATCTTTAGCATCCGGATTGTTCCGTGCGGCACCCTCTTTGCTTTTTTGTTCCACATTGCCGGCATTTTTGCCTTTTTTGCCAGCACCGCTTTTCATCGGGGCGAATTTGTTGGCATCCTGGTCTTTCGAACCACCCCGGCCGATCGACACTACAGAAGTTTCTGAATAGGGGCGTGGCAGCACTGCCGCAACGAGAATAAAGGCTCCCACCATTACCAGACCGGTTACCAGCCAACTGCTGGTCATGCTCAGTGGCATTGGCATCATGCGTTGTCGCAGGTACCGGCGAATCCCCAGAAAACTGGTTGTCAACAACAGGCTGAGTGCGGAGAAAATATAGGTGGCAGCGAACCAGAAACAAAGCATCCGACGGGCATCTTCCCCCGCGGGGATCATTGCTTGCCCCAGCCCGAAAATGGGAATCGCAGCCAATGAAAACCAGATGACTGTGCGGCCGGGAGTGTGCGGAAGCTTGTCGCGTTGTTTTTTCCAGGCATCGTAGCGTTCGTACCAGCCCATCACGCCTTCGGCAAACTGTTTTTCTTCCTTCGCCGTGGGTTCCCATTTTTTGCGAATCTGATCGCCCCGTTGTTCCCAGCCCATGGAAGCAAGCAGGCCAGCACTGGAAGATGGGCGTTTGTCGTCGATAAAGGTGCAGTCCCACACCAGTTTGTGGGTGCACCAGCACACCACGGCAATCAACAGCAGATTAATCGGAACTTGAAAGTTTGCAATGGTGCTGTCTGCCGGATATTCCACCCACTTGCCCAGGGCAATCATGGTCACCAGTGCCAGCACTGCGGTATAGATCCAGGATCGATTGCGGCTGACCTCGACTGCCACGCGCGCCGCACCAACGGCACCAATGGTGAAGAAAATCAGGGTGTAGAGCAGGCGATTTTCGTACTGTCCTGCGTAAAGCACTTCCGCAAGGAAGCAGACTAAACTGCCCACCAGGCCCATCATCAGTACCACGTTGATGGTGGCCAACAGCCAGTCGGTGGCAGTTTGCGGCAGAACTTTTTCGCTCATAGGATGAATGGTAACAGTGAATACTCAACAATATTGTACTTGATGAAAAAGCGGAAACCGACAGCAAAAAAACTGGAACAGGCAGAACGGGTGCGGCAGGAACTGATTCGCCTGTATCCCGATGCATACTGCGAACTGAACCACGCCAACCCACTGCAACTGCTGGTGGCGACGATTCTTTCTGCCCAATGCACGGACGTGCGGGTGAATATGGTGACGCCCGCACTGTTTGAAAAGTATCCCGATGCGGCAGCGTTTGCGGGAGCGGAAATCACCGAACTGGAAGCCCTGATCGCTTCCACTGGTTTCTACCACAACAAAGCGAAAAATATTATCGCCTGTTGCAAAATACTGCATGAGCAGCACGCTGGTGAAGTGCCCACAGACCTGGAAACGCTGGTACAACTGCCCGGGGTGGGGCGAAAAACAGCCAACGTGGTGCGTGGCGACGCTTTTGGCCTGCCCGGCATCACTGTAGACACCCACGTGGGCCGATTGAGTGTGCGGCTGGGCCTGACGAAGGAAGAAGATCCGGTGAAGGTGGAATTTGAGTTGATGGACTTAATCCCTGAGGAAGACTGGACAACGTTCTCCCACCGATTGATTTTCCATGGTCGGCGGGTATGCAACGCCCGCAAACCTGCGTGCGAGCAATGCACCATGAGCGAATTTTGCCCCAGTTCGAATCAGCGAGACACCAAAGCCGTCCGCAAAGGGTAGGGATTTTGCGGCCTGCCTGCTATAGTACCCTATGCCGTGCGACGTTTGTGCGGCAAAATACGAATATGTTAGCATCAGAGATGAAGAAAGTATGAGAAAACGAAGCTTCCCACAATGGCTGGGTGCCATGGTTTTGTTGGTTGCCAGCAGCACCGTGCAGGGTGAAGACTGGCCACAATGGCGCGGACCCAAACGCGATGGACATTCTGCAGAAAAGGCAATTCTCGACAAATGGCCCGAAGATGGCCCCAAGCTGGTGTGGTCGCTGACCGAACTGGATGCGATTGGTACGGGATATGGTTCCCCCGCAGTGGTGGGCAATCGAATGTACATCATTGGGGCGGATGGTAACAAGCAGACGGCGAAAGAATTTGTGACCTGTCTGGACCTGACAACTGGCAAACAGATCTGGCGGGAATCGCTTGCAGGAACAACCGGAAAATACAGCGATGGCTGGGGCGGCGGCCCCAGGTCAACCCCCACGATTGATGGGAAGTTTGCATATGTGCTTGGTTCCACTGGTGACTTTGCCTGCCTCGACACTGAAACAGGGAAAATTGCCTGGCAGAAAAACCTGGTTTCCGATTTCGGTGGTGCGATTCCCACCTGGGGTTACAGCGAAAGCCCACTGGTGGATGGCGATCAGGTCGTGGTAACTCCTGGCAGCAAAGGTGGTGTGCTGGCGTTGAATAAGAAAACCGGCGAAACCGTATGGCAATGTAAGGATGTTACCGATGGGGCCGGCTATTCTTCATTGATGATCACAGAAGTAGCTGGCGTTCGGCAATATGTGCAACAAACGATGGCGTCAGGAATTGGCGTTCGTGCCAGCGATGGCAAGTTGCTGTGGAAAGTAGGTGGTATTGGCCGTCGAGTTGCAGTTATTCCCACACCAGTGCTGCAGGATAATTATGTGTTCTTCACTGCGGGTTACGGAGCTGGTTGTGAATGTTTTAAACTGGAAGCCGATGGTGAAGGCACCAAAGCAGTAGAAGTTTACAGCAAAAATAAGGTGGTATCCAATCACCACGGTGGTGTGGTGCGACTTGGCGACCATATCTATGGCCACAGCGACCGGTTGGGCTGGGTTTGCTTCCCACTGAAAACAGGTGGTGAAGAAGCAGTTTGGGAAAACAAAGGTGTGGGCAAAGGTTCTGTAACATTTGCGAACGGCAATCTGTATTGCTACGGTGAAAGTAGCGGTACCATTGCACTGGTAAAAGCAAATCCAGAAAAATACGAAGAAATCAGCAAATTCACGATCCCACAAACCAGCAAACTTCGCATGCCACAAGGGAAAGTCTGGGCCCACCCAGTGATTGCTAATGGCAAACTGATCCTGCGAGACTACGAACTGTTGTTTGTTTACGATATCAAAGCGAAGTAACCGCGACCGGACGCATTTTTTCACCATCTTCCCGGGTGGTGCTTGAAAACTACTGCCAAATATTCAGGATAACGCTTGGGAGCACCGTGGGGTGAACCGAGCCCAAGTGGGCGGCGTCTCCCCTGTATCTTTATCTGTTTTAGGCGAACAATTTATGCTCGATGTGAACTTTATTCGTGAAAATCTGCAAGCGGTCCTGGAAAACTGCCGCAATCGGCAAGTAACCAACGCAGAAGTGCACCAGGTGCTGGCGTTGGATGACCGGCGGAAGGCTTCCATCAATGAAACGCAACATGTTCAACAGCGAGCTAACGAAATCTCCAAATTAATCCCCGCTACCAAAGATGCTGCCACCAAGCAGGAATTGATTGCCGAAGGGAAGGCACTGCGGGAGAAAGTGGCTAAATTAGAAGCCGATCTGAAGCAGATTCAAGTGGAACTCAATACCGCACTGACTACCATTCCCAACATGACCCACCCCGACGCACCGGTGGGGGCCACGCCAGAGCATAACAAAGTATTACGGACCGTGGGGCAGATTCCCAAGTTTGATTTCCCCCACCAGGACCACGTCGCACTTGCCGAAAAGCTGGATCTGGTCGATTTTGAAGCAGGCACTTCGGTTACTGGTGCCAAATTTTACTTCCTCAAGAACGAAGCGGTGCTGCTGGAACTGGCATTAATTCAGTTTGCAATGCAAAAACTGGTAAAACGTGGTTTTACGCCAATCATCACGCCGGATATGGCCAAAGTGGACGTGCTGGAAGGGATTGGCTTTATGCCACGCGACCCAAACCCGGAAACCCGACAGGTTTACACGATTGCCGATACCGACCTGTGCATGATTGCCACGGCCGAAATCACATTGGGCGGGATGCTGCGAGACAAAATCATTCCCGAAGAGCAACTCCCACTGAAATATGTAGGTCTGTCGCACTGTTTCCGTACCGAAGCAGGGGCCCACGGTCGCGACACCCGGGGGATGTATCGCGTGCACCAGTTCACCAAAGTGGAAATGTTTGCGTTCTGCACCCCGGAACAAAGCGAAGCGATTCACCTCGAGATTCTTGGTATCGAAGAAGAAATTTTTCAGGAGCTGGGGATACCTTACCACGTGCTGGATACCTGCACTGGGGATTTAGGTGGGCCTGCTTACCGCAAGTACGATCTGGAAGCCTGGATGCCTGGCCGTGGGGAAATCGACCCCACCACCGGGCTAGCGAAAGGCGATTTTGGCGAAATCACCAGCACCTCGAATTGCACCGATTTTCAGGCACGTCGGCTGAACATTCGCAGTAAAGGCAGCGGAAAGAAAGGCACCCAGTTTGTCTATACGCTGAATGGCACCGCAGTGGCAGTGACCCGGGCACTGGTAGCGATTCTGGAAAACGGCCAGCAAGCGGATGGCACCATCGTGATCCCACCTGCCCTCGTGCCGTGGGTGGGCAAAGAACGCATCGCCCGTTAAATCGGTTAACATTGAACTCAAATCGATCTTGAAGTACAGAATTTGGTTTCCATTGCACAGATGATTTCGATCACTGAAGTTTCGTGAGACCAACAATGGACCTTTTCAGCCTGATTGTTGCCAGCACCTTGATTCCTGGGTACTCCACCAGAAATGCCAAAGTGAAGAAATCTATTAGTTTATATAGGTTGCAATAATGAAGAGGATGATTGTAATTGTATTGCTGGCAATGGCCACATCATTAGGCAAAGCATCGGGAATTGAACAGCGGGAATTTCCATCGCACATTTATGACCTATTTCCACTACCCGAGAATCGTTTATTAATTGCTGGAAGCAAGAGTACGGGATTTACCCAGTCAAATATCACGTTGACTCTGATCGACTATAAAACAAACCGTTTAATATCAAGCGTGCTAACAGATATAAAGGTCGAAGAAACACAGCTCGTATTTTCAGGGATCTACTTTGCTTGCAACTCCACTGAAAATCGATGCCATTTACTAATTTCTCAAGGTCGCACGAAATACCTTACTACCGTGCTTACTCAACACACGATCTTGGCTACATTTGAACTCCCATCCCTCAAGTTGGTTTCAAAAAGAATTGTACAATCCGCAAATTCAATCTACCTACATGAAGAAGGAAGTGTTGTCAAATTAAAATCACGCTTCTACGTAACGACTGGCAATAATATTGAATCATTTGACGAAAGCCTCAAAAATAGACAAAACTTGGATATTAAACTTGCAGAAGATGATCGATATATCAGTTTGTCGAGATCAGATCCTTTATCGAATGATGTTATTTGTGGAACAGCAAATGGCAAAATTACCAAATTCAACGTTGACTGGCCAGTATCAGAAGTGAAATGGAAAAAGGAAGTCCTCAGTGAAGCAGATCTAAAATCCAAAGCAACTCTCATTGGTTTATCAATTTCTGCGAATCAGAAATTCATTTCTACAACTTCAACATTCTCTCTCAGCCTGCTGAATTGTACTTCCGGTAAAACAGAATTTGTTCATAAGTCACCTGAAAATCAACACATCACGTGCACTGGGGAGATATTTGAAGTTTCAAATTGTCCCCACATTGTTTACTCAACGAATTACGGCATTTTCGTTATTAAATATGGTGTCGCAAAACACTTTCTGTTAGATACACTTTCAAAAGCTCAATCTGTTTCAGCTATAAAAAATTGTGTGAATGAATCCAGTATCGATTTTTTTGTCGCGATTGCTGATGGCGTCTCTGAAAGACTCCTTCACTATACCAAAGATAAATCAGATTTTCCCGCCAAAATCACAGAATCTGAAATTATATTGAGCAAATTAAAGTAGGCTGACTTAGTCAGAGTTTATGCATATTTTCTGAGAAACCAGGGATTATTTTGTGGAGAGATTTATTTAAAACCAACCACCTGGGGGAGCGGTTTTTGAACTGTCCGAGGTGGGACTGAAGGTGGCGGTTAAGGATGAAAAAGTAACTATCGCGGAACTGTCCAAAGAGAGCTTTCTTGCCAAGGCATTCCGGCTGGGGGATCTGATTCGGAAGATCAATGGCCTGAAGATGACTTCTGAACACGATGTTCGCACACAGATGCGATCGACTGTGGTGTGAGACGCGGGCATCTTTGAAGTCGTACACGACGGAAAGGCTCAGCACTACCTTGTCAAACCGAACTTCTAAAAATGGATAAGAAATAACAACAACTACGACCTGGTACCATATTTTGTCAAGTATTTCATCACTTTCGGTGCGACGACCGCCTGACAGTACGGCTGTTCTGAATTGTTGCGAAAATAGCTCTGGTGGTAATTTTCTGCGGGATAAAAAATCTCTGCGGCGGCTACTTCTGTCACAATTGGCTTCGCAAATTGGTTGGAAGCAATCATCCGATCCATGTATGCCCGCACCTGTGTGTGCTGCTCTTCATCGTGGTAGAAAATCACTGATCGGTACTGGGTTCCGACGTCGTAGCCCTGCTGATTGAGCGTGGTGGGGTCGTGAATCAGAAAAAAGACATCCAGAATATCCTCCAATGTGGACAATTCTGGTCGGAAAGTCAGTTGCACCACTTCCGCATGGCCTGTGGAGCCAGTGCAGACTTCCCGATAGCTGGGATTCCGGAGAGAACCACCCATGTAGCCGGAAACTACCTGGTCAACGCCTGGCATCAATTCGAACACAGCTTCGATGCACCAAAAGCATCCCCCACCCAGGGTGATTGTTTTCTGCCCACTCATGGTCTGTACTTCCTGTTGCGACTGCAAATTACATTGTAATTCTTTCTGTGGTGCACAAAACAGGTGTTGCGGTATTTTCCTGTTTCTCCACAGATTTCACTTAACTTTCAACCAAGCCAGTGCTTACGAAGAACAATGAAAGAATTATCATAGAAAAGATGGCAAATTTCTCACGTCCATCAACTGATTGTCTCGAAGTTAGCAGTAATTATCGCCAATAAAATGAGTCGATTCTCATAAATTTAAGCCCCACGCGCACTACTGCAACATGCTTTCTATGATAATTTTAACGTTGTTTGAGGGTTTTACCGTCTATGAAGGAACATGCTGACTTTCACCAATTGGCTCTGATCGATCAGGTTTGTGATGAGTTCGAGGAAATCTGGGATCAGCAGAATCAACCGGTAATTGAAGATTATCTTCAGCGAGTATCCTTTGAGAGTCAGGCGGCCCTTCTTTCTCATCTGTTACAGATTGAATTAGAATATCTGCAGCGGCATCGCGTTGAAGTTCAATTGACTGACTACCAAAGGCGATTTCCTGATCATCCTGAAATCATTACCAGGGTCTGGCAGCGGGTAAATTGCGAATCTGATGCAGAAAAGTTACAACTTTCAACAAATAACGCTCAACCAGATGTTCTTCCCGAAGTGGCGGGTTATGACTTACTGGAATTAATCGGCAAAGGTGGGATGGGTATTGTCTATCGCGCGCGGCATTTGGAATTGAATCGGATTGTTGCCTTGAAAATGCTACAGGGCCATAGTGCTGCAGATTCTGAGGAAATAATCCGATTTCTGAGCGAAGGTGAGGCTGTTGCAGCTTTGCATCATCCGAATATTGTGCAGATTTTCGACATTGGGAGAGTGGGGCAGCGGCCTTATCTTGCTTTTGAGTTGATACGTGGTGGTACGCTTTCCAAGAAAATTTCAGGAGTTCCATTACCACCACATGAAGCAGCGACGCTGGCACTGCAGTTGGCAAATGCAGTTGCATTTGCACATCAGGCGGGTATTATCCACCGGGATCTCAAGCCTGCCAACGTACTTCTGACCGATGATCAAACTCCAAAAATTGCAGACTTTGGACTTGCAAAACGATTATCCTTTGACAGTGCACTCACCCAGACGGGTGCGATTATTGGAACGCCATCCTATATGTCCCCGGAACAGGCACGTGGGGATTCCAAATCAACTGGCAAAAGTGTTGATGTGTACGCACTGGGTGCCATCCTGTACGAATGCCTGACAGGTCGTCCGCCATTTCGAGCGGCATCTCAATACGAAACGATCAAACAGGTATTGGAGCAAGATCCTGTTTTACCCACGCACTTACAACCAAATTTACCGCGCGACCTTGAAACAATAGCGATGAAATGCCTGGCAAAAGAACCGGTGAGACGTTACGCTAGTGCAAGTGATCTGGCAGAGGATCTGCTCCGCTATTTGAACCATAAGCCAATTTCTGCCCGCCCGGTTAGCAGTATTGAACGGGTCTTTAAGCTGGTGAAAAGGAATCCGGTAGTTTCCTTTTTGATCATCATCGTCCTGTTTGTGGCAATGATTGGCTTTGGCGCAACTCTGTGGCAATGGAGAATTGCCGTGGCACGGGCGAAAGAAGCTCAATTCAACGCCAACCAAGCAACATTGAACGCAGCAGAAGTTGATCGAAAGTCGAAAGAAGCAAGCATCAAAGCCGATGAAGCGAAAAAGGCTCAGGAAAAAGCAGAAGAAGCAAATCGAGCCGCACAGGCCAATGCTGCACGTGCCGATCAGATTTCCAAGTTCTTGCTCGGTCTGTTCAAGGATACCGACCCAATCGCGCTGGCGGGGCGATCATTCGGTCAGTTATCGATTTCAAATCCCACAGCACTAGAAATCCTTGATCGAGGTGTCAACACATTAAACTCTGACCAGAAAGTCTTACAAGATCCTCTCATCAGAACCGAACTTTTCGATGTCATTGGAAATACCTATCTGAGTCTTGGACAAATCAAGAAAAGCAAATTATTGTTTCAACAAGCTGCTGATTTAAGGCAACAGCAGCCGTTTCCGGATCCGATCGAGCTTGCAGCCAGCAACCATAATTTCGGTTTGGTGTCGCTGTACAGCGGAGATATGCTCACTGCTCGTGATCTCCTGCAAAAAGCTTT
This sequence comes from Zavarzinella sp., assembly GCA_041399155.1. Classification (NCBI taxonomy): domain Bacteria; kingdom Pseudomonadati; phylum Planctomycetota; class Planctomycetia; order Gemmatales; family Gemmataceae; genus Zavarzinella; species Zavarzinella sp. The sequence goes on from JAWKTI010000001.1 coordinate 206,803, forward strand.
AAATACCCGTCAGAATTTATTAAAGCCTGACGATGCTCGCATTGCACAGACACAGATCTTCCTGGGGATTGCCTGTTTCTATACAGGCAATCCAACTGATGGTCTGGAATTGGTTAAATCTGCTCTGAAAAGTTGCAGGAACAATTTTGGTCAAAGCAGCTACGAAGTCACCATCTGTTTATTTATCTTGTCGCAGTATTACCTCACTAAAGAGCAGTTGCTTTTCGCATTACCATACTATAACGAACTGACAACAATCGCATCGAACAATAAACAAAACAATGCTGCTTTGTCAGTTTTTAATTTGTTTTTACAGGCGCAAATTGCAAAGGATCCCAAACTGGCTGATGAAAAATTTCAACAGTGCATCACCATGTTTGAAGAAGTCATTGGCAAGGATAATGTTATTTATGGGTTTGTGAATTACTACTATGCGGAATTTCTCCGTTCTCAGAAACGATTTACTCAGGCGGAAACGAGATTATCGATTGCAATGGATAATTATCGGAAGAGTTTTGGAACGACGAACATGCTTGAGAAAGATTTGCTCAATTTGCTTTCCATTTGTCAACAGGAACATGCAAGCATGCTGAACAAGGCTGAAATGCCTGGAGAAATAAAGCGGTTGCAGGAAGACGCTTTACAGAATATGATCCGTGCACTCGATTTGGCGAGAGCCAATCCCAGGATGTACTCTGATGGATCTGATCAGCATCTATACCGAGCCGTGAGATTATTGCTTGCAGAACAGCCACCTCAGTTTGAACAAGCAGAAACACAGGCAAATCTTCTTCTGCAGTCTCGAATCAAAAACTTTGGCCCTGACCATCCGAGCACATCAATGCCAGCGTTTCTGCTGATCGCACTCTGGCTGGATCAGAAAAAGTATGATGCAGCATGTGATCTGTACAAGCAGAGAGTTCGTCAAGCTCCAAATCTCAAATGGGTACCACGTTCAAAAACTGCACTTTTTCAGTTAAGTAAAGAGTTTGCCAGGCGAAAGGATTCTGATCATGCCCTGAGTGCGTTAAAAAATGCGATTGAACTTGGGTATCGAGCCGTGGAAAGTGAATTAAACGATTCCGTTTTTGATCTGCTGAGGCAGCATCCAGATTTTCAAGCTATTTTACGGGCAAATGAAATAAAGAAGTAACCCATCTACATCCGAAAAGGTGGAACAAATCCTTGAATAGATGAGTGATTTCTCATTTTTCTCCCGTTAGTTCACACCCAACCGCATCCCCTGTTCCATATCATGAATACATGGGTAAAGTATCGCCATTACTGACTGTCCGCGACATGATGGTCGCTAATCCCAGGTGGCTGGCACCCGAAACACCAGTCGCCGAAGCTCTTCATGTTCTGCTGGAGGGCCATATCGGCACCGTTCTGGTGGTACAGGATGGCAAATTGATTGGCCTGTGTACCAAGAGCGATTTTCTGCGAAAAATGAAGCAACTCCCTTCAGGATGGGAAGTTACGCCGATTCGTGATTGGATGTCTCCTTACCCTTACACAAGTTCACCTCAGGCCAGTTGGGAAGAAGCAGTACACAGCCTGGAACGCCTCAATGTAGAACATCTGCCGGTGGTGGAAAATGGTCAATTGATCGGACTGGTCACCACCAGGACCATTATTGAAAAACGTACCCAACACCTGAACCAGCAGATTCAGGCCCGCACCCGTGAAGTGCGGCAGGCTAATGATGCCCTTATTTCGCGAGATGCGGAATTGAACCATTACATGCAGGCTGCTGCCCGCCTGCAGCACCGACTGGTGCTGCCCAGCGAATCTATCCCACCCAATCAGCTTCCCAGTGCCGTGCGTTATATTCCGTTAGACCCACTGGGGGGAGATTATTACGACTACTGCCTCGACCACCCCAACTACGTGGGAGTGCTTATTGCCGACGCCAGTGGGCACAGTATTCCGGCAGCAATGGTGGCGATTTTGACCCACTGGGCTTTTGAAAAGTACGCACGGACTTCGATTGTGCCTGGTGAAGTGCTGGCAACCATGAATCGACAGTTGCTCAACCTGAGCGATGACCGCTTTGTGACAGCGTTTTACGGGATTTTTCACCTACCCAGCCGCACGTTACACTACGCAAATGCGGGCCATCCGTTCCCGCTGGTATTGAAACGTGGCAATAAAGAGGTGCAGCACCTCTCCGCTCGGGGCTTTATGCTGGGCATTCTTCCGGACGAAGTTTACACGGGCCATGAAACCCAGTTAGAGCCGTTGGATCGCGTGTTGTTCTTTACGGATGGTGCTCCGGATGCCCGCGATGAACGTGGAGAAACCCTGGGGATGGATAGGCTCTCCGAATTTTTCGCCAGCACCGCCCACCTGAATGTGAATGATGCGATGACAGCAATTCATGAAAAAATTGACCAGTTCCGTGGCACCACCGCCTATACAGACGATGTGACCCTGGTCTTGGTGGAACTCCCACAGGCGTAATGGCTGAATTTTGGTCGTGAACTATCTTTAAGTTCAGTTGTGGTGAACCAATCAGTTCAAACCAGTTGATCCGACCGTGATTACTACGGTTTGCTCATGCCAACAAAGCTGCCGTTGTTTTCGCGGGCGAGTGCCCACAGGAAAGCCCCCACGTCGGGTGATTCGTAGAAGAAGCCAATTGTGTTGATTCGCACCTTTTCTTTGCCCGGCGCGGCAGCATTCCAGGTGGATTGCAGGGTCTGCCTCGCGTGGCGGGAAAGCAGATCAGAACGCTGCACTTCGTTCAATGTTTGCATCTGTTCAGGAGTCAGCCCCGCTCCGGAAGTGGGCAAGCCATCGGAAAACAGGTAGATGGTATCCATCCCTGCTTCCCGAAACCGGAAGACATCTTCCATCGCCTTGTAAATGTTGGTGTCTCCCATCGGGCGAATCTGCACCATAGCCTGACGAACGGCCTCAGGGCTTTTTTCGCGGTCAAAGTCGATCCAGCCTGTCCCACCCAATGGATAGCGGGTGGCACTGGAAAACAGTACCAACTGGAACTTTTCCAGATCGGGCAGCGACCGCATCACTTTTTTCACGGTTTCTGCCACTAACGGCCATTTGGCTGGGTCGAGGGTGTTTTCCTGCACCCGGTCCATACTGCCAGACATATCGACCATAAATACTACGCGCTTGCCGGTCATGGCAATCCCTGCAAAGCGGGCGTCCTGATCAATCTGTAGTTGATTTACTTTGTCTGCCAGTTTGGCCTTCTGGCCTTGCAGATCGATGATGGTTAAGCTGGCCTGTTCGTTCTTTTTCTGCTGGTCGCCCATCAATTGCTGCAGGTCTTTCAACTGTTTTGTGAGTGCATCCACATTGGGCATGCTCTTCGCCATCGCATCCAGTTCCGCCTGACTGGTCTGGGCTTTCCGTTCTGCATCGGTTCGCATTTTTTCTTTGGTGCGAACCAGTTCATCCAGTTCCAGTTTCTCTTTACGGGTCATAGCAAGATCCCGATTCAACTTGCTTAGTTCATCCTGCTTCTTCTGCAATTCTGCCATGGTAGAACTGGATTGCACCTGCATGGTGGAAATATTCTTTTCCAGGTCGCGGGTGGTATTATTGGCCCGCACCAATGCGTTTTTGGTTTCCTGCAGCTCCTTCTCCACCAGCGCCAAGTGCTTTGCATCCGCTTCCCGCTGTTGCTTCATCAGTGCCAGTTGCTGGTTCAATTTGTCCAGTTCTGCTGCCAGGCGTGTGGCATCGGCGAGACGCAGGGCAGAACGCTCTTCAGAATCCTTCAGCGTCTTCTCCACGTTTACCAGAGTATTCCGCGTGGAAGTTAAATCACCACGGGTTTCATTCAGCAGTGCGGTTACCTGGCTTGCTTCATTAGAAATCTGCCCCGCTTCTCTGGTTTTCAACAGCCAGAGCAGGGTCACGCAACCCAGTGCACAGCAGAAGACATCGAGCATCCACATGCTGACAAGGGTGGGTGGTTTATGTCGTCGCATTCCGTTGGTCCTCAGGAGTTGCTGGTTTGTGGGTTGGTGCTCGGTGAACTGTTCTTATTTGATGGTGGTGCCGCACTACCTTCCGTCGTACGTTTCGGCAGAGGAATCACCTGATTCAGATGGTTCCGAGACAGTTCCCCTTTGTCCCATCGTAAGGTAAGGTTCAGCACTGCTGCTGCGGTGGCTTCCGAATGCAGAATCCGCACGCTGGTGCGTTCGCTCATGTGCTGATGCAATGCAGGTGCCAGACCTGGCAGACGACCTGCATCGTGGGTCAACCACACCGCACGTGGGGGCTCTTCTTCCTGTAACGGTGAAAGAAAATGTCGGATTTCATCAACAGCTACCTGCCATAACGAGCGGCAGAACTGATCGAGATCGTTCTGGCTGATAATCAAATCCTGATACCAGTGATCCCCACGGACAGCCAGCATCAACTTGGGCTCCGTACGAATATGATCCAGCATCGGGTCAATCTGATCAAACAGTAATTGCTCTGCTGCTGCGGAATCACGCGGATCGCGTCGGCAGACACGCACGCACCGATCAGAAAGCGAATTGAGCAGTTTTTCACGCCAGAGTTTCACACCCAACTTGGGAAAATTCACTTCGTGCAGTTTTCGCACTTCTTCAGGGGTAATCCGCACCAGGGTGGCATTCAGTGCGTAGTCGTCTGCATCGATAATCAGCACACTGGTGCTTTGAAATGACCGTGGGGTGGTGCCACTGCGACTATTACTGCCATGAATGAAGTGGGTTGCCCGTTCTGCAGCCAGTACCAGAGGCGTGCTGGCAGTGCCCACAATTTTGCAGCGTGCTTTCTCTGCGGTCTTTAACATCATCAGCACCTGGGGCAGCGTCATCATTGCCGGGGTGGCAATCGCAAACGCTTCGTAGCCCACTGCGGCCTGTTGTAATTGCTCAAAGCCCAGCGTCATCGCTGCTTCCGGCGTCAGGCGATGGCGACCATGCTTCCAGGTGCGTTGTTCGCCCAGTGCGGCAAGGTAATCGCTGCAGATCACGTGGGGCAATTCCCGACTGCACTGTATTGCTGCACGCCCCAGCCGAGGTTGCCTGCCATCCAGAGCGATCGTCAATGCAAGATCGGGGTGGGCAGCATCCAGCGGCAGCAATTTGGCATTATTGCCAGTGCCCTCGACAGCCCGCATCCGGGAATTGTTCAAATCAATTCCCAGGGTGCCTCGTCCCGCCTGATTGTTCGATTGCTTTTTTGGCCAATTGACCCATGCCATGGTGGTGCTCCAACAGATGTGCGGTCGGTTTAGTCCTGATGAACGGCAAACGCTGCTTCTGGTTCGGGATCGTACAAACGAAGTAACAGGTGTTCCTGACAATATTGTTGGGCATCAATAATCAGCAGTTCTTCTGCCTTTTGCACGATCTGCAACAAATACATCAGTACCACGCTCAATGACAGGGCCACGAAGGTGCAGTCGAAGGCAATCCCAAGCTGATCGGTGACCTGCTTAATGAAATCGGCATCGCCCTGGTTGCCTGCTTTGCTCATGCCACCTGCCAGACCACGCACGGTGCCTAAGAAGCCCAGTGCAGGGATGGCCCACGTGAGGTAGCTGATGGTCGACATGCTGGTGACCATCCGATTCTGTTCCACATCCGCCTGAGTGCGGACGACTTCGCCCACATCCGGTGCTTTGCGGCTGATGGCAAACTTTGTGAGTGCCATTTCAACCAGTTTGGCCAGAATGTATGGTCGGCGTTCGACAATGGCCTGCACCCGGCGTGCCAGTGGGCGGGCATCTTCCGGTAAAATGCGCGAACCTTGATCTGTGGGCAACAGGTCCATCCGGAAAGCTTCGCGTTGGCGACGCACTTCGCGGAAACGGCTGAGAAGCATCAGCCCAGCCCAGACGAAGCAAAAATAACAGGCAATCTGCTCCGGCCCCAGGAGTAGTTTCGCAATCCGCTCTTTCGACCAGCGTGCCCAATACTCCGAACTGTTTTCTGCGGGTGCTGCAATCTGCCACAGTGGAATGGCAATGCCGCCCACAATAATCAGTGCCAGAATCAGCCAGAACCACTCGCGATTCGGCTTCTGAGAAGACGTCACAACCATCTTACTTCCCTGTTGCTCCGCAAAGAACTTTATGGTGGGGGAACTCTAATGCTGAAAATGCTCCAGCAGCCAGTGCCCTCATTGTTTCAGGTGGGTCAAGTCCTCACAAGTCCCTTTTCCCCACCTCAATGGCCCAGTCGAACAATTAAATTCCTAAAAATGAGAACAACCGGTAGTAACTACCCCAATTGTTTTACTCTCAGTCTTAAAAATTCTTTCCCCACACCAAATATCCACTGTTGCTAGTTTACTTTCTAATTCGTGGAAATTGGAAAGAAATTAGGCATGTGGGCGAAAGTTTTTCGATTTTCCACAAATTTCATCAGCAGTGGGATGAGAAAAAGCTTCATTCTCGACCTTCTTTCCCACCGGTAAGGCCCTGGTTACCAAATCTATCCAGGCCAATACAAAGCATGAAATTATTTACACTCCATATTAATATATCCACGACCCATCGGTTTTTTGCAATTTTGTTGCTGCCAGGCCGATTTTCAAAAACCAGTATCAGACGCAAGTGTTTATTTGGCAATATTTTGCGTCAGGTGAAACTTTTTTGTGAAATTTTGCCAAATTGATATCACCCCTAATTGGGAAGGGGTATTTGATAGTGTACAAAAGTTGAAAATGCGGCCAGAAGATCGCCCAACTATTTCAGTGTGGGCATGACGCGGAGTTGAATATTCCTGTTACCGTGGGAGGTGTTTTTTCCTTCGCGGGTAGCGAAAATACTGATCGGACCTGTTTGTGGAGCCACCCAGCGTTCTGCTTCCAAGACAATTTCACGTTCGCTTTCTCGTTCTGTAATCAGAATGCCATTCAGGCCAATGTCCAGCACCCGCACCCCGTGGGGCAAGCCTTTCACCTGAATTGGTATCCGCCCTTTGAACTTGTTTCTGCGTTCCACGGTTACCTTCAGGCGGGTCTGCTTTCCAGGCACCACTTCCAGGTTGGTGGTAGATAATTGCAGCACAATATCCCCAGGTACCACCGTTTGCAGTTTTGGCCCATTGATCGATTTGCGAACTGGTTTGCCATTGATCATGGCAGTGGCGACAATCTGCAGATTATTCGCTGGTTTCATTGTCACTTTGCCGTTGCGGTTTTCAACCATCACGGTTGTGGATAACTGACCCGCTTCGATCGTCGTGGTGGGGATGAAATAGCCTTCAGGCACACCCGTAAACTCCAGCCGTACTTCACCATCAAACTCATCAAACCGTTGCATGTTGATATCCAGTGGCACGGCACCGTGCTGCCAGACATTCATCTGCCCGCCATTACTGGTTACGTTAAAATCGGGCTTCGGCTCTCGCAGGGTCAGGCGGTAGAAGTGCTGCTCGCTGCCATTACTCTGGCTGTCCTGCACCCGCACTTGGTACTCCCCATCGGCAGGTGGGGTGAAAAACAACACCGAATCGGTGCCAAAACGATCCCCACCATCATCGTTACGGTAAGGCAACCGCACCAATGGCATGCCGTTTGGTGGGAACTGGCTGCCGGCGGGGTGGATTTCTACCCGATAAACCGCTTCACCATTCGGGTGGTGCGTGGGCGATGTGCCCAAAAAAGCCTGGCGCTTGCCACCCACCTGATAGAAATTACAATCCGCATCGGGATTCAGTGGCAGTGCCAGAATCCGCATTAATTCGTTGCCCACCAGCAGGTAATCGTCCTGACGCAGTTCGTTCCAGTATTCCAGTCGAATGCCTGGCTTGTTGGAATCGTGGTCGCGAAAGGTGACAAAACTACGAGCAGTGCAACGCAGGGTGGCCCGCTCCACAACTTTACCGTGGGAATCCAGCACCTCCATCAGTGAATCTAATGGCGAACCAATACGGGAAGCATGCACTTCCAGTGCCACTGTCTGGCCTTTTTTGGCCGCAAATCGATAGTCGTGGTGGGTACCGGGTTCCTGCAGCACTCCCTGGCCTGAGCTATTCATTTGAAGTGCAGTAGTTTTCCCCTGCCACGCAACAAGTGGGAATTCTGCCGCACGCACCGTGATTTGCCCAAGTGGGGTTTCTACCCAGCTTTTCAAAGGTAACGGCACACTGGCATTCGCCGCCGCAGTAGCTGGGACTGCCACAGATACCTCTTGAACAGGGAGCGAAAAACCAGTCAATTCTACCTTTTCGGTCCGGCCCCGCTCGATCGAAGGTGGGAAAGCGGCAGTGATGAACGGAATCGGCCCGATATCGAAACGATAGTCGGTGCCTGCCCCACCACGATAGTTGCGATCGTGCACCCGCACGTGGTAGGTTTGTTTTGCGGCCAGTCGATATCCCAGCAGACCTGTTTCGGAAAAACGGAGCTGCTTGCCGTGGGCATCAAACAATACCACGGTGGGGGTGAACTTCGCACCATCAAAGCCACGAATGTGAAACGTAACATCTTGTTCTGTCGGCAGTTGCAGTGAATAGCGATTGATCGCACCCGATTTGGCGATCATCCCCACGATTGTAGTTGGCTGGGTAATCAACTCCGATTGATCCTGCAACTGTGGAAAGCGATCCACCTGAACGGTAAAAGGGTTGCTGGCCACCTTCCCCAAAGATGCAGTCAGAGTGCGGGGGCCGGGGCTAACTCCTTTCGGAATCAGCACTTGCAGTCGAATTTTGCTGTCGGAATGTTCTCCCACCTGTTTGATGGTGGCGTCGGGCAACTGAAACTTGGTTTCCGGCGTAAAGTGCTTGCCAGTTACCGTCAGCGTGGTGGGCACCCCACGGACAATCGTTGTGGGGCTGACGGATGCAATCACCGGAGCTGGCAGATCGGCCCGAATGGGTTGCATCACATCTTCGAGATTTGCTGCAACTTGTTCTGTAGTCAATACTTGTAGCGATTTGCCCGTTTTGGCATCCAGCACGGTGATATTGCCTGCAATGTCACCCACTGCCACCTGGCTGGTGCCAGGGTGCACGGCAAGCGAAAAAATTGTAGCGGGCTGTTTTGGAAAGGATACACCTTCTTTCAACGTGCCAGAATCCCATGCTTTGATTTCGCCCGATTCACTGATGGAAATCAGCGATTTGCCACCTTCCGCGAACGCCAGGTGACTGACCGCCTGCGTGTGTGCAAACACTGATTGGCGTAATTCGCTGCCATTTGGCGAAAACTGCCAGGCACGAATGCTTTTATCAACGCCTGCAGCCACCAGCGATTTACCATCGGGGTGCCACTCTGCCGCATACAACCAGTCCGTGGGGTCGTTCAACGAATAAAGCCGCTTGTTGTTGCTGAGATCCCAGATTTTCACCGCACGGTCGGCAGCAGCGGACAGCAGATAATTGCCATTGGGATGAAAACGCACCGAATACACGGTATCGCTGTGGTCCTTCAAAGTGGCGATCGCTGTGCGTTTGGCAACATCCCACAGATGGATCAGGCGGTCGTAGCCTGCGGATGCCAATCGCTGCGATTTCGGGTCGAAGTGCAGGGTGTAAATCAGGTCTTTGTGCGCATCAATTTTGCCCAACAGTTTTAACGTCGCATTGGGCTTTTCTGCAAATTGAAACAGATGGATTTCACCCGCCTTGCCTGGTTTGCCGCACGCAGCAGCCAGGACGGTCCCATCGGGCGACCACGCCACTGCGGTAACACGCTCTGTCAGATTCGTAACACGATACAGTGGGGCTTTCTGGGTGGGTTGCCAGATCTGAATTTCGCCGTAAGTTCCTGCCGCCAGATAGTTTGCGGCAGGATGAAACGCCAACGAACTGACCGGAGCCGGTGGGACTGCATGCACCATGCATGCACCACCCAGCCACAGGATCAGAAAGAGAGGTAGATTTTTCATGTCACCGCTTAGTGATTAAACATAAATTCTTTGGAAGTCAGCACTGCCCAGAACAGGTCTTCCAGTGCTTCACGATTCAGCAGATCATTGCCGTTGGCAATCCCCAACAAATTCAGCAGGCGGGTTCGTTCTGCCTCATTCGGCGTGCGGGCCAGCGCCAGCAAAAACAGTTCATCCATCGCTTTATTTGCAGGTTTTTTGGAATCCAGCCACGTAGTAATCCTGCTTTTCTTGTCACGAAGTTTGCTGTTCAGAATGTCGCTGTTATTCATTAACAGTGCCTGCCCCACCGTTGAATCGTCGGTGCGTTCGCAGGAACAGGCCAATTGACGTTCCGGCCTGCCGAAGGCATCCAGAAAAGCTGAAGCGACGCGGGCATCGGGTAGTTCTAACGCCCGCGTGCCCAGTGGGTAGTTGCTGGTGGCTGCCGTCCCACGTTCCACGCCGGAATAGACCTTGTTAAATGGCGTGGGAACTGCGGTGACACTGGATAAGGCATCCAGCAGCACTTCGCTGGAAAGCCGCTTGATGAAGTAGTGGGAATAGTAGCGGTCGTCTTCTTTATTTTCTGGCAGTGGTTCCGCCTGACGCTGATAAGCAGCGGACGTCAGAATGGTCCGCATCAGCCAGCGTAGGTCATACTTTTGTTCGATAAACTTCGCCGACAGTTCCTGCATCAGGGGGATATTGGTCGGTGGGTTGGTTTCGCGTAAATCATCGTCTGCTTCGACCAGACCACGACCCATGAAGTTTTTCCAGACACGGTTCACCACTGCGGGAGCAAAAAACGGATTTTCTTTGGCAGTCAGCCAGTTCACAAAGTACTCACGTCGATCTTCGTTTGAACCCACGGCCATCGGTGGGGCATCCAGAGGAGTCGGTGGGATCGGCATATTCAAACGAGGGTGCAGCACATCGCCCGATTTCGCATTGGCCAGCACCACATCGCCTGCAGATTTGCCGTTTTTCATCCCCACACGGCTGAACAGGTTGGCCATGCCCCAATACTGGTCCTGGGTCCACTTTTCCAACGGGTGGTTGTGGCAACGGGCACAGGTAATCGACATACCCATGAAGGTAACTGCGGTTTTTTCTGTCAGTTCGGCGATATCTTTGTGCAGAACGAAGTAATTTCCCCCACCGTTCTGCAGGGTGCTGCCGCTTGCCAACAGGGTTTCGCGGGCGAAGCGATCCCACGGCATGTTATCTTCCACTGCGTTGCGAATATGGCGGGAAAATGCCCACATCGCCGGATCGGGCAGTTGAAAGGTGGAAACCAGCAGTAGATCAGACCATTTGTAAGTCCAGCAATCCACAAACTCCGTGCGTTGGAACAGACTGTCTACCAGTTTTTCCCGTTTATTGGGTTCTTTGCTCGCCACAAAGGTGTTTACTTCCTGCATGGTGGGGAGAACACCCATCGTATCCAGAAACACTCGGCGAATATAGGTGGCATCGTCGCACGTTGCCGATGGTGGAATCTGCAACTGCTTTAATTTCCGTAAGACATGGCCATCAATGAAGTTACGTTCGGGAAAGTGGTCAAACACCGTCGCATCAAGCTGATTACCGTAGGGCACAGTGACCGTCATCGATGCCACGCTGGTACCAAATAACGCACTGATGCTGGCTTCACCCGGCCCTTTGATGACCACGATGCCGTCTTCATCCACATCAGCCGTGGTGGCGTTACTGCTGACAAACTTTGCCAGCCGAGTGACATCCTGCATGCTGCCTGTTGTATCTTTCGCAGAAACAAGTACTTGTGTCTTCAGGCCTGGCTTGAGCTGCATTGTAGGTGGGTAGATGGTAAGAGGCGAAACCGAAGCTGTTTTGGCAAGATCTGCGGTGGCACCTGCACGGATCCAGTCCAGAATGACCTGATAAAACTGGTCACCTTCTTCAATTCTGGTGCCCCCACTGTGGGGGATGGTTCGCGTGCCTTTCAGCAGTAACAGGCTTTTTTCAGGCTCTGTGGTATTGGTGCGGCGGCCACGTAACTGCCGTGTGATCGCAAAATGGTCTGCTTCAGGGTCATAGCCACGTAGAGATAGCTTGAAGCCGCCTTTGCCTGCCAGTGCCCCGTGACATGCACCACTGTTACACCCTGTGCGGGTGAGGATGGGGATAACATCGGCGATAAAATCGGGTGCCTTAGGCGTTTTCATCCCCGTCACCTGGACCGGAATGGTAACTTTCTTCCCACCATGGGAGACAGTTAAGGTCGTTTTCCCTTCCCCACCTGGGGTGAGAATTCCGCTATCGATGGTGACAATCGATTTCTCTGCCACCGAAAATTGGGCTTCTTTGGTGATTTCAGCGGTGAAATTGCCGTTATCTTCCAGCACCACGATTACCTGCTGGCTGGCGTGGGGGCCATGCAGGTGAATATTGTCTGGAAAAACGCGGAGTGAGGCTGCATGCAGCCCCAGAACGGGAAAAATGGACAGTAAGAGTGCTACAAAACGCATGGAGAGAACTCGGCAATTGGACGTAAGCAATTATTTTGAAACGACTTACGGCTAGAATAATTCTTTGATTGGCTGGACACCAAAGTCTGCCAGTGGGATTGGCCGACCTTGCGGGCCAGGCAATTCGTGGTGCGGATCGAGACCCAGCCCACGGAAGATTGTTGCTGCCACTTCTGCAGTGGTCACCGGGCGGGTTTTTGGTGCGTAACCCAGTTCATCGGTCTCGCCAATGATGCGACCGCCCTGAATTGGCCCCCCACCCATCAGAATAGTCCAGGCACCTGGGTGGTGATCGCGACCGCCCGCAGGATTCACCTTCGGTGTGCGGCCAAATTCACCCATCGCGGTGACAATGGTGTTTTTCAGCAGCCCACGTTCATGCAGTTCTTCCAGCAGTGCGGTGTACGCCTGGTCGAAGTTTGGTGCCACCTGTTTCGACATCTGCTCAATATCGGTAAATGGCTTGGAACCGTGAATATCCCACGTAATTTCGCCAAAGACTGTTTCAAACATATTCAGCGTTACGAACCGCACGCCCGCTTCAATCAGCCGGCGGGCCATCAGGCAGCACTGCCCAAAGCGGGTGCGTCCGTAGCGATCACGCACCTTCGCAGGTTCTTTTTCGATCGCAAACGCATCGCGTCCTTTCGGACTGCTCATCAGGCGGTAGGCCAGTTGGAAATTATCGTCCAACTGGCTGGCCAAAGGATTGCTTTCAAAGTTGGCCAGTGCCCCATCGATGGCATCACGTAGTTTCTGGCGGCGTTCGGCACGCACCGGGGTGATGTATTGCGGGGGCAACAGATTCGGTACCTGAAAGTTCGGTTCGCTGGGATCGGCATTCAGCACAAACGGATCGTGCGGTTTGCCCAGATAGCCAGCAGTCTGACCGTGCGGCAAATTGCCACCGGTGCGGCCCATTGGTCGAGGCAGCAGCACGTGGGCAGGCAATTCCCCACGCCCACCTTTCAGATAGCCCAGGGTACAGCCAATGTGGGGGTGTTCCACGCCACCGGTAAACAGGCGACCTGTCTGCATCATCTGGTGGCCGGTATCGTGCACCGCCGTTGCATTATGGTAGCAGGAACGGATCAGCGAAAACTTGTCCGCATGTTTGCTCATTTGTGGGAAGATTTCTGAAATTTCAATCCCGGGCACGTTGGTGGCGATTGGCTTGAACGGCCCACGAATTTCTGCGGGTGCGTTCGGCTTCATGTCCCACGTATCGATGTGACTGGGCCCACCCAGCAGGAACAGCATAATGCAGTTGATATCGTTATCGGGCTGACCACCCGCTTTTGCCTGCATTAGTTGTGGCAAGCCAAGGCCGAGTGAAGCAATCGAGCCTGCGTACAGAAAATCGCGCCGGGAAACCTCACCACACAAGCGGGTGGGTTGGGGGGCATCGAGTCGAAGCATTGAAATCCCCTGCTATCAAACCACTTTCATGGTAACCTGTCCCACCGCACGGGTCAAGCATTTCCCCAGATGAAGGTGGAAGGCGACGGTTTATATCAACTACATAGGCATCATGAGGAAATCTTAATAATCTTCATCACGCCAGCGTGGGTAAATTCCTGTTACTGCCAGCGTGCTCCGGCCAGCAATCCAGGCTGCTGTCAGGCCGACGATCCCCAGCCATCCTTTGTGAAAAATGATTGCCAGTGCCATGGCGACGACAATCAGGCCAATGCAGATCATCGCTTCGGTAAAGTAAAGGGCCTTCGGCTGATCATTTGATTGTTCCATCGCTCTATCTGTGGGACTCCGTTCGAATCAGGATTTTCATTAATTTATGGCCCGCACCGTAAAAACGAAAGAACTTCGCTGCCAACGTTGATGAAGAAACAGCAGAGTGGCTTGTTCAGCCGCACTTTACCCTACAATAACGTATTAAACCGCTTTGGTGGGCCGATCGCTCTATTTGGAGGAAAACCAGCATGAAAATTATCGATCCCCATATTCACATGTCTGCACGCACCACCGATGATTATGAAGCGATGGCTGCAGCCGGCGTGGTGGCGATTATCGAACCCGCCTTCTGGCTGGGGCAGCCCCGCACGTCGGTGGGTACTTTTCAGGATTATTATTCCAGTCTGATCGGTTGGGAGCGTTTCCGTGCGGCCCAGTTCGGCATTCGCCATTACTGCACGATTGGTCTGAATTCGAAGGAAGCCAATAACGAACCACTGGCAGAACAGGTGATCGAATTATTGCCACTGTATCTTGCGAAAGAAGGTGTAGTGGCAGTGGGGGAGATTGGTTTCGACGATCAGACCCCGGCCGAAGAACGCTTCTTTCATGCTCAGGTAGAACTGGCGAAGGAATTCGAATTGCCGATTATGATCCATACACCCCACCGCGATAAGAAAACGGGCACCACGCGGAGCATGGATTTAATTGCTGAGCACCAGATCCCGCCCCACATGGTGGTGATTGACCACAATAATGAGGAAACGGTGCAGGAAGTGCTCGACCGTGGCTACTGGGCGGCATTTACCATCTACCCGAAAACCAAAATGGGGAACGAACGGATGGTGGAAGTGGTGCGAAAATATGGCTGCGACCGCATTATTGTCGATTCCTCTGCGGATTGGGGCGTTTCTGACCCACTGGCGGTGCCAAAAACAGCCCGTTTGATGTTGGAACGAGGTATCCCACAGTCCCATGTGGAAGCAACGTGCTACGGCAACGCGATTCTGGCTTACGGCCAGAGTGGGCAATTTAATGAATCCGACTGGCTGGAACCTGCACCGATCGATCAGCGGGTGCTGTTTGAAGGAAACAGCGTTCTGCGCGGCCAATCCCCTCGGATTGACGAGCAAAAGCAGGAAACCCTGATTTCGTAAGATTTCGAGCTCAAAAAACATTAACATTCGATGATTGAAGGATGATTTCCTTGTGAGTTCCCCCCACCTGCCTGATAGTGGTACCCCCGCAGATTATTCCGGTGATTCGCTGGGAGATTTCGAACTGGTGCGTCGTATTGGCATCGGTGGGATGGGGCAGGTCTATCTGGCACGGCAAAAAAGCCTGAAACGCCAGGTCGCTGTCAAAGTGCTGAAACAGGAACTGGCCGCCAACGAAACGATGCTGAAACGCTTTCAGGCGGAAGCGGAGGCGGTTGCTTCGTTAACCCACGCCAACATTGTGCAGGTTTATGCAATTGGCGAAGACCGTGGGCTCCATTTCATTGCACTGGAATATGTTGATGGCCGCAATCTGAAAGATTACCTGGAAAAGCGGGGTGTACTGGAAATTCCTGTTGCCCTGCACGTGCTGCGACGGGTGGCGGCAGCACTGGAACGTGCGGGTGAACTGGGCTTTGTACACCGCGACATTAAGCCGGAGAATATTCTTCTGTCCCGCAAGGGTGAGATTAAACTGACCGATTTTGGGCTGTCACGCTGTTTTTCTGCTGAACAGAACGTCCACCTGACCCAAAGTGGCATCACAATGGGCACCCCGTTGTATATGGCACCAGAACAGGTGCGTGGGCAGGCAATCGACCCGCGGGCTGATATTTACGCACTAGGTGTCACTGCGTTCCACCTGTTGACGGGCGAACCGCCATTTCATGGTACTACCGCGTTTGATGTGGCACTGCAGCACGTTCAGGAGGCAGCACCTTCCATTCGGGCAATCAGGCCCGATGTTCCGGAAGAACTGGAAGCGATCATTATGAAAATGATGGCGAAAAGTCCCACGGCACGGTATCAGTCGGCGCGGGAATTGATTGCCGATCTGGAACAGGTTCGCCGCACTGACGTGGGAGGTTCCAGCACTGGCTTTCAGACCACGCGATTTGTGCAGGCCATGGTGGAAGGCTCTGCAGTCATCCCCGCAACTCCTTCGCAGGTAACAGTTTCCGTCAAAAAATCGTGGTCCTTCCTTCGCTACGGGGTGCTGCTAATTCTCTTTCTCATATCTGCCACCGTGGGGTATGGGATTCATTGGTATAGTCAAACGAATGTCATGCCGTTGCCCGCACCGAAGGAGGCACTGGCCGATCTGGACGCAC
Source organism: Zavarzinella sp. (assembly GCA_041399155.1). Classification (NCBI taxonomy): domain Bacteria; kingdom Pseudomonadati; phylum Planctomycetota; class Planctomycetia; order Gemmatales; family Gemmataceae; genus Zavarzinella; species Zavarzinella sp. Next base: position 223,148 of record JAWKTI010000001.1, read on the forward strand.
CACCTGGCAGTGGGCGGGAAAAAGAATTAAAACGCCTGCTGATGGACAAGCAAATCCGGTCGGAAACGGCTGTCGATGCCCTGATGGAACTGGCATTGTGGTACATTCACGATGGCCGTACCAACGAAGCAATGCAGCTATTTGATCCACAAGTTCTTGCAGGGTATGGATTTACGCAGAATCTTCCTGCAGCACGCAAGCAGAGCACTGCAAAGATGATTTCTGGTCTGGGTAAGGCGGTGGTATTGGCACATCAGGACAAATCGGCTGAATCGAATGCAGAATTTTCTCGCCTGGTGGCAGATTTCATGGTGCCAAAAGCAAAAGTAACGCCTAATCCCAAGACAGGCGCACGTGGGAGTGTTCTGGAGCAGTTTTTGCTGCGACAAACCGACAGCCCCACTTGGAAGCGGGCGGTTTACGATGCCTTAAGTCGCAATGAAATCAACCTTAATTCCCAGCTACCAGTAGAGTTACGTCGATTGAAGAGCTTCGGCCCCCGCCCCACCGGTGCATAGTTCGCTTATAAAAATGTGTAATAAAATTCCGAATCTCTGATGAAAGAGTTAATTGTTGCCTTACTTTAAGACTCAAGTTCCTGATCCAGTTTTTCTTTTGAAAAAGCTGCCGGGTCGCATTGTTTGAGAACTTTCAGGAACAAGGCCTGGTTGGCTTTTCCTCTAGTTGGAGCACGGTAATATTTCAACAATGGTGCAAACAATTCCTTTTGAGTTGGGGCAAATTCATCAATGTTCTGCAGAATCTCTTTCATTTCGTAAGGCGATGGAATAGAGATGTTGAACAACACAGGTACAAGTGACTTGATTGCTTCGTCCTGCATACCTTTTATTCGCAGTAATGCCGATGATGCATCGAGTGCATCACGACCCATACCACGACTGATTCGGATTTTCAAAATTGTCGGATTTACCAGGGAGGGGTTAATGTAAGGGGTGGCATCACGGCAGCCTGCAGGAAACGAGGGGAGAGGACGTAGCCCTGGCTGCCCCAGATTCGCGAGCGTTCCCTCAGGCGGTTGGGGCCCCGCGTAAATATTGGTTTGGCCTGGCGATAGCCCAGGTGGCGTTCCTGGCGTTCCCACGGATTAGCTATGAGATCGGGCATGAACAGGCTGAAATAGTCGCACTGTTCGCGTTGCAGCAGAGTAATTTGCGAGAGGTTGTGGCGGAAATGATTCCCCCGCAGACGCACATTTCAGCGCATGGGTTAATTTCATGCAATTGCCAACTCGATGTGCGGTGGCTGGCTGTCAAGGGAAAAATTTTGTTCAACAATTGTCGAACCTGATTCATGGGCTATACTGTATTTATCAAGTTCGCTTTTGTGGGCATGTGGTACTCACTGTATCGCACCTCACGAACGATCCAGAGTGGTAGAGGGAACAGGCCCGTAGAAACCACAGCAACCGGTGAATGATCACCATGGTGCTACCTCCTGCCCGGTTAGCCGGGGAAGATCTGACGTGGGTTCGGCCTGATCAACTTTCAACTGCTGTTAACCATTATAGCAGTAAATGATCATCAGCTATCCGAACAGTTTTCTTCCGGCTGTAACATTACTTCATTGGCTTCCATGGTTTGCCGAGGGAATTGTTGTTATGGTTACCCCCGATTATGCAATTGGTTTGCGATGTCGCGTGTGTGGTAAGTTGTATCCAAAAGAGGCGATCAACTTCTGTAAGGACGACTTCGGTCCGCTGGAAGTGGATTACGATTATGCTGCGATTGCAGCGAACACCAGCAAAGAATTAATGGCCTCCCGCCCCAAAACAATGTGGCGGTACAGCGAACTGCTGCCCATTAATGGCAAGCCCAACGTGGGTGCCCAGGTGGGTGGCACCCCTCTGGTGCGTGCCCCACGGTTAGGGGAGGTACTTGGCCTGAAAAATGTGTGGGTGAAAAACGATGCCGTGAACTTCCCCACCCTGTCCTTCAAGGACCGCGTAGTATCGGTGGCACTGTCGAAAGCCCACGAATTCGGCATGACGATGGTGGGTTGTGCGTCCACGGGGAATCTCGCCAACAGCGTGGCGGCGAATGCCGCCGCTTCCGGCATGAGCACTTATATTCTGGTGCCCGCCAGTCTGGAACGCACCAAAATCCTGGGTACCAGCGTTTACGGGGCCAATGTGGTGGCCTGCGACGGTACCTACGACGAAGTCAACCGCCTCTGCACGCAGATTGCCATGAAGTATGGCTGGGGCTTCGTGAACGTGAATCTCCGCCCATATTATGCGGAAGGTTCCAAAACCTACGGTTACGAAATCGCCGAAGATCTGGGCTGGCGTTTCCCACAGCACGTGGTGTGCCCGATGGCAGGTGGGGCGTTAATCGGCAAAATTCATAAAGCGTTCACCGAACTGCACAAGATTGGCTTTGTTGCGGAGGCACCCACTACAAAAATGTATGGGGCCCAGGCAACTGGCTGTAATCCGATTACCGATGCTGTGAAAACCGGCCGCGAACGCCACAAACCGATCCGCAAACCAGATACCATCTGCAAATCGCTGGCGATTGGCGACCCCGCTGATGGTTATTTTGCCGCCAAACTGATCCGTGAGACCGGTGGGTGGGCAGAAGATGTGACGGATGAAGAAATTATCGAAGGAATGACACTGCTGGCCCGCACGGAAGGCATTTTTGCCGAAACCGCGGGTGGCACCACCGTGGCAGTTGCCAGAAAACTGATTGAACAAGGCCGCTTGCCTGTGGATGAGGAAATTGTGCTGTGCGTGACTGGTAATGGCCTGAAAACGATGGATGCCCTGTATGATGCCATCGAGCAGCCAGTCCACATTAAGCCGTCGCTAGCTGAATTTGAATCGCTGCTGGCAAACGAGCCCGTCGCGGTATAAACCGGGTGGGGTGTTTCCCCGCCTCTCCCACGGAACTTTAGCAAGAAGGATATAATTGGAATGGCCGTGAAAGTAGAAATCCCTCAGCCGTTACGCGAATATACCGATGGTCTGGTGGAAATTGAAGTAACTGGCACCACTGTGCGGGATGCCCTGCAACAGGTGGTGCAGCAATACCCCAACATTGAAAGCCGCCTTTTTGATAATGGTGCCCTGCGGCCGTACATCAATGTGGTCGTGAACGATGAAGATATCCGCTATCTGGATGATCTGGATACCGCTGTCGAAAATGGCCATGTCATTGCCCTGATCCCCGCTGTTGCCGGGGGCTGATCGATATGGACGCACCAGAAGCCGACGATTTTGAGGATAATATTCCCGATGGGGCAGCGGTATTCCCGTTGATCCCTGAAGAATTAGGCATCCACCCACTGCTGCTGGCGGTGCTGCACGCCTATGTGTTCCTGGATGGGTCGGACGAGGGGCTGGTGCATCGTGCGGCAGCGAACGAAGCACTGGAATATCTGGCAGGTTATCTGCAACGTTTACAGGGCACTGAACTGCAACGCACTCAGGAAGACTTTGAAACCCTGATTGGTTACGGCAAAGAAGAAAAATGGCCAAAAACCATGATCCATTTCTTACGCAGTTTCCTTCAGGATAATGGCGTGATGCCAGAATAAGACAACTTTTTCTCCCAACAGAAACAAAGCCCAAATTGCCCCCACTGCGGGGCACGGAATGAAGGTAATGAGCAACGAATCACAAAATCTGGAACGATACTCCCGCCAGACCCGCGTGCCGGGGATTGGCAAACAGGGTCAGGAAAATATTGCCAAGTCCCGCGTGGTCATCTGTGGCTGTGGGGCTCTGGGCACCGTGCTGGCCAACCATCTCGTGCGTGCTGGTGTTGGCTTTGTCCGCATTGTCGATCGCGACTTTGTCGAAATCAGCAATCTGCAGCGACAGGTGCTGTTCGATGAGGCCGATGTGACGGGAAATATGCCGAAATCGGTGGCAGCCGCCAACAAACTGCGTGCAGTGAACTCCAGCATCACCATTGAGCCGATTGTGGCGGATATAGACCGCACCAATATCCTCGATCTGGCAAAAGATGTCGACATGATCATGGATGGCACCGACAACTTTGAGGTGCGGTACCTGATTAACGATACGGCAGTAAAACTCGGTATTCCATGGGTCTTCGGTGGTGCTGTGGGCACGGAAGGCCAAACGATGACCATTATTCCGGGTGAAACCCCCTGTCTGCGGTGCGTCTTTGAAGCATCCCCAGGCCCAGGCGACGTGGGAACCTGCGAAACCGCTGGTGTGTTAGGACCGGCAGTTGCTGTGGTTGCCAGCTATCAGGCGGCAGAAGCATTGAAGATTCTCGCAGGCAAGAAAGAAGCAATTAATCGGGAATTGGTGACGTTTGATCTGTGGACAAACACGAATCGAAGGATCAAGATTGCCCGCCTGCTGGAAAAACGAAACTGTCCGTGCTGTAAACAACGGCAGTTTGAATGGCTTGAAGGCGACCATGGCACCCAGACCACCAGTCTGTGTGGCCGAAATGCGGTGCAGGTTTCCCACCGCAGCAAAAATCAGTTGAACTTCGACGATCTGGCCCGCCAACTGCGGGTATCGGGTGATGTGTCGTTCAACAAGTTTCTGCTGAAGTTCCAATTGACGGAAGCCAATACGCAGTATGAGTTTACGGTATTTACAGATGGCCGTGCCATCATTAAAGGCACCGATGACTGCGACAAAGCCCGCACCCTGTATGCCAAGTACATTGGGCACTAGAGCCAAGGATTTCCTGGCTATTTCTTGATCGTACGGATCTGAATATTCCGAAAATCAATCGGCTGACCTTCCGCCTGCAGGCCAACCGTGCCCTTGGTGGGTTTGAATCCTTCGACATTCCAGGCTTCTTTGCCGTTTACTTTGAAGGTGATCTTGTTGCCGATGCAGGTGACTTCCCAAAGATTCCACTCTCCGGGTGCCTTCATTAATTCTGGAACCCCCTTGGTTTTCGGTGCGGCCATCAGCGACCCACAACTTTTTTCTGCCAGATTAATCTGATTATTGCCACGCAGGAATAATCCGCTGTTGTAGCCTTTTTTCTTGGCACGCCATTCCAGTTTCAATTCGAAATCTTCAAATTCTTCTTCAGAAATCAGGTTGCCATTCCCACCGGACAGTACCAGCATGCCCTCTTCCACTTTCCAGCTTTTGGCAGTGCGATCGTTGGTTTTCCAGCCGGCAAACGTTTTCCCATCAAACAACGGGCGAAACGCAGCATCATCTGCACGCACCGCTGACAGAACGAATAAAGAAACGAAAAATGCTATTTTCATGGTTGAGTCTCCTGCAACAGAACGAGTCTACCTTGGGCCGGTCTGCGAAACAACAAAAAATGAAAGCAGCTTCAGAAGTAGTCCACGATAGCGAGAGAAATTCAGCTATTTTCTGAATCTTGATTGGAGCAGTTGAAATTGATGCGTGATGAAATAGTGGAGCGAATGAGAGTTGAACTCACGACCTCTGCAATGCGAATGCAGCGCTCTCCCAACTGAGCTACCGCCCCATGTGGTTATTATTTCACTGACAGGCAAAATGGCAAGCAGGTTCAAGCGAAACAGGAATCATTTTGAAGAATCGGGTATCGATAACCAATTCTAACCTGGAGTTTGAGATTCTGTTTTCTGTTCCGTGGATTCTCGTTTCTTAATTTCTGCGGTAATGCCACTTGTCGAAGCGATCAATGCTGCAGTTGTTGTTATTCCGCTGGAAACAGTCACGATAAATATTGCGATATTGTTTCGCCAGTATCCCAGAATTAACCAGACAAGAATAATGAATGCAAAAATAATGAGAATGGTCACCTGAATCGTGCGGATCTTCTGCAACTTCGACTTTAATTCCTCTGTGGATGCAGTCTCATTAGAATTTTTCATATTTGTCTTCCCAAGGCGTTAACTGTGTCTGGTCTATGCTGGAGCCAAAGTGATTTAATGGGCTAAACGAGATTATCTCTGCTTGCTTATTCCAGTGGGATCCCTGCTCTTCGCAATTCTTCCCGCTGTTCCGGTTGAGATAATGCGCGAATAAACCAGACGATCTGCCAGATTCGGCTGGTATTGGCTTCCTTTTCTTCCGGTGTGGGCAACAAATGCAAGTGGCTGGGCATGCCCGCACCCGGAATGCCGCAGTAAACGCGGGTATAAATTTCCTCCGGTGCACTGCCCACACGGAAGGTGCCTAATTTAAAATTCCGTGGTTTCAGAATCCCTGCCCACGCATCAAACTGGTAGGGGGCATCCTGACCATAATTAATGTGGCACGAAGCACAGGCACCCTGTTTGGCATCGTTGAACAATTTCGCACCCGCAATTGCCGCCTGAATCTGGCTTTCGCGGGTGGTGTAAGGATTCGGGTCAACCGGAATGGGCGAACGATCGCATTCGGACCAGATTTCGAGGATTTTCTTCGCTTCGGAGGCCAGGTCTGCGGTAATTGTCACTGGGTCGCAGATTTCGTTTTCATTACAGAAGCGTTTCAACAGGCGAAATTCTGCTTCCCCACGGATACTCAGAAAGATGACATAGGAAGTAATTGCCTCAATCTGTGGGGTGGTCAGTACTGTGAAAGCGGGCATGCCTGCACCATCCAGCCCATTGGTAATGGTGCGATGCAGATCGGCACGACGTGGGCGAACTCCCTGAGCAGTCGTTTTCGCGCTGATAAACTTGAAAATGCCACTGCGATAATCTCGTGGGGCTGGGCTCAGACCCACGCCCGCAGGTCCATCGCCCCCACCTGTTTCGCCGTGGCACTGCTGACAATAGGTCTGGTACAGGCTGCGGCCCATCGTCAGCTGATTTGTTTCCACCTGCAGTTCGTTCACCCAGCCATCGGCCTGGGCACTATCAGAAACCAGCGTTTTCATTGTTTTGATCGCAGTTTCAACGAACTCAATTGTTGCTTCATCGGCGGTTTTCTTCAAAGCGGCCAATTCATTCAGATGCTTGTCTAATTGTTCTTTACCCGGTACCACGTGCGGTGCTGCCTGGGTGCCAAACACCTGTCTCATTCCTGTTTCCAGTCCGGGCACCAGTTTCGGAAGCAATTCTTCTGGAAAGTGGTCGAACTTACGTGCGTTCAGGATATTCCCACTCCGCACTTCAGAATCGAGTAATTTTTGATCCCCCACACGTTGTTCGGTGGGGATCTGCAACCAGTTCAGCGGGGAAAGATTGCCCGCACTAGGCCCACGTGGGGCTCCTTTTGGGGTATTCACCACCAGCCAACCGGTACGTAACGGATAGGTGGCGTCCGATTCGACCTTTGCCATCCGTGCGGTTGGTTTCCAGCAGCCAAGCAGCACCAGCATGGTGGTGGCACAGAGCCCCAGACCCACCCAACGTGGGAGAAATAAACTCGAATTCTTTGAACGTAACGACATGGCAGCAATCTATTAATGGCGTGACATCCATTATTTTAAGAACTTCCTCGTTGGAACAAACCAGTCTAATTTCTGTGGGGTAGAATTTTCTTACTTTCAGGAAAATTTCTCTGCTAAGCCTGTAAAATAGTTGAGAATCCCCACTTGAAAGCAGCAGAAAAAGAGGAAAAGATTGAACAGTCGTTTATTCGTAAGAATATTGTCGTTTCATCTGCTGCTGGCCACATCCGGTTGGGCACAGGACAGGATTCTCGATAATCCCGTGCTCGCTCAGTTGGAAAGTGCCCGACAACTGGCCGCTGCTGCAAAGTGGACTGAATCGCTCAGTGCATTTCAAAAAATTCTCGACACTGCACCCAACGAACTTGTTCCTGCCGATCAGCGTCACCATTTGCAGGCACGGTGGGAGGTTCATCGCTACATATCACTTTTTCCGACGGAAACATTAGCGGTTTATCGAAACCGACTGGATGGTCAGGTACAGAATCTGTTGAAGACAGCCTTGACTGAGAAAAATGATGCCTCCCTGCAGGATATTGTGGGGCGTTTTTTTTGTGCCACACCTACGGAACAAGCAATCAAGGAACTGGCAAGGCGTGCCACCCAACGTGGGGATCTGCTGGCAGCAGAACAATACTGGCATTGGTTGTTGCCACGCACCGCAGGTGAATCGAGCTTGCGATTTCCTAATCCGCAAACACCTGCAGCACAAGCACTTGCGGAAATTATTTTCATCCAGATCATTCGAGGCGAACTGCCCCAGGCCCAGTTGCACCTGGACAAGTTAAAGCAAACGGCTCCGGAAGCAACTGGTAAACTATGGCGTCAGGAAGGAAAACTGGTTGAACTGCTGCGGGTTCACCTGAAAAATGCATCGAAACTGGCACTGCCTGTTGACCGAACCCGTGTGGATCGTACCACTTTTGGTGGGTTTGTTGACCGAAATGCCACTCAAGTCGAAAGTTTGCCTTATTATTTTGCAGAATCGCCTGCGTGGGAAGTTCCTCTGCCACTGCCATTCAAGAATCCTGAGATTTTTCCAGACAATACCCCACACCATCCACGTGCGGTGGGTTTTCACCCGCTGGTCTTTGAAGATGAACTTTTTTTTGCATCCAACGCCCGCCTGGTGGGGATACCATTGCAAAAGCCAGAAACGACAATTCATTATCACGATCAAGCGATTATTGAAAATTCATTTCCCAGCGATCACCCCCAGCCCACCACGCTAAGCAGGGTGGATGATCGGCTGTTGGCCAACATGGGTGGGAAACTGGCCGTACCTCTCAATCTGGATGCCGATCAGTCGATCAGTTACATCGCCTGCTTTGGGAAGGTGAACGACGGCCCCAAACGTAAGTTGCTTTGGAAATTGTCCCCACCGAAAAGTGATTCGGTTCGCATCTGGACTGGCTGCCCGGTCTACCACAATACCCGCTTGTATGCCACTTTCTGGACCGAAGAAGGCACGGGCGGCAGTCACCACGTTGCGTGCTACACCTGGAACGAGGATGAATCCCCACCAATACTACTGTGGGAAAAGAAGTTGCAACAAATCAGGGATCGTCTGGACGAGCCGATTTCACAGTTGCAACTGACGATTTCTGGCAACACTTTAATCGTTACACCGGGTGCGGGGATCGTTTTTGGTCTGGAAGCTCTGAGCGGCAACTTTCTCTGGCAACATCACTACCCACAACGGGACGATAACATCGTCATGGTGCGGGATACCTGCCCGGCCCTTGTTGCGGAAGAACAGGTGTTTCTTGCCCCACCGGATGCGGAACGGTTAATTTGCCTGAATCTGCACACAGGAGCGTTACGGTGGGAATTAACTGAAGTGCACGTATACCAGATGCTGGGTGTTGCTCATAATCGGTTGATTACTACCTTCCGTGGCGGACTTCCAGGTATCCGTGGGATTTCGATTTTTTCTGGTGCTGATTCTGGTGATACCGGCTGGACCATCCACGATCCTAACGGTTCGCATACTTTTGGACGTGGGCTGTTATCCCACGATACGGTGCTGTGGCCCACCAAAAATGCATTGCATTTCCTCGATCCAGCAACAGGAAAGACGCAGCGAGCTTCCATTCGTAAATCTTTTGGAAATCTATACTTACATCGAAATCGTCTGTTGTCTATCGATGCAGTTAGCCTGGCAAGTTATCAGTGGGAAGCGTTTGATGCACCAGAAAAGAACCTGCAATCAACTGTTCCAGGTTCCCCACAGTGGAAAGATATCTTCAATGCTGCCACCGCACGCGACTTAGAACAGTGTCTGCAAGTCACACCAGATCTGCCACTGACTCTTCAGTGGGATCTCGTGCAACGCTATCTGCAGTTACGGGGTCGGTTGCCTGAACTGCCTGCAACAATTGATCCCCGCATCAAACTATTGGCAGGCACGAACAGCGATATCCCCACTGATTCACCACTGTTTTCTATTCGTGATGAACAGGGCATTCCCAGACGGTATTCGGATTGGGCAGCTCCTAAGAAATTGACCACGAAACCGGATTTAAAAAAGATTCATTTCGTATCAGGGGCGGTCGTTCCCCCGACGAGAACACCATTAGATGTGCTGAAACAGGAACAGACTGTGGTTAAGAACGGCATGTTCAACACAAAGACCTATCCGTTGGGCATCCCACTTTCGGGAAATGGTCCCCTGGCTGTACAGCGTGGGCAGCAAGTGGATTTTCTGGATCAGAACCGACTGATTGAACTGGATTTTGCAGCGGAAAGCACGCACGGCGATGTAGAGCAATGCCTGATCGTGGGCCCGCAGGGCGTTGCTGCGTGTAACCTGCAAACAGGCAAACTGTTATGGCAGATTCTGGCCAATTCTCTACCCGTTTTTCATGCGGGAAACTACTTCGCACCAGAACGGGAAACCAATTCTGCTTTTTTGTTGGTGGCACAAAACCAGCAGCAATTGTGCTTCTTTTGCCACAATCAACGTTCGGTGGTGATCTATGATCGAACTACGGGGAATTTGCTTGGGCACTTACGGATAGAAAATGATGTTTATGAGCATTTTCAATCGGCGACACTGCTCGAAAATAGACAATTACTGACAGTTGATACCACTGGGAAAGTGGTATGCTGGGACCTGACGCACACTGTTCCCAAAGAAATCTGGTACAAAAAATTCCCACGTGGGCAAGCGGTATGCCATGCTATTGATGGTGATATCGCCATATTGTCATTCAGCAATCTGATCGCCAGCCTGCAAACCAAAGCAGGCAAATTGAACTGGCAGCTATCATTCGACAACGAATTTGACCATGCTGGTGCCCCAGCAGGCATCATCGATTCTAACTGGGGCATTCTGGTGCTGGAAAAACGCAATTATGGCGTTGTTGCCAATCTGATCTCCCGCCAAACGGGCAAAAAACTGTGGCAGGAAGAAGTCTATCTGGGCATTCAGGTACACGATATTCAATTGCAGCAACAATTTGCCACTTTCATTACCGATACCCATGTTGGCCAACTGGACTTGATTCCTGGCAAACGTACCTGGCGGCAACTGCTGCCCCAGGCGGAGAAATATACGCAGATTCATTGGGCCAACCAATCGCTGATTCTTACGCCAAAAGCACTTACGCCAAATCAGGGAACTGGTTACTGGGCAGACCATCTCGCACAATGGCTGATTCATCGCCAGTGGTTTCGCATCCTGGAATTCCCACTATTGGGATGGGACGATCACCCACTTCCCGTGCAGGTGGTGCAGCCCGCAACCGGGAAAATGGAAGCGATTTCAAAACTGCTTGCAGGTGGGCCGGAATTGGTCATAAAATTCCCATCTGGCAGGAAAGAAATGGTGCTGATGACGAATCGGGCGATTCACCGATTTCCGGCACCGTTGCCCATACCGACCAACAAGGAAACGCCATGACTGTGACTGAGGGGACAATCGAAGAGTTTGCCGATCTGGATGCCGCCGACCAGTTGCGTCGCACGGCAGAACGGGTGCTGGCTGAGTGCCGCAAAGTCATTGTGGGGCAGAATGATGTGTTAGAGCAACTGCTCATTGCTTTACTGGCACGTGGCCACTGCCTGCTTGTGGGGGTGCCTGGACTGGCGAAAACACTGATGATCCGCACGCTGGCCGAGGCAATGGAACTCACTTTCAACCGGATACAGTTTACTCCCGACCTGATGCCTTCCGATGTTACTGGTACGGAAATTCTGCAGGATGATCCGGTTTCCGGTACCCGTGGCTTTCAGTTTTTCCGTGGGCCGTTGTTTTCCAATGTGCTGCTGGCCGACGAAATCAACCGCACCCCACCCAAAACGCAATCTGCACTGTTGGAAGCGATGGCCGAACGCCAGGTAACCGTCAGTGGGACACGACACACGTTGCCAGATCCTTTTTTTGTACTGGCGACGCAGAATCCAATTGAGCAGGAAGGCACCTACCCATTGCCAGAAGCCCAACTCGACCGCTTTATGTTCAATGTGCTGGTTGATTACCCCAGTGAAGATGAAGAATATCTCATTGTTGAAGCGACCACCAAGCCAAAGAAGGCATTAATTGAACGTGTTGTCAGTGGGCCGGAATTGCTGGAAATGCAGCAATTGGTGCTGAAGGTTCCTGCGGCACCGCATGTCATTCGTTATGCGATGCAGTTGGCACGTGCCACACGCAAAAATTCGGAAACCCCTGGCAGTGAACTGATCCGGGAATATGTCACCTGGGGTGCAGGCCCACGTGCCAGCCAATACCTGATACTGGCTGGGAAAGCACGTGCGTTACTGCATGGCCGCACGTATGTCAGCACGGATGATATTAAGAAAGTTGCACTGCCCGTTCTGCGTCATCGCATCTTAACCAATTTTAATGCTGAAGCGGATGGCATTACTTCAGACAATATTGTGGAAAAATTATTGCAGGCCATTCCCACATCCAGTGGGGGATAGCAGGGTCTGGAAATGAACCATCCATTGTTCGTTTATGGCACTTTACTCAGTAGTTCGTCACATCCGATGAGTAACTATTTAGCCAGCAGGGCCACATTGCTGGGTGCTGCCCGCCTGCACTGTGCCTGTTTATACGATCTTGGAACATACCCGGCAATTCAGTTCACCAATCAGGTAACCTCACCAGTTGTGGGTGAACTTTATCAGCTTCACGAAGATCAATTTGCCGAAACTATTGCTGCGCTAGATAGTTATGAAGGGATTGGCCCAGCTAGTACCATACCTGACTTATATGAAAGGCTTGTGGTATCCGTAGAGTTCAACCGCAGCACGTGCCAGGCCTGGACTTACGTCATGCACAGCATCCCAGAAAGTGCCGTGTTGGTTCCCACTGGGGACTATTCAACATGGCACCGAGTATGAAATAATTTTCATACTTAACCTTTCTTGTGACATCCTGACATTCGCCTGATTGTTATTTGTCCAGAATATCCAAAATAGTTCCCATTGACTCAAGTAATTACCTTAAAAGAACTTGCGACGAAGTACTTTTGAAATTTCTCGCTCACAGTACAACAAAATTCCTGATTTTAACCTTACCGTGGATATATGATATGTGCGTGAAAAAACGTACATGCTGTGGTTTGTGTCGATGTCGGAACCTGTTGCATCCATACCGCAGGGTGAAATTTTTCTCATTTTCAAACAATTGTTTGAAAGTCTCTTGTGTAATTTCACGCCACAGATTACGATTGAAAAATTAGCGGATCGTATTCACGATCCCTCTTTTCTCATCATTTCAGGAGAATTAGTCGTGTCGAAAAAGTATCATCGTTCCGGCTTCACATTGATCGAATTATTGGTGGTGATTGCAATTATCGCAATCCTGATTGGCTTGCTCTTGCCCGCAGTTCAGAAAGTTCGGGAAGCTGCTAACCGCAGTAAGTGTACCAATAATCTCAAACAACTTGGCATTGGGATGCACGCCCACAACGATGGCGTGGGAACTTTGCCACAAGGGCAGTACAACAATTTTTATTCCAACGATGCCCCATGGATACGTGGCTGCTGGGTGCAACCATTGTTGCCATACATCGAACAGGATAATCTTTACCGACTGTATGAAGCATCTGTCGCCATCAATGGTAACTGGGCATTACTGGCACCGGACAAGCAAACCCTCATCCCGACTCTAATGTGCCCATCAGATCCGAACAGCCCCAAAACAGATACGCTCGATGGCAACACAGTTACCTATCCCACAGGTGCCACAGCATCGCAGAAGCAGGGGATGCACACCAACTATGTGGTGTGTGCTGGTTCAACCACTTATAGTGCTAACGGACAGAACATGAATGGTATGTTCTTTGTCAAATCCCGTACGCGGTTATCTGATGTTACCGATGGCCTGTCAAACACCATCATGGTGGGCGAAATCAACGTGGTTCGCGATACTAACCGCAACGATCTACGAGGCCGATACAGTAATTCCTGGGAAGGGAACAACTGGTTCAGCACCTTTGGCCCACCGAATACCCCCACGCCCGACGTGCAGAGTTATCAGGGCATCACTACCCCACGTGCACCGATTGTGAATGCTGGTGCGGTGGTACTCTATACCCGCAGCCATCATACAGGTGGCGTGAATGTGTGCCTGGGCGATGGTTCCTGCCGCTTTGTGCGAAACTCGGTAACACCTACAGCCTTTAATGCAATGGGCAGCCGCAATGGTGGGGAAGTCAATTCGATTGATTGATTTTGAAAAGTTGCATTTCTATTCGGAAACTGATTGAATGCACAAACAGTGAATGTTCGTCACAGCCACAAGCTTCAACTATTTGATCCCTTTCAGTGCCTTTTCTGCCAGTGGCTTGTACTGTGCGGGAACTTTGTCCATTGAATCAACGGTGGTGGTTTTACCGTTGTCTTCAATAACAATGCTGTCTGCCACGGGTGAACCGGTTTCTTTCGAACCTGCCACGCTGACTTTCACACCATTGGAAGTAACAATGGCGGTGAAGCTATCGCCAGAAATCTGAACCTGCATCGATTCCTGGGCAATGTTTGCACCTTGAGGGAAAGCAGGGATGGGTGGTGCAACAACTGGAGGCACAGGAAAGACAGGTGCAAAGCCACCTGGCAGGTTACCAGGATTGATCGGAATCACCTGAATACCTGGGAATGGTGCCGCCATTGGTTCCTCTTTCACTTCAGGAAGTTTTACATCCTTGATGGTTTCTTTTTTCCCTTTTCGAAGCACCACAATATCAACTGCAGTATCTGGCTTGATCTCATCAATATTCTTCTTGAATGCTGCAGGATCGTTGGGCACCGCTTTGCCATTCACTTCCAGAATAATATCGTGGGGCTTGATACCCGCTTTCCCAGCAACAGATTGTGCTGGAACATCTTTCGCAATCAGACCACGGTCCACTGGCAGGTCGAGTTGATTGATCAGTGTTTCGTTGGGGCGATCCACGGTAATACCCAGACGGCCTTGTCCACCGATGGGTGCAAATGGATTAAACGCCTGCATCCCGTTTGGTCCATTGATGATGATCCGGCCCTGCACGCCACCACCTGGGAAAACAGGCGCTGCTACGCCAGGTTGCTGTGGCATTTTTTGCATCAGCTGCTGAATACGCTGCATCATTTCCGCCTGCATTTTTTCCAGATCAATCCGCATTTTGTCAAAGTCGTCGCGGATTTCTCCCTGCTGAACAGGTGGCTTCGGTGCGTCTACCTTGGGAGCTTCTTTTTCTTCTTTTTTCGGTGCAGGTGGTGCAGCCACAATTTCTGTGGTAGGTTGCAGAGCAATTCCACCCAACACCAGGGCTGTCGTACCTACGACACCTGCGAACACACCACGCCATAGCTTCGACATCTTCGTTTGCATTTTTTTCTCCGACTTCACTAACATTTCGATCCTCCGATATAACTGGGAACGACCGTGGGACATTCCCATAGCAAGTGCGGGCATTCGCCCTGCCTGGGAATACATCAACAACATTTCTGCATAAGCCACTGGAGCTAGCTTTTCACCTAATGCCAGGCGATCTGCAAGCATTTCCTGAGCTACGCGCATTTCGCGTACCAGCCAGTGTCCCCACGGAAAGATCCAGAAAACAGTTTGATACACCCCAGCCAGCAACAGGCGGGCAGGGTCTTTTCTTTCCAGGTGACTCACTTCGTGGCGAATCACCCCCTCTAACTGCTGCGGTTGAAACAGCAGATCAAGCGACAGCACCACTCGTGGCTTCCAGATGCCAAAGCAACTGGCACCACGGATGACGTGGGAAACATGAAAATCATATTTTCGCAACGTCAGTGTGCGGGCAATTTCTTCGCACCGTGCCCGATAAACAGGTGGGATGGGTAACGAATGCTTCCAGATACGCTGTACCTGAACGGCAGCCCAGATCATCCGCACCGCACCCACCAGCAAGCCAACCAGGTAAATTGCCACAACGACATGCCACCAGGTAACTTGCGTTGATTCTTTCAGCGCAGGTGGTGCGGCAACATAACCCGCTTGTACTTTCTCATCAATTTGCTTTGGTGCGAGCGTTTGCAATCGATGAGCGTTCTTTAACTTTTCTCCTGGTGGCACGGCAATCTGAGGTATTCCATTCAACATTGGTGCGTTCTCGTTCATCACCAATTGATTGGGAAACAAAACCGTCACGGGTGATGCAACGATGAGAGAACTATCATCTTTTCCGGTAGCAGGTGGCACTTCAGCTGTCTGCTGGACTGCAATCGTTCCAGTCACAACAGGAATTTTCCAGATCGCGGGCAACGCACAAAGCAACAACGCACCCAGCGTGGCCAACATGGTGCAGGTTGACCAGAAAACGCGGTGAATCGGTTGCCGCAACAGGTAACGCACTCCCCACCAACCCAGTAAAGAGATGGTGGCAGTGGCTAGCAATGCCTGGACGGCACCGTGGTAGTGATTAATGAGAAAATCAGTCACAGTTCGCCCCCGTCTGGTCCGCACGTGCGGCAGCAATCATTGCTGAAATCTTTTCCAATTCTTCTGCTGGGATTTTTTCAGCCCGAATCAGGGTCATCATTAAGTTGGTGGCGGCACCATCAAACACGCGATCCAGAAACCGCGTTGCCGATTCCTCTCGACTGTATCGTGCGGTATAGATGAACGTGCGGCCTTCCACCGCATAGTCGACCAGATTCTTGGTCTGCATGATCCGCAACAATGTCTGCACCGTGTTGTAGGCAATCGGTTCGATCATATTTGCCTGCATCTGCAGGTGGACCTGCCGCACACTGGACGCACCGTGATCCCACAGGACCTTCAGGATTTCCAGTTCACGTCCAGTGGGAGAGGGAAGCTCGTTCACCATTTTCACCTAACTCTTTAAGACTTAGGTATTGTAACCGCCCCACATGTGGTGTCAAGTGGGTTGTTACAATCCAGGCGACGTGGCAGAATTGGTAAGATGAGAGATTGCTGTGTAAGGCATTTGCTGAGGAAAAAATGAGAATCTGGACATTAAGTTTGGGACTGCTTGCGATTTTCTGTGCCTTCGCGGGCGATGAACCACTCGCAGTGAATGAAGAAACAGTCGTCGTGAAAACCAACGGCGAAGAAGTACGGGGATCACTGAAAAATGCCACTTTTCATTTAAAAACACCCTACGGCTCCCAGGAATTCGAAGGAAAATTCATCAAAAAGATTGTTTTTCGCGATGGTGACAGCGATTCCGGCCACGATTCGATTGAGCTGATTGACGAAGAGCACTTTTCGGGCAAACTCGTGGAAGACAAGATCGAAATTCTGCAGAAAAACGGCCCGATCTCCTTATCAACTAAAGAGTTACGGCAATTACGCACCACGCGAGGTTCAGAACAGACCATGTGGGCAATTCTGCTCGGTCTGGTGATGCTGGCAGCAATGGAAATTGTTTTAGGGATCGATAATTTGGTATTTTTGGCAATCATCGCTGCAAAATTGCCCCAGGAGCAGCAGCCAAAGGCACGCAGACTGGGCCTGATCATCGCTTTAGTTTCGCGGTTACTGCTTCTGGCATCACTTTCGTTTCTGCTGGGTTTAACCAAACCGCTCTTTACCATTCCCCAGCTCCCACTGCTGACTGGGTTGGAAGCCAGGGAAATCTCCACACGGGATTTAATTCTGCTGGTCGGTGGGGCATTCCTCATTTTCAAAAGTGTCAGTGAAATCCACGAAAAGATCGAGCACGCACGCCAGCCCAAAGATCAACAGACGGTGGGCAAAGCATCATTTGTTTCGGTGCTGGTGCAGATTGCCATCTTGGACATCATTTTCTCACTCGATTCGGTGATCACAGCACTGGGGATGGTGGAAGATATCTGGGTGATGGTGGTAGCGATGATTATTGCGATGGGAGTAATGATGGCATTTGCAGAAACGATCAGCAATTTCGTCGCCCGACACGCTACCTTAAAAATTCTAGCCCTGGCATTTCTGATTCTGATTGGCGTGTTGCTGGTGGCAGAAGGAATGGGCCAGCACATGAATAAAGGCTACATCTACTTTGCGATGGGCTTTTCTTTGCTGATCGAACTGATCAATATGCGAATCCGACCTGGAAAAAAAGAAGTGATTCCAGAAACTGCCAAGGCAATTTGATTGTTATCATCTTTTTCATGGCAAGGGTCGATTTCATCCATAGCCCGCAGCGTAAGCAAGGGTTTGAACAATGTTGTATTTTCTTCATAGCCCGCAGCGTAAGCAAGGGTTTGTGTAATATGAACCCTTGCTTACGCTTCGGGCTATGAAGACAAGAGCCATGAAGACAAGACGTTAAAAATAAATTCCATGAGGTAATCAACGATGATTTACCACATCATCTGGACAACATACGGCACATGGTTGCATGGTGATGAGCGTGGCTCCCTGAAAAAAGGAATACCAATTATTCAACCGCCTGATCCGAGCGTTGTTGAAGCAATGCGAACGAAGATGACTGCTGAAAAGGTATTGCTATCTAAAAGCCAGCAGTTAATCGTCACAGATACAATTGTCGAAGTTTGCAAATGGAAACAATGGCAGCTATTTGCGTTGGCAGTAGTTGTCAACCATGTCCACATTGTCTTGGCTTCTGATAAGGAAGGAAAGCAAACTCACAATCAACTGAAGGCCTGGTGTTCACGACGGTTAACAGAAACGCTTACAGAGCACAACATTAAACAGGGATTCGAACAACCAAAAAAGTGGTTCACCGAACGTGGGTATATCAGAATTATCGAAAATGAAACTTATTTGGAAGAAGCTGTGAAATATGTAGAAGCTCAAAAGATGCCCGAAGTGTAAGCAAGGGACAGTTAATGAATGTGCATTGACTTCATAGCCCGAAGCGTAAGCAAGGGTTTGATAATGAATGTGTATTGTCTTCATAGCGTAAGCAAGGGTTCACATAACTTAAACCCTTGCTTACGCTGCGGGCTATACAAGGCAAGAATTAGTAGCAACAGGAACAAATACACGCTTTCAGCCAACTAAGTTGTCGTGAGTGTTTCGTAGTTCACACTTTGGCTTGTGCAATGATACCCCCCAGAAAGAAGTGAAGGCGCGGGAGTAACTCCAACAGGGACTCGCAACCCGTTGGCTCCCGCGCCCATCGTGGAGGGAGAATATTGGTTTTTGGACCAACTTCACATGTCGGGACTCGCAACCGACATGAGATTAAGTATCAGCAACTGGTGTGCCAATTGACTTTGTTGGTGGGATAATTTCAAATTCACGCACGTTTTCTGGCACAAAATTTGTATTTTCATTGTTCTGGGCAAAAAAGACTGTTGCAAAATAATACATAGTGTTGCATTTTGCAACAGTTGCCTTGTTCAATATTGCAACAGGGCTGCTGGGATGAACGGCCTTTTTTCACGAGCATCCCACCACAAATTATGGTAGCATCAACCCAGATGATTGTTGATTTGTGGTAGCATAGTGTACAAATATTTCTTAGATACGGCCTTCGTTTGTTCCATTGTTCTTTGGGCTTCTGGGACCATGTGGGGCCAACAGCAGGCACCGATTGATTTTGGGAAAGAAATCCAGCCGATCTTTGTTACGAAGTGCTATGCCTGCCATGGGCCTGCGGAAGCGAAAGGGGGGCTGCGTTTTGACCGCCGCTCTGACGCACTTCGAGGTGGGGAGAATGGTCCGGTAATTGTGCCCCACGGTGCGGCAAAAAGCGAGCTTCTACTTCGGGTATCCAGTAAGGATGCCAGCGAACGGATGCCACCAAAAGGGGAAGCCCTATCTCCACGCGAGCTGGAATTGCTGCAGAAATGGCTTGACGCTGGTGCGAACTGGCCAGATGAATTTGCCGACAACACCCAATGGTGGTCACTCAAAGGCTTAAAGGAAGTCCCGCCACCGGAAGTTTCTGCAGCAGGGCAGGTGTGGGCAAATACTCCTGTAGATCGTTTCATCTGGCAGGAACTGGCGAAAAAGAACCTACAGCCAGCACCCGAAGCCACCCGCACAACATTGATTCGGCGTTTATCTTTTGATCTGCTTGGTTTGCCACCTACGCCAGAACAGGTGCAGTTGTTTCTGAATGATCCCGCACCCGATGCTTACGAAAAGCTGGTGGAACGATTATTGGCTTCGCCACATTACGGTGAACGGTGGGCCCGACATTGGCTGGATCTGGTACATTATGGCGATACCCATGGGTACGACAAAGACAAACCACGCCCGAATGCCTGGCCCTACCGCGATTATGTCATCCGGGCATTGAATGCGGACAAACCCTACGCTCGATTCATTCAGGAACAACTCGCTGGCGATGCCATGTTCCCGGGAACTGTGGACGGGATTGAGGCATTAGGCTTTATTGCTGCAGGTCCGTGGGACTTCATTGGCCATGCCGAAGTTCCTGAATCGAAGATTGATGGCAGGATTGCCCGCCACCTTGATCGAGATGATATGGTCGCCACCACGATGATGACCTTCAACAGCCTGACCGTGCAGTGTGCGAATTGCCACCACCACAAGTTCGATCCGATTTCTCAGCAAGATTATTACCAGCTCCAGGCGGTATTCGCCGCACTCGACCGTGCAGATCGCCCGTATGATCGCGACCCACAAATTGCCAGGCAACGTGGGGAACTGAATGCCCAGTTGAACACCATTCTTCGCACGATTGCTGAATATGAAAATAAAATGAAAGCCCAAAGCAAGGGTGCGTGGGATCAACTTCAGCAGCAATTACAGGCAAAGCCGCACGTTGAGGGGAATGTGCGGGCCGAATTCGGCTACCACAGTAAAATTGAGGCCAAACAGGAATCCGAAAAGTGGGTCGAAATTGATCTTGGTTCCGATATCACCATCGATCAGATTGTGCTGCACCCATGTTTCGATGATTTCAACAAGATCGGTGCGGGCTTTGGTTTTCCGGTGCGATTTCTGGTTGAAGTTCGCACGTCAAATGAGAAGGAAAACGAATATCGCGTTGTGGGGGACTTTTCCAAAACCGATCTGCTCAACCCCGGCTTACAACCAGTTACGATTGCAGTTTCTGCGAAGCAGACTCGGTTCATTCGTGTCCGTGCGACAAAATTAGCCCCACGTCAGAACGATTTTATTTTCGCAATGGCCGAAGTGGAGGCTTTTTCCGGCTCCAAACTGATTTCCTCTGGCAAAGCGGTGCGGGCACTTGATTCGATCGAAGCTCCCCCACGGTGGCAGAAAAAGAACCTGACCGATGGCGTTTTCGCCAAAGCGGCAGTACCCACAGAATCGGTACAGAAACTGAGGCAACGCCTGCAAGAGTTGGCCATTTCAATTCTGGGTGAGGCTGGCTGGCAGGAATACCAGCAACTGCAGGCAAAAATAACAGAGACTCGACAATCGCTGGCGAAATTGCCCCCACCCCAGATGGTCTATGCCGGCACCGTGCATCAGGGCAATGGTGCCTTTCGTGGTACGGGTCCGGAAGGCAATCCTCGCCCCATATATCTGTTGAACCGTGGCGATATTCGCCAACCAGGTAAAGAAGTGGCACCCGGGGCAATCACTCAGATTCAACTGGCGAATAATCCGTTTCCAATTGCCGAAAACCAGCCCGAATCAGC
Source organism: Zavarzinella sp. (assembly GCA_041399155.1). NCBI lineage: Bacteria > Pseudomonadati > Planctomycetota > Planctomycetia > Gemmatales > Gemmataceae > Zavarzinella > Zavarzinella sp. Next base: position 244,507 of record JAWKTI010000001.1, read on the forward strand.
ACGTCGGGTGGCATTAGCCAAATGGCTGACAGCAACCGACAACCCACTCACGTGGCGATCAATGGCGAATCGTGTGTGGATGTACCATTTTGGCGAAGGTTTGGTTTCCACACCAAACGATTTCGGCAAAATGGGACAGTTGCCCACCCACCCCGAATTACTGGATTGGCTGGCTTGCGAGTTGCGAAGAACGCAATCGATCAAGCACCTGCACCGCGTGTTGGTGTTATCATCCACCTACCGCCAGCAAGTGGTTGCCAATGCCGCTGCCGAACGGGTGGATGCCAGCAATCGACTTTATTGGCGGATGAATCGAAGAAAACTGGAAGCCGAGGCGGTGCGTGATTCGATTCTTGCCATGGCTGGGAAATTACGCCAGGAAATGGGTGGGCCGGCATTTCAGGATTTTCAGGTCGAAAAGCCGCAACATTCCCCACACTACCAATATCATCTGGCGAATGTGGCAGACCCAAACCTGCACCGCAGAAGTATTTACCGTTTTCTGGTGCGATCGCAACAACAACCACTGATGACGGTGCTGGACTGTGCCGATCCTTCGATGCAGGTAGAAAAACGGAGTGAAACCCAGTCCCCACTGCAAGCACTTGCACTATTGAACGACCGTTTGATTCTTGCCATGGTGCAGCACTTCGCAGATCGCTTAAAGGCAGAACGTCCCACGTTACGTGGGCAGTTGCAATATGCCTGGGAATTGGCATTTGCCCGCACCCCCACGGAAATGGAATTACAGGCTCTGGAAAATTACACTCAGCAACATGGTTTGGAAAATGCGTGCCGTGTGCTGACAAATCTTAATGAATTTATTTTCATCGATTAAAATCGATGATGTGTAATTTAATGACATGTGATTAATTGATCGGAAAATCGATCAACTATCAGGCAGTTTCACTTGGTTTGCTGATTTCCAGCAACAATTGTTTCGCCAGTTTGAACGAATTCTTGATGGTATTCATTCGCACTTCCATCTGGCCTTCGGTAAAAATTCTGCCCGCTTCCGCTTTCGGTAGCCCCGCCAGTTCCAGCGTCAGTGGCAGCAGTTGCATAAACTCTTTCATTTTGGCTTGTTGTAGATCGGCAGACATGAAGACCTCGTGATTAATGAAGTTTAAAGAACACCCTTGGTCGAAGGAATCGCGTTCGACCGCGGGTCAAATTCAATGGCGAACCGCAATGCCTGGGCAATTGCCTTAAAGCTGGCTTCCAGAATATGGTGGGCGTTCGTGCCATGGTGCAGCACCACGTGCAGATTGAATAATCCTGCAGAAGAAACTGCCCGCCAGAATTCTTCCCCAAGGGAAGAATGAAATTGTCCTAATGTTTCGTTGGGCACTACTACTTTCCAGATGAGGTACGGCCGACCGCTCAAATCGATCGCAGCCGTTACCATGCTATCATCCATTGGCAGCGTGCGATCCCCATATCGGCGAATGCCCTGCTTGGTTCCGAGTGCCTGCACCAGTGCTTTCCCAAAACAGATTCCCACATCCTCAACAGTGTGGTGGGCATCAATGTGCAGGTCGCCAGTGCAATGCACGGTCAGGTCAATCAGGCTGTGTTTCGCCAGGTGGGTCAGCATGTGGTCGAAAAAGCCCACTCCAGTTGCCACGGTTGCCGCACCGGTGCCATCCAGATTAATGGATAATTGGATGTCGGTTTCCTGCGTTTTTCTGCTGATTTCGGCAACACGCTGCATCGGTATCTCAAAACCTCGACAATGCTTCAGAAATGAATCTTAAGTTATCTTACACGAAGCCAGAATCGTTGTCAGTTCCTGCACAAAGAAATCGATCTGCTCATCAGTACCAATGGTCACTCGCAGACCATCGCCATGTTCGCCATAATTCATGTAGCGAATCAGGATGCCCCGCTGTTTCAGTGCCTGGTAGATTGGCTCCACCGGTTGATCGGTGCGGGTGCACCAGAGAAAATTGGCGTGGCTTTCCGTGACCTGGAAGCCCAGATTTTCCATAATTGGCTGCAAACGGGTGCGGGTGTTGCGAATTTTCTGCCGCACCTGGGCCATGTAGTCCTGATCCTGAATTGCTGCCGTAGCTGCTGCCAGCGACATCACATCACAGTTGTACGAATCTTTGACCTTTTCGCACTCATGGATCACAGACGGATCGGCAATGGCAAACCCAAAGCGAATCCCCGCCAGCGAGTACGATTTACTGAATGACCGCGTGACAATGATTCGTTTCGAAGCTAGTTGCAGGCCATTGCTGTCGGCGAAATCGGCGTATGCTTCATCCAGCACCAATGGCGACAATTCGGCAATCTGCCGCAGGCTGGCGTGGGAAACCATTGTTCCTGATGGTGAATTGGGATTAGGCACCAGGGTCAGGTGGGCCTGTTGAACGGGCCACGGATCGGGAAGTTGCCAGTCTGAGGTGAACGGCACCTGCACAAAACGTGCCCCCTGAATCTCTGCCAGCGTGCGATAGAGAATATAGCTTGGTGTGGGGGAAACCATCAGGCCTTTTTCGGGCACATATACTCGCGTCAGGATGGTTAGCAGATCGTCCGAGCCGTTTCCAATCAGAATGGAATTTGGATCGATGTTCAGCACCTGGGCCGCTGCCTGCCGAAAAGTATCCCCACGTGGTTCGGGGTACTTACGCAGGCGATCTGGCGTTAATGCTTCCTGAATCGCCGTAAATACATGCGGTGAAGGAGGATAGGGATTTTCGTTTGTATTGAGTTTTAATATTTGCTGCCCACGTGGCTGCTCGCCAGGTGTGTAACCACGCATCGACAAAACATTTTCACGAATATCAGACATTGCCGCCGATTCCCTCTTCCCACATTCGATTAATTTATGATAGGGGCCCAAACTACGCTGTGTTCCGCTTCCTGCAGTCCAGACGATCTGAATATCTCTGTAGAGTTAATTTCTTCACAAAACCTGTTCGGGAACTACCCAGAAGAATTGAACAAGCTTGGCCATTTTTTTCTCATTCAATGGCAATAAATGTCCAAGTCTTGATCGTGATCACCTTCAAAATGTGGATTTGTGGGAAAATGTTCGCAATTTTTCAATGGCACAAAAATTGCAGATTTAGCAGTCTAGTTAGTTAATTGAGATTTGTCACCATGTCTGAACGAAGAACTGCTTTTACCTTAATCGAACTTTTGGTTGTCATCGCAATCATTGCTATTTTGATTGGTTTATTATTGCCTGCCGTACAAAAAGTAAGGGAAGCAGCCAACCGGATTTCCTGCCAGAACAATATCAAGCAAATTGTGCTCGCCATGCACAACTATGAAAACGCGAATGGCAATTTACCAAATTCGAAGCGAACTGAAGCGAATGCAATTCCGGGAGTAGCGGGTGCACGCAGTTGGGCACTTGATCTATTTCCATATCTGGAACAGGGTAATATGGTTGGTGGAACAAGTGGTTTTAACCTAGCACTGAACTGGTGGGAACAAGGTGATCCAGTAGCAGAAACAGGAATAGTGATGACACATGTGAAAATCATGCAATGCCCATCTGCACCCAATCCAAAGCGTTTTCAGGACAAAAACGATTCTCCACCACGCAAGAAAGGCGCTACAACCGATTATTTTCTGCCGGAAGGAGTCCATTCAGATATGAATATTGAACTGGTCGCACTTGGTCTGCCACCATTAAGTAATTCTCCAACATCACTTTATGGAGTAATGCGACCTGTTCCCGAACCTCAATCTACTTTTGCAATGGTGACAGATGGATTATCTAATACCATCTTGATTGGTGAGTGTGCAGGGCGAGAGGATGTCTGGAGGGATGGCAAAATGACACCTGCAGTAGCCAACAAATCATTATCTAACTGCGCTCGAGCACAAGGAGGGGCTTGGGCAACTAACGATAATCCGTACGAAATCGGCCGAAGGAGATTATGGTGTACTGGAGCGTTAACCACACCATATGGTGGTCAGATGAGAATAAATGCAACGAACGAACACAGCTTTTTGTTTTATAGTTTTCATCCAGGTGTTGCGGTATTTGGTCTTGCAGATGGTTCAATTAGAACCATGACGACAAACACTTCACTCTGGACGTTGAGCGCTTTAACTACTCGAGCAGGCGGCGAAACAGTTACCTTCGATTAGTACACAGACGAAGATAGTTGATGAGATTGCACTAAGATCAAAATTCCAACAACTATTCCAGTGGATTCGAGCAGATTTTACCCTGCACGTGGGATGATCAGGCTTAAAAAGAACCCATAAATTGCCGACAAAAGAATCCCTGCCAGGCTGCCGAACAGAAATGAGTTTAGCAGCCCACGGGATATATTTTTCACAACGACCTGCGCTGGCAATTTGCGTGCCTGTTTGATTCCAATGATGGCACCTGCGAATGCACCAGCCACTGCACCTCCGGAAACAATGCCAGCCATTAAATAGCCAGCAGTCAATCGTGAAAATTCTCTCATCAAAATTGCCGCACCAATCGGTGCGGTCAGACCCGCCACGGAGCCCACAAAGGAAAACATAATCACCCACTTCCGGCTGGGTTGGTTTTTCATCAAATATTGCCTCTGGTATCAAACCGACTGCAAATTAAGCATCATGTACATCGAGAACTTGTTCGATGCCGAGAAACATATCGGTGACTAGACAAACGAGTTTGTTTTCAGCATTGTATCCAAAAAATGATGGATAAGTGCCATCCCCACCCCACGTGTGGAACAGGATGATATTCGCTCCAGATACCGAATCAAAACAATAGTTACCCGAAATCCCACTGTTCTCTGCCAATGCATCTTCAAAACGGTGGTAGTATTTATCGTATTTGTTGTGTTTAGCTTGTTTCCTGAGAAACCTGGCGATTTTATGGTCCATCAAACAGCCATGTGCACTGTCAACTGAAAAGCAATCGGGCTTCGTCTCTAGCCATAACACAGGATTGCCTTCACTGAAACTAACCAAAACTAACGCAACATCCTCCTTAATCAAGGACAACATTACGGGATAAGCTCCAGGCGGTACCCTTACTGTAAAGGGCTTGCTGAATGGATCAAGAAAAGGATCAGTAACAACGATACGGCCAGTAGGCAGTATAAGAGTACCAGCATCGACGATACGAGTAGTGACACATTCACCGTCACAGGTGTGGAATTGATACCCTTCAATGAAGGCATTCCAGAGAGAATTGCTGGGTAGTTCCATCGGGATTCTCATTTTGATCGAATGTAATGTGGATTTCCAGTCACTTGCGGTCAGTCAGCCCCTCCACCTCTGGTATCAAACCGACCGCAAATTAAGCATCATGTGCATCGAAAAGATATCGGTTACTAAAGAAACGAGACCTTTCCAGCAACCTGTCAATTTCATTCTATCCCAAATCCAATTCAGCCATTCTGGGGGTTCGCCTGGCGCAACTCTGAAGAAGAGATATCTTCCCGAAAGTCTTGTTCTGTAAGAACTTCCAGCAAACTCTCCCACCCTGCAGGTGGGGAAAGTTCCGATCCTGTCCGAAATTGACCAGCCGCATCCACTCGACCTGCCACCAGAAATCGCGTGCCGCACGCAAGAAAGGCATCCCGGGCAGCATCCAGCCCATAACTGCCTTTCTGATAGTACTTTGCGTCAATTAGCCGTACTGCAGTGTCCATTCCTAACACAAACTGCCAGCCGGGGAATAGCGTCACCTTTTCCAGAAACGTGGGGGCATCCGTCAGCCATAGTGGTGCCACCTGATGGAATTGTGCCTTCCGCTGCGAAATTATTTCTTGTGTCAGGGGTGGCTTGTCGACGTTGCGAATGCTCAGTTCAAAATGAACCACACGTCCGGTGCGAAGTTCGGCCAGCTTCGCCAGACGTAAGTGCCCGATATGTAAGGGGTTAAATGAGCCAGGGAAAAGAACCCCTGGCTCGATTTCCGGCCGCACCGTGGTGCGACCATCGACATGCACTAACTGCGGCAGTTGCACGTAAAATCATCCACTCAAAGCAATTCTGTGGGCACGAAAAACCACTTGAGGATTAGCCGACTTTGCTGGAAATGTTCACAAACGTATGCACGTGGGGGAGAACACGGAAGTTCCATACCATCCCTGGGCCTTCCAGACGCCAGAAACTCCAGGGTTGCTTGTTGTCGGTTTCGGTGCCTTCATGCCCTTCACCGTAAAAGGCAAGATGTACTTTTTCCATCCCACCGGTGGCCTTGATGATGTCAACAACTTCATTGCCATCCTGTTGACGGAATGGCGAGAGAATGGTTTTCAGCACCATGTCGACCAGTTCCTGCTGATCGTTGGAGAGTGCTTTATAGGCAATTCCAGGTCGGGTAGCGGCTTTCGGAGTCAAAATGACCGATTTTTCACCTTCGCCTGGAGTACCTTTGGTGATTAACGCCAGTTTGCGTTGTTTTTCATCCAGTGCATCGAAGACGCGTGCCACTTCTTTCGTTTGATATGCGAATACGTTACGATCGCTGTAACCGTTGGGGGTATGGCCGTAATAAATTGGCCCACCGAAAGCGGCACCTTCTTCAGAATCACCATCGCACCGAATCGTCAGGTGGTGACCGCTGAACAGAAAAGCGAATTTTTTGCCGCTTTCATCAACAAACAGGTCCGCACCGCAGTTTTCGAAGGTTTTGGAATTATCCCAGGTGCCTGCACGGGAAATCACGTGCATTGCCTTTTCATCTGCTGCAATTGCTTTGACAACCTTTAAAACGAGATCCTGCTGTGCTTTGGTGTAAACGGTGCCAATGGTTTTGTCGAGAGCACGGTTCGGATTCACCACCTTTCGCCGACGATCCATCCATGGTTTCACCACTGCTTTCTTCTGGGTGTCGTTCAGGCCGGCCATTAATTCTTTGACCAGGTCTTCCGCCACGGTATTCACCACGCGGGGCATGGGGCCGATTTCTGCACGGGCTGCTGTGGGTAACAACAAGTTACCTGCCAGACCCATTGCCACACCACCTAATGCGACGGTTCGAACGAAATCACGACGATCAACGCTGACGCATTCGGGACATGTTTCTTGAAAGGTGCGATCCATGTACATTCTCCAGTATTAAAGGTTGGATTTGCATTTTACCCCACATGGGGGCGATCCACGCAAACAAAATCTGAAAATTTTCATTTCATTCTCATGAATTTTTGATTGTTTGGGCTTTTCGCACCCACATAAAGTGGCGAAAATCGTCAATTTCGTGCCGGAATTATTCCTTGACGGGGAATTTTCCCACAATCAACTACCCCACGAAACGAATATCATGGTGGGTAAGTGAGTTTTTTCGGAACTTTCGGGAGTAGGACAGATGAATGCAAATCGAGATGTGCGGTATCCATTGGGCCTGCCCCCAGGGAGTGTCCGCGGTTTAATGTCGTTGCAGATCATGTTTTCCTTCTGGCTACTGCTGTTGCTGCCAGATACCAAGTCAATGCCAATCCCGCTGAATCTGTACTTTCTGCTGGGCCTGGTGATGGTATTTTTCGTGTCCCACGGAAAAAGTATTGATCACAGTGAAGAAGCGGGCAGTCCGCTGGGTTTACCCAAAGGGACCATTCGCGTCGTGATCGTATTGATTACTGGTGCCATAGTGGCTTACCTTGCACTGCAAATGCCAGAACGGTTTGGCCGGTTGACTCCCACCGGGTTGAAGCCCCGCGAATGGCAATATTACATGGGTGCGTTGTTTGGTGGCTTCTTTTTTGGCCATTTTCTACGCATTTTTCCATTCAAAAATGCAGCCGTTTTCCAGTCGTTTCAAGCCTGGCTGGCACTGCTGTCGATGTTCGCACTGGTTGTGGAACTGATTATTGATGTGTTCATCAACCCGACAATGCTGAATAAAATCGATACGGTGGCGGCCCATACCGCGTTAACAGCGATCGTGGCAGGGTATTTCGGTACCCGGTCGTGATTTCCTGGTAATTGCGGTCTGCTTCCCCTTGATTTTCATATTCCATCAGCCGAATTTTTCCCTGTCGCTAAAACGAACAATTGTACGTTGAACACAGGGAATTGTTTGTTTCATGCCACCTTCCATTGATTACCGCAGTGCGGGATTAGACTTAGATATTTACGAAAACACTATTGGCCGGATTGGCCAACTGGTCAAGCGTTCCCACACACCAGGAGTGCTTGGCAGTTTCGGTGGCTTTGCCTCCCTGTTTCAACTGGATATTCAGGCACTGGCAAAAGAAGGCTACCAGCACCCCATCCTGGTCACCTGCACCGATGGGGTGGGCACCAAGTTGAAAGTTGCCAGCATGCTGAACCGTTTCGATACCGTGGGGATCGATCTGGTAGCGATGTCGGTCAACGATGCCCTTTGCTACGGGGCGAAACCACTGGTGTTTCTGGACTATCTGGCGATGCCGAAAGACGACCCACTGCTGGCGGAACAATTAGTTGCCGGCATGGCCGAAGGGTGCGTGCAGGCGGGTTGTGCCCTGACGGGTGGCGAAACGGCCATTCTGCCGGACTTCTATGCCCCAGGCGATTTTGATACCGCAGGTTTTGTGGTTGCCGTGGTTGAAAAAAGCCACATTATTGATGGCAGCACTATCCAGAAGGGTGATGTGGTGCTGGGATTAGCTTCCACCGGCCTGCATTCGAATGGTTACAGTCTGGCTCGGAAAATTGCCTTTGACCATGCCCAACTTCCAGTGGATCAGTTTGTACCAGAACTGGATCAGACGATTGGCGATGCGTTGTTGACCCCCACGAAAATCTATGTGCAGGCAGTGCTGGATGTATTGGCAAAACATCGCCCGGCGGTTCATGGCATGGCCCACATTACCGGTGGGGGAATTGTGGATAACCTGCCACGGGTGCTGCATGCAGGCCATAAAGCAGTTGTTCGTCGTGGTAGCTGGCCAATGCCGCCAATTTTCACCTGGTTGCAGAACCATGGCAACGTGGCCGAAGCAGAAATGGATCGCGTCTTCAATTGTGGCATTGGCTACACCATGGTGGTAGCCGCCGATCTGGTGGCTGGGATTCAAGCCGTATTGCAACAGCACGAGATTCCCTCGTGGCCAATTGGTGAAATTGTTGCTGGTGATCCGATTGTCGAGTGGGCATAACATGTTTACCGGATTAGTGGAACAGTTAGGAACAGTGGTTCATACCCACCACGAACAGGTTGGATGCCGCATTCAGGTGCGGTCCACGTTTTCCCACGAAGTGACACTGGGTGAAAGCATTGCAGTCAACGGTGTCTGCCTTACTGCGGTATCAATCGAAGGGGAAGTAATCGCGTTTGATGTGGGACCGGAAACATTGTTACGCACCAACCTGGGTAGTTTGCAGCCAGGAAATCAGGTAAATCTGGAACGTTCATTACGTGTTGGCGACCGCATCGGTGGGCATTTTGTCCAGGGCCATATTGATCAGGTTGGCACCATCGTCCAGCGTCAACGCTCAGGAGACTGGGATGACATCTGGTTTGGAACCACGTCGGAAATGAGTTCATTACTCATCCCGAAAGGGAGTATAGCCATCGATGGCATCAGTCTCACCGTGGTATCGGTTCATGAGAGTCGCTTTAATGTGATGCTGATCCCCCACACTCAGGCGATTACGACACTGGGCTTCAAGCAGGTGGGAGACCTCGTAAACCTGGAGTTTGACATGCTGGCAAAGCACGTCGCGCGGCTACTGATGACAAATCCTTATCGCGCATAATCGAAGCATGCAACGGACTTATTTCAATGAATCATATTCACAGTTAGGTATTGAATAATATCATATGAGAGGTTCGAATGTCATTTGCAACAATATATTGCTATCCGAACACCACACTTGCTGATTATTTACCACATTACAAAAAAGTAAAGTCAAAGACACCCACACATGGCTACATGCTCTACTACGAGGGAAAAAATCATCTTGCTATCATGGGGAATTGTACTGTAATTCTCGACGATCTGCATCGTATTTTTACGACACGCCTGGAAGCACTTTACCAGGCTGCAACAATTTGGGAATACATGCTTTGTGAAAATAATGACTATGTTGATTTCTTCTCTGTAAGTAGAAAGTTCTGGGAAACATATGATGAAGAAACTCATGACGATCAACAACAATGGCGAGGAGATTACAACAAAGTAGCCCAACTGTTTTCTGTTGATGCAAGTAGAATTTCGAATTATTATCAAACTTGGGAAATCGATTGGACTAATCCTGATTATATTGAGAACCTCATAGAATATGGCAAAGCTTATCCGGACGATCAATGCTGTCGTGGACAGGTACACCAGCTAGTAGATTTTCTGAATGCACTTGGTTTGGGGTGGCCTGTACACAATTTAATGGAGTTGTAAGGATATTTTTCTTCAACAGTTTCATTTTAATACTGAAAATAGCTTTTGAAAGCTGTATTCTTTTCACACTCCTCCTGGAGAATGAATTGAGCGTGTCTCGACCCGCTAAAATCAAAGTGCTTGCGCTGGATCTGGAACGCACTCTGATCGACAATGCCATGAGTGGGCAACCACGGCCTGGGCTTGATGAGTTCCTGCATTTTTGTCATCAACAATTCGAGCGCGTGGCTATTTTCAGCACAGTCGAAGAAGCTGACGCTCGATCGGTTATTTCAGATTTGAAGATGGTTGGACAAGTACCATCGGAGTTGTTCGATCGCCTTGAATTCATCAATTGGGTCGGAGAATTTAAAGATTTGTCATTCGTAATCGATGCTGATCCCCAGGAAGTATTGCTGATCGATGACGATGAAGGCTGGATCAGGCCAGATCAACGAAGCCTGTGGCTTCCGATTAAGGCATGGGACGGTGGGGATGATTTTGAACTGAAGCAGGTACAGAAGAAACTTGAATCACTGCTCGCGAATCGTTAATGTAAGCTGTTACCAGAAAACAACTTAGAGCAATAAACGGTACGACAGTGGAGAATCATGATGACACTGAAGATCTGGACTATTCTGTTCGGGCTTTCTTACTTATTTCCAGTCACTGCCGACGACAAACCAATTCCCCCCACTACGGTAACGGAGCTTTTCGCCGACTTCGATCCTCGAAAAGATGCCCTTGAAGTAAAGGTCGTGCGGGAGTGGGAAAAAGAGAGGATTGTATACAGGTACGTCACGTTTCAAATTGGCATGTTCAAAGGTAAGTCTGCTCAAATGGCAGCATTTTACGCTTTTCCCAAGGGGACGAAGAAGACTGCTGCATTAATGCATCTACATGGTGGTGGTCAGCGGGCATTTCTGCATGAAGTCGAGTTTTACGCCAGGCGTGGTTACCCCTGTCTTTCGATTAATTGGGGTGGTCGGGAAATGGAAGGTGCGATGGCGGGAGATCCGAATACAGATTGGGGAGCTGTGGATCCTACCCAGCAGAATGTACCAGGATACTTCAACCTCAAGCCAGGCGACAAGTATCTGGATCCTTTTGATTCCCCCCGAAATAACAACTGGTATCTGCTGACACTTGGTGCCAGACGTGGTCTGACATTTTTAGAACAACAACCTGAAGTCGATGCCGAAAAACTTGGCGTCTACGGGCATTCGATGGGTGGCAATTTAACAGTATACGTTGCTGGCAGCGATAATCGCGTCAAGGCTGCGGCACCTTCGGTGGGTGGTTCTGGATTTCGAACTCAACCGTGGCCGCTGCTTCCAGAATACAAACCACAAACGCCGAATGGTGACGTCAAATTGTTTGATGCCACGATCGGATTTGAATCTTATGCCAGACAAATTACTGCCCCGCTGCTTTGGCTGGGTGCAACGAATGATTTTCACGGTATCATGGATGACACCTATCGTACAGGTGAACTGATCCCGCATCAAAAGGTACGGTATTCCTTCACACCACATATGAATCATCGATTCACTCCGGAATTTGCTGTCACGAGGCCGTTATGGTTCGACCAATATCTCAAAGGTGACTTTTCGTTTCCGAAGACACCTCAAACCAACTTAAACCTGGAAACGAGTGACCACATCCCACAATTCGAAGTCCGGCCGGATTCGTTGCAGGATGTTACTGAAGTTCATGTTTACTACTCTCTTGACCCTGATCCACGTGCAAGATTCTGGCGATCTGCAGAAGCAACGAAACTGGGAGACACGTGGACGAGTAAACTGCCTGTGATGAGTGTGGAACAACCACTATTTGCTTTCGCCAATGTGGTGTACAAGATACAAAAAGCCAACTCGGCACCACAAAGTCCGCCCACAGAACGATATGCGATCAGTTCCATGCTTCATCTGGCAGCACCGAAAACACTCGTAGCCAAATCAGTTTCTGCCACAGACAAAACCGATCCAATCATTGAAGATTTTCAACACGGGTGGGGAGATTGGTATCGATTATCTTCTGAAAACCCCCACCACTGGGAGTTTTCAACGAGGAAACTTTCTGACCCGAAGTGGCGTGGGAAAGCACACAACATGCTTACGATTGACGTCCAAACTGAAAAGCCAAACGAACTCGTGATTGTGCTGACGGAGAATTTTTTCCGGCAGTATCGTGGCAAGCAACGGGAATTGGTGGCAACGATTCAACTGAATGGTGGCAAGATCCCACAAACTGTTTCGTTGAAACCAACAGATTTTCGAGATAGTTCGGGCAAGAGGCTATCCAACTGGTCGAATATCGACTTACTGTCGTTCCGGGCGTATTACGACAAAGGGGAAAAACTGATCGGCAGTAAAAACTGGGCAGGCTCCAAGCCAGTTTTCAGGAAATTGTGGTGGCAGACCAGCAACAAATGATATCCCCACATCAATGCTGCACATGGGATCAAAACCACTTCATTCTCTCGAACTGGTCTAGCTGTTCTGGTGGGTCTTCGTGGTGTGGGGTGGGTTTGTTCTGTTATGACCCGGGTGGGGTTCAAATCCAGTCGGTTTGTCGGCGGTGTGGACGGTAATCTGATTGAATGGAATTTCGATCCCCAACTGATCGAATTTGTTCTTAATCCGACGCAACATTTCCCTTTTGACATTCCATTGCTGTACCGGGCGGGTTTTCATCACGAAACGAATGATCACCGCAGATTCAGCAAACTCTTCCACACCCAGCATTTCCATATCTTCGATGATCTTCGGGCCAAGGTCTGGGTCGTAACGTGCCTCTTCGGCAATTTTTTTCAGCACACTGATGATGTGATCGACATTCGCACTGTAAGAAATCGGAATATCGAACAACGCCCGCGACCAGCCGTGGGTAAGATTACTGACATTCGTAATCGAGCCATGTGGGATAAAATGCAGGACACCTTCCAGGTCTCGCAGCACGGTAATCCGCAGGGTAATTCGTTCTACCACTCCAGCAATCGAGCCAATTTTTATAATGTCGCCAATGCCATATTGATCTTCCAGCAGAATCATAAAGCCGGTGAAATAATCGCGGATCAGGTTTTGGGCACCGAAGGCAATCGCCAGACCCAGTACCGCTGCACCCCCCATCAGTGGAACAATCGGCACTCCTAAAGTATCCAGCAACACAATGCTGCCAGTAATCAGGATTACGGTAGTTGCAGTGTAGCGTACTACCCCCACCAGTGTCATCGCACGGTTTTCCCGTTCGGAAAAACTGCCACGCTGGTTGTGACGGGAAACAAACGTGACAATATAGCGGGTGCAGTATCGCACCAGGAACAACAATAGTAATGTAACCAGCAATACCCCCAGAACGCTGGGGCCTTTATCCATAATCCAACGAGTGATATTTCGCACGGTCAGTGGGTTCAACAGTTGATTCAGTTCTTTTTCTGCCTGTGCCACCTGAGCACGCTCTGTTGCCACTAACTGTGCGGCTAATTTTTGCTCCCCACGGGCAACTTCCAGTTCCTGACGCAATTTTGTCAGTCGCTCATTAATCTTCACCATCTCTTCACGAGATTTGGCAAGACGGGACTTGGCATCGTCAATCAACTGAAAGATTTTGGTGCGGGCATCCGGGTCCGCTGCTTCCGGCCCACGTAACTGTTCGGTGTGCTTGTTGATTGCCTCTTCTGCCTGAGAAATTTTCTGCTGTTCGGTATCCAGCAATCGTTGCTCCAAAGCCATATTTTCGCTGATGACTTTGATGCGGGCTTCCACGGCAGCTAATTTGCTTTCCGCAGTAGCCAATTCCTGCGATTCCATTTCGAGGCGCTTGCGGGCTTCAATCACCCTGTCGTCTTCTTCTGTATCACTTGCCACGGGTGCGGCAGTGTTGCTGGATTGCCCCAGGCTGGGCATCAGCGGATTGGTGGGTAATTTGGAAGCTGTGGTATTGGTGACCGGCTCTTTTGCTGGTGGGTCTTTTTTCGTCGGATTCTCTTTTTTTGGCACCACCGGTGGGGTTTTGCCTTCCAATTCATCCAGCATTTTCTGAGTGGTAGCAATTCGTTCGTTGAGTGCCTCCACTTTTTCCTGCATCACCTTGCGCTGTTCAATGGCTGTATTAAACCGTTCTTTCGCCAACTTCCAGTTTTCTTCAATCGATTTCAGTTCGGTGGTGGCAGCATTCAATTCTGCCACCATGTTTTCTTTGGTGTACTGTTCAATTTTTTTCTTTAAATCACTGTATTTCTGATCGAGTTGCTGAAAATCGCTTTCTGCCTTCCGATAATCGCTGGTAGGACTATCCAGATCTTTTTTGATTTTCGCAAGTTCTGCTTTGTCTTCCTGAAGCGAACGCCGACTGCTGGCAATTTTTTCCGCATCCGTTACCGGCCCTTTCGGTTGTGCCTGTAACTGTGTACCACTCTCCTGCACCCATTCGGTGGGGAAAATTACTCCTATGATCAACACAATGCTTGCAAAGAACATGATCAACACTCGACGTAGCAGATTCCTGGTGAACAACATTACCGTTTGGACCTCCCTGTCCGAAGTTATTTTAGGCAAAACAGAAAAAGTTGTCGGATTCGGTTGATACCCAACATTGGAGGTGCTGTCAACCACGAGACTGAGATGGCATCACACTTGATGAAGATTCACTCATATTTTGGCTGGTGTGTAATGAAATATACAGTATTTCAGCACAAATAAGTCGTCTATGGTTCAAATGGAAAAACCGTTCGGAAGGTGCCGATGAAAATGGAAAGTCAATACCGCGTGGGTATCAACTGGTTTTCTTTTCGAACTTGGCAAACTTCTTGCGGAAACGTTCGATCTGGCCGGTAGCGTCCACCAGTTTCATCTTACCCGTAAAGAACGGGTGGGATGCACTGGAAATATCAACACGGACCAGCGGATAAGTTTTGCCATCTTTCCACTCGATCGTCTGATCGGTTTTCACTGAAGATCGGGTCAGAACGCTGAACTCAGCGGCAGCGTCCAGAAACACCACTTCACGATACATCGGATGAATATCTTTTTTCATGGTGGCTCCAGATTATGCTTTCTTGGCGTATTTTGGGTTGGCTTTGCTTAACTTACGGATGGCTGCTTTGCTGCCTTTGGCGAACAGTTCCTTCGAACCATCTTCCAGATAGCGAACACCCACGCGGGTTGGCTTGTTGGTTGCTGGATCAATCAGCAACACATTGGAAATGCTGATTGGCATTTCCTTCGACAGTCGACCACCCTGGGGGCTTTGCTGCGATTTCCGCAGGTGGCGATAAACCAGATTCACCGTTTGCACGGTGATCTTGTTGTTTTTCCGGTCGATGCTCAATACCTGGCCGCGTTTGCCTTTATCGGCACCTGCAATCACTTCGACCAAATCGTTTACTTTAATGTGCATTGGAACTATCTCTCTTCCTGCCCCACCTGGGGATCAGGCCTACTTCGATTCTTTGTACAGCACGTGTTTCCGGACCTTGGGATCATACTTCCGCAATTCCAGGCGTGCCTTGGTGTTATTCCGATTCTTTTCCACAAAATAGCAGTGATCGCTTTCAGAGCTTTTCAGCTTGATATGAGCGCGCACATCTTTGGATTTCTTTGCCATTGATCATCCTCCAAGCCTATTAGCTTAGGTGTTGCCCACTGGAACGGAAAGTGGGTAATTCATAATTTTTAGCCCATTCCGACCGAAATATTTCCGTCTTTCGGCATTCAACTCTTGCAGCAGGTTGTTCCGTGGTGAAGTTGGCAACACGGTAACGTGAATTTACGGCAGTTCCACCGTCTGACCATCGTTTCTGATGCACATTCTTTGAAATGTTGTCAAATCGATGTTAAATCGGATCGGACGCAGGGAGCCATCGCACATAACCACATTCAACACCCCCACGTGGGAGGAACCAAATCGTGTGGGGCTTGTTATGTCGTTCGGGGTGCGAAAATCGCGGGCTGGTACTGCCACGGCAGTGCGATAAACTTCGTAATCTTCATTCCAGCCGGAATTCACAAACGGCTCGTTATCATCATACACCTGGCCAAACATCGCCAGATTCATCTGTTTTTCACCCACCAGCACCGTATTGGATGTCCCATCGGTGATATCGGCAAAACGATTCGGTTGATGATCTGTGCGTGCAATCACTCCATTCGTACCTGGCTCGAGGGTGCCCGCGTTACTGGCGTAATCTATGTTTGCAAAACTGCCATACATACGTGGTGCCCGTCGCGAGGGACAATAATACATGTTGATCGGTGTGCGATAGATCACATTAAAATCCACCGTCCTATGCAGATTGTCCTGTTCAATCATCGGTAAAATATGGTAGGCCCACGTCCAGTATTCGCGGTGGTCATCGTTGGCATAAGACAAATTAATCTCATGATTCCCACCATGGGGTAATCGCTGGTGCACATCATGAAAGTTGTGCATGGCAAGTCCCGTCTGTTTGAGATTGCCCGCACATTTCGCACGGTTGGCGGCTTCCCGCACCTTCTGAACAGCAGGCAGAAGCAATCCTATTAATATTGCAATGATGGCGATCACCACCAGGAGTTCGATTAGTGTAAAGGCATATCGATTTTTCATGGCTGAGTTCCTCCCATAACCATGCTAACGGATTCGCACGTGAAATGTTTGCAGAAAGTGTGCAGGCTAAACGCAGTGCGAAGCAAAATCACCCACGTGGGTGGTTATGAGTACATCACATTTGTACCACCGCTTAATATATATCCTTTTGGCAGCCCGCACTGATTGGCTTTTTGGGTGAAAATTGCCAAATGGCGGAAAAAAGTCGGAAAAAGTTGGTTCTGGTGGGGAAAAGGCAAAAAACCACTATTATATAACCAGAAGGTTATGCTTCACTTGCGACTTTGATGGATTGCTTCAAATATTGCGGGCAAAATGCCCACCAACTGATCAATTTCGTGGGTCTGATTGTAAAAGTGCGTCGAAATCCGAATCATCAGGCGGTCTGGACGTTCGATAATCGGCACTTCAATCCGGTGCTTCCAGATTGCCTCCCGCAACGGATTTGCGACCGCACGATCGGTCCATGGTAAATGAAAGCCAGTGAGTGACCCATGCATTTCCGGGTGAATCGGCGTGGCTGGTAGCAGCCCCAGCCCCGCAAAAGCAACACGTGTGTGCTGCACCAGGGCAGCAATTCGCTGGCGAATGCGGTCTCGACCAAGAGTTTCCTGAAATGCAATCGCCTGCGGGATGCACAGCCACGGCACGGGGTCGCGTGTGCCTTCAAATTCCAGATGACGAATATTCGGGGTGGACCCAAACTGGTCGCGGGCGTTGCGGTCGGCATTCGCATTTGCGGAAGTGCCAATCGGGTACTGATCGGGGTAATAGCCCCAGCTCACCTGCAGTGGCTCCAGTCGTTCGGCCATTCCGGGTGTGGCTGCCAGAAAACCAGCCCCACTGGGTGCCAGCAGCCATTTATGGCAATTGCCAGTGTAATAGTCCGCCCCCACGTGGGACACATTCAGGGGAATCATTGCAGGTGCGTGGGCACCATCCACGACAGAAATGATCCCACGTTCGCGGGCAGCGGCACACAATTGCTGTGCAGGCAGCACCATACCTGTTGGGGATAACACATGGCTGAAAAACAGCAGTCTTGTGTGGCGAGTCATCGCTTTGACAGCTGCATCCACAATTTCCTGTGGTTCCACCGGATGGTGCGGCAATGGGAACGTGCGGAAGGTCAACCCTTGTCGTCGTGCTGCACGCTGCCAGCACCAGTGCATCGCACCATATTCGTGGTCAGTCAGCAGGATTTCACCTGGGGAGGAAAGCCGCAGCCCACTGGCCACCAGATTGATGGCACAGGAAACATTGGAGGTGAATACCAGTTGAGCTGGGAATGTGCCCAGATAGTCGGCCAGGGCCGTTCGTGCCTCCCACAGAAGATCGGGTAATTGGCGAATAAAGAAATGCGTGGGCTCTGCAGCCAACTGGCGGCGCAGTTCCTGGCCACGTTCAAACACCGATCTTGGCAGCGGCCCAAATGATCCAGTGTTTAAATTAACGATGGTCGGGTCCTGGATCATCTGGGCGGTTGCAGCAGCCCAGGCACGATCGGAATTCGGATCAATAGCTGTTTCCATCCCGAAATTATAGCTAACTGTGGGACGGAAAAGGTAGCTCCCCCACCCACAGCTAGCGAAGGCGCTGAAGCCCTAGGTTTATTCATGATAAATGAGATCACTCTATGATGTAATCCAGTCAATATGGGCAGCAAATCGGTTCTGTAGGCACTGTGCTGTCAGGCTGTCCCGCAACTGGCTTGAAAGTCCCTTTCATCAATGTAAATGGCATATCTTTCTCCAGAGTGATGAAATTGGAAACACTCTGCCTACCAAACACGCATCCAAGACAGAAAGCGGACATCATCATCGGAATAATCTTAATTTTTTGCCAGAACATGTCGTATTGCCTAATTGGTAATGACATTCTCCGCCCAAAGAAAATCACTCAATTTGGCAAGAAAAATCGCTGCAACCGCTAAATTCGGATTCTATGTTACAACAGATTCGTTGATTTGTTGATACTGCATCATCAGCAAGTCAGGTTAAAGGCATCGCGATTTGTGGGGGAAAATGATGAAAACGGCACTCGTCGCCTGTTTCTCGTTGGTTGTTCTTGTTGGCATGAGCGGCTGCAGCAAAAACAAAGGAAAATTGGAAGGCACATCCTGGTCAAATTACGCAGGGACAGTGAAGGGACAACGAGTCCCCCATGGGGTGATTCGGCTGGAGTTTCGTACCGATGGCAGCATGGTGTACGATGTGATGGGGAATGTTTACACTGGTAAGTATTCGCTTGGAATGGGAGATAGTGTTACCTGGAACCTCAATCGGGCACTTGGTGGGCGGAAACGCCACGTAGAAAAGTGCCAAATCAGTGGGGACATGTTGACCGTTTCTGATTCGGATGGCACTTCACTCAGCTTCAAAAAGAACTAATCGGTTTTCTGCCCTCGTCACTTTCCTGCCTCTCGGGAAGAAACATTGGAGATTTTTTCTCCTTTCGCGTACAATCTTCATGTGGTTTTCACGGCAGGAAACATGAAGCTCGACAACACGGAAGTATTTCTGGGTTTTGGACCAACACGGTTATACCCTTCCACCTATCAGCCGCAGCTT
Source organism: Zavarzinella sp. (assembly GCA_041399155.1). NCBI lineage: Bacteria > Pseudomonadati > Planctomycetota > Planctomycetia > Gemmatales > Gemmataceae > Zavarzinella > Zavarzinella sp. Next base: position 263,942 of record JAWKTI010000001.1, read on the forward strand.
GCCAGTCACCTGGGGAAAAAGGAAGAGGATTTCCTGCCTGCGGTGCGGGAAAATGCCCCCAAGGTGCCCGGCGTGTATGGGATGTTTGATCGCACCGGCAAACTGATCTACGTGGGCAAATCGAAGTGCCTGCGTGCCCGCCTGATGAGCTATTTTCGCAAGAAAACCCGCGACCCGAAAGCAGGCCGAATCTTACGCCACACCCGTCGCCTCGTGTGGGAGACGATCAGCGATGAATTTGGCTCTCTGGCACGGGAACTCGAACTGATTCAGCGGCACCGGCCACGATTCAATGTGATGGGTGTGACCGACCGCAAACGCTATTGTTACATTGTTGTTACAAACCACGCTGCCCCCACGCTGGCCGTTAAACGTGCCCCACAAGGGAATGAAAAAGCGATCTACGGCCCCTTCCGTGGGGCAGGATTCGCTAAAGTGGTGGTCAGGACCTTGAATCACTGGTACCACCTGCGGGATTGTTCTGCAACCGTCCCGACCCACTACGCCGAAGAACCGGAGCTGTTTCCGATTGTGCGAACGCCCCACTGTTTTCGCCATGAAATTGCTTCGTGCCTGGGGCCATGTGCGGCAGAATGCACCCAGGCAGAATATGCCAGTGCGATCAAAAAAGTGCGGTCGTTTCTGGATGGTCGCACCAAAGCACCGCTGGATCATTTGCAGCGGGAAATGGCACGTGCGTCCAAATTAATGCAATTTGAACGTGCGGCCCACCTGCGCGATCAGATGCAATCATTTGAATGGTTGAATAATCGTTTGAATTGGTTGCGGGATTCCAGACGTGAGAATACTTTCATTTATCCGGTCGAAAGTGCCACCGGCAGCACCACGTGGTATGTGATTCTCCGTGGCCAGATTATTGGCACGCTTGAAGCACCGGCAAACCGGAAACAACTGGCGATTGCCCGCGAACAGATCGACCAAAGCTTTGAAATTGCCACGAAGCTGCGTCCTGCACCTGGGGAAACAGATTTTGTGCTGCTGGTTTCCGCCTGGCTGACAAAATATCCAGCAGAGCGGGCGAAATGCATCCCACGGGAAATGTTGCATGGGAAAGCAAATCTGAAGTGATCAAAAACTGCTGACGAGTTCTCAGGTACTTCTCCCCACAATTCTCAATGGCAGTTTTTGCAGGAAGTGCTTGTAAACCCATTGATTCTCTGATAGCATCCTGAATATTTGAATGGAAGTTTTTCAATTCGAAAGTCACAAAAGGATAGCCCAGATGGCAAATAGCCCAGACAAATTACCCCATGTCCAGCTTTCATCAGAGTGGGTAACGTACTACGAGCAAAATGCCAGGGAATTGCGAGAAATCCCCTGGGAAACAGGTGCGGGTACGTCAGATGAAGAACTTGCCACTATTTCTGCATCTTTACGGGGATGGCAACTTGGCGAAACCTCCGACGGTTCCCATTTACTGGCAGCAGCGAAACATTACGCAATAACCATTAATGATCCTGAATTTATTGATGCGGTGCGATTGTTTATTGCTGAAGAACAACGCCATGGCGGGGATCTTGGTAAGTTTCTGGACCTGGCTGGCATCAAGCGAGCAGAATCGGATTGGGGTGACACATTATTTCGAAAAATTCGTTACGCTTTTCCACGCATGGAAGTGTGGGCAACTCCTGTAGTAATGGTTGAAACGCATGCAATGGTGTATTACAACGCGTTGAGGCGTGCGACGAAATCACCAGTCCTTCGGAGAATTTGCGAACAGATTCTTGCAGATGAGGTCGCACACATCCGCTTTCAGTGTGAACGACTTGCAATTCTGCACCGTCGCCGCTCCAAATTGCTTCTCCAACTGACAATGGTTTTCCACCGCATCGCCTTCACCGCGATCACAATCGCAGTGTGGGTTGGACATCGAAAAGTATTACGTGCTGGTGGATACAATTTTCATCGTTTTTGGCGTGCGGTCTGGGGGAAAATGCGCTTTGCCTGGAGATTGATGTCACCAGACCGATATCAGTGGGACAGACAATCAATTGGCCAGCACAGTATTTCCACTGCCGCGTTGACAAAATTCAGGCCATCCCACAAACAGATCGATTGAGAGCTGTACTTCAATGTTTTATTTCGTTTGATTCACGTTTGGTGCAGATCAGCACCGAGCCGGGCGAAGATCTAAATATGAATTAATTTTCATTTTTCAATTTTCTTGGGTTTCGGCAGGAACTCAACGAAGACACCCCCACCATGATCCTTGAGCGATTGAATACAAGCCGTTCTCATCGTGCGTAGTTTCGCTTGAAACTCTTTTTTGATCGCCAGATTGTCCAGTTCTTCTGGGTCTTTCTCCAGATCATAAAGTTCTTCGATACGATCTGGGTGGGCATAACGAGTGTATTTGAAATTTTCAACAAGAATTAAGAAATACCATGGGGTATCTTTGCCATACATACACTCTTCCCACTTCTTGCCTTTCAGTCGCTTCGCCATTTCGGTTGGCTCATAACGATTGTGGACATAGGTCATCATGGTTGGAACTTTGCTCCATTCCTTGAGCACCTGTTCCGATTCAGGATTCATAATGAGTGGAGTAATGTCCCTGCCTGGCATAAACTGCTGAGGCTCTGCTTTAGCCCATGAATGAAACGTACGAATGACATCCGGACCATTGATCGGAGCTTTACATACCTTACCTTTGGGAAATCGTTTCGGGTATGACACGATAAATGGAGATCGAATTGCGGTTTCGTAGGGATCGATTTTTCCTTTGAGGCCATGATCGCCCCAGGTGTAACCCTGATCGGAAGTGAACACAATGATGGTGTTATCCAGCTGACCTGTCTCTTCAAGCACCTTCATGATTCTGCCCACACCCTCATCAATCGCAGCAACAGCCTCATTTTGTTGTTTGACCCAGAAATCCAGTGATTTACGTTGGAAATAAGGTTTGCCATCATCTCCCTTTTTCCACTTACTGTCCTGAAAGTGGGCGGGCTTGCCCGGTCGAGGGCCCCATATATCTGCTGGAATGGAAGTTTCAGGCTTATCTTTCATTGTTCCCAAGTGCCGTTCAGCGGGCGTGTAAGGGCCATGGACACCACCATAACAGAGCCAGTAAAACCAGGGCTTATTGGGTGTTTTTGCCCGCTCTTTGATGAAAGTCTCCGTGTAATCGGTGTAGCGGTCCGTACTATAGCCTCCCAGTGGAACCGGCGCTGCACCGTTGATCATGACTTTCTGATCGTAATAGTACCCACCAGATTCCGGATCGGGATGGTCCCAGATCACCGACCAATCCCACGATGTGCCATGTTGATGAGCTTCTGCTCCTTTTTTACCAGCACCCCAGTGCCACTTACCAATCATTCCGGTGAAATAACCTTTCTCCCGAATTGTTGGGAACCAATAAAGGTTCCCATTCACGCTGGTGCCATCCTGATTGGAAGTGGCTGCAAATTGAAGTCGGCCCGTCAACGCAGTTGCTCGTGATGGCACGCATTTGGCGCCAATGTAAGCCTGGTCGAACCGGACGCCCTGTTTGGCAAGTCGGTCGATATTGGGTGTGTTGGCAAAGCTGTAACATCGGGGATAACAGCTAATCGTGCGAAAACTCTGGTCGTCAGTGAAAATGTAGAGAATGTTAGGAGCCCGTTCTTCCGCACCAGCAACGCTCAGCAGAAAATGAAAAACAACAAGGCATGAGAACAGTATGGAGAAGCGCATTAAGGTAGACTCTTGAAGATTCGTTTTGCTAAAACGAATGTCAGTTGTTGATGAAAAAGTTAAATGGCGATCATAACAGATTCAATGGAATAGCGGAAAAGAATTGTTCCAAGATGGATCGAGTTCCGCACGGACGGCGGCGTGCAGCAAAGGTAAATTGATTTCGTGGTGGCCGATCAGTTCGATCCCTTCGGCAGAAGGCCTGCTTAAGACATTCATGCGGGTGCGGTATTTCGCTTCTTTATCCATGTTGGCGGTAATCAGCCCACTGAGATCAGCCCCCAGGTTGGCTGCGACTGCCACCGCTTTCAGAAATACCTCCGGCATTACCACCGCACTGCCGATGTTCAGCCACAATCCTTCCTGCATCTGGTTCACAATGGCACAGATGATCCGAAAATCGGTCATACTGCCCAAACCAAGTGCCGCACCGTCAACGTGGGGGTGCATGTGCACGATATCGGTACCCAGTGCCACATGAATCGTACAAGGCACCCCAAGGCGGTAAGCTTGCCAGACCACACTGGCCTGTTTGTTGGGGCAATTATTCTCATCAATCCAGCGCCCCAGGGCATTTCCCAGCCCCACATCTGTGGTACAGGTTTTCACAGCACCAGCAAAAGCAGCAGCCGTTTCCATAGCCATGCCAAATTCGCCTTTCTTCAACTGTGGTGCCACATCTTCGCTGGTTTTTCCTGCAATCGCCAGTTCCACATCGTGAATTGCTGCAGAACCGTTCATTGCCAGCGATTTGATGATTCCCAGATCCATCCAGTCGATCAGATAGGGGGAACAACCCACTTTGATGACATGCCCACCAATTGCGGCAGCAGCCCAACGCTTGTCTCGCTGGCAGCGTAAAAGATGATCACGTAATTTCCGGAAAGACACCGCACCGAACTGGTGGGGGAGATTTTCGAAAAAAGGCTTCATTGCCTGATAAGACTGCTGCAATTTGCCCAAATCACCCAGATTCACTTTGCTGGGACGTTCTGCCAGTGGGAATGTTTTAATGGCATGCAGATCAATTGGTTTCAACGATTCCCCTCAGTCAGTTGGTGACACAATGAAATATGAGAGAAAAATGAAAATGTGGAGTTAATTGTTGTGAATCAATCCAAAATTACCCGGCTAGGATTCGAACCTAGACAAAGAGGACCAAAACCTCTTGTGCTACCGTTACACTACCGGGTAGTGGTACACAGATAGACGCACCAACTGGTCAAGTGGTTCGCTCTCTGTGTAATTAAGATAGCCAACCAGTGAAAAACTGGCAAGCCGGATTTCTAACGAAGATTATAAGACGCTGTTGATGGCGTCTGAAAGTGCCTGTTCGGACTGTAAACCCACCATCGACTTGACTGGTTGGTCGCTGCCTTTGAAAATCATGATCCGTGGGATCGTATTCACGGAGTATTGTGCCGCCACATCGGGATTTTCGTCGGTATTCAATTTACCCACTTTCACTTTACCTGCGAAACTAGCCGCAACTTTGTCGATAATTGGCGACAAAGCACGACATGGACCGCACCAAGGTGCCCAGAAGTCAACAACAACAGGCACATCACTGTTGACTACTTCTTCCGTCCATTTTCCTTCGGTAAATTCGTGAACATGTTCGTTCGCCATCTGTCTATCCTCGGTCAGGTGCGGGAAACTATTTCATCGGCGTTGACTTACCCACACATTTGTCGGTGCCGAATCGCTGGAACCGTTCTGGTTTCAGTTTTGGAGTACTTTCTTGTAGAAAGGATTCATCCTACCCTTGACGCGGGCATTTTCCAGCCCTAAAACTTAAAGACCAAGACGGCCCTATCGTCTAGCGGTTAGGACACAGCCCTTTCAAGGCTGCGACACGGGTTCGAGTCCCGTTAGGGTCATTGTGAAGCTCACGGTTTACCACCGTGGGCTTTTTTTTTGGCTGAAGTCACTTTTGGCTTTCATGTTTTTTTCATAGAGGACGCACCATGAGCAACATCCCTTGGTGGGGTTATGTCGTTTTTGCTGGACTTGCCTGGGGCACCTACGTTCCCATTATTTTTTACGGTGGTTCCGAATTCGGCGGCAAACCCAGCAGCAGAATGATGGCGATTCTGTGCGTGGGCATGGCCTACTTCGTAATGGCAGTGGTTTTTCCGATGGCCAGGTTCCTGAGTGGTGCCGATGAATGGCCGCCCATGAAAACCACCGGCCTGGTTTTCAGCTGTCTGGCTGGCATTGCGGGTGCCATTGGTGCAATCTGCGTGATTTTCGCCAGCAAAGCAGCAATGGCTGCTGGTGCCGAAGCACAGAAACTCAATCCCACGTTCAATCCGTCTTCCTATCGTCTGCTGATCGCCCCGATGATTTTTGGACTGGCACCAATTATTAACACGATTCTCAGTAGTGTGTGGCACCCAAAACCGGGCAATCCGTGGCACTTTGGCCTGGAAATGCCTAACTGGAAGATTCTTGCAGGGATTGTTATGGTGGCAGCCGGGGTATTTTTGGTTCTCTATGGGAAAGAACAGGCCGAAGATGCCAAGAAGCGTGCCAGTGCCCCCGCACCAAAACCACAGATTGCCGCCACCGAGCCTCCATCCGCACCCGCAAATGGGTAGTGTCGCAATTCTCACCAATTACTCATTAGTTTTTCTCATTTTTTAGAGCAATTTCATGAAACCGGAACGCTGGCGGGCAATTATTACCCACCAGGACAAAGGGGTGGGGCCGTTTCTCTGGCGAAATGCATTCTGGCTGGCTTCTCTTGGTTATGGAATCGGCATCCGCTACCGCAATCGCCAGTTTGATCGTGGCAGGAATGTTACCCGCGTGGGTGTGCCCGTGATCAGCGTGGGCAATTTAACGGTAGGTGGTACGGGTAAAACTCCGTGCGTCGAACTTGTTTGTCGGATTCTGACGGAAGCTGGCCTGACGACCACGATTCTGAGTAGAGGTTACGGAAACGAAACTGGTCGCAATGATGAGGCCCTGTTACTGGAAGAAAATCTGCCCGATGTGCCCCACCTACAGGGGAAAAATCGGGTGGAACTGGCCCAAACCGCCATTGAAGAGCTGGAAACCGAAGTCATTGTGCTGGATGATGGGATGCAGCACCGCAAACTGCACCGCGATTGCAATATTGTGTTGCTCGATACCACCGATGAAGGGATGGGCCACCTTTTCCCACGTGGGACGTTGCGGGAACCACTGTATCAGTTAAAGCGGGCATCGATCATCCTACTGACTCACTGCGATTCAGGGCACACAGAAACAATGTTTCAGAAGCTCGCAGAACAATATGCCCCCGGTGTGCCTGTTTTTCGCAGCACCCACCAACCAGTGGAACTGCTCAATGGCGAATCCTCTGAATCGCCTCAACTACTTTCTGGAAAAGAGGTTGCGGCGTTTTGTGGCATTGGCAACCCGGAAAGTTTCCGCACCACTTTGCAGCACCTGGGCTGTCAGGTGGTGCAATTTCGGGAATATCCAGACCACTATGCCTACCAGAAAACGGACATTTTTTCGCTGCAGGAGTGGGTAAAAAAATTACCACCGGATATGCCGGTGATTACCACACAGAAAGACTGGGTAAAAATCCGCCTGAACGGCATTTCCGGTCACCCACTGTACGCACTGCGCGTGGGGCTGGAAATTGACAACCTGCCCGAGTTTGAGGAAAAAGTATTGCAAGCAGCGTTGTAGAACACGCTAGAGCAGTCGCGTTCAAGGAATAACCATCAAATAATCTTTGAAGATCTCAAAGCAATATAGCCAACCTTTTATATAGAATCCTTGTACTCATTAATCCTTCCCACCTTCAGATTCTCGATGAATGCCTGAACAACTTGTATATTAATGAAACTTAACATTAAAGGAGTTTGCAGATGTCCAACCCCAGCAAATCACCAATTCCCAATTTATCAGTAACCGAAGAAACGCTGACCCAGGATGATGGTTCTGCCAAAAAAAACAGCGTTACGATCTTCGACCCACCCGTAGTGGAGGGGGAAGTGGGGGTGCTGGGGCCTTATCGCATCATCAAAGAACTTGGGCATGGTGGGATGGGGGCTGTTTACGCAACTCTCGATACGCGACTGGATCGAAAACTTGCTTTGAAAATAATGTTGCCGGAATACGCATCAAACAGTTCTGCAAAAGAGCGGTTTATTCGTGAAGCACGAGCAGCAGCAAAAATCAAGCATGATAACATTGTTACGATTTATGAAGCAGATGAAAGAAATGGCATCCCATACATAGCCATGGAATATCTTGAGGGATACCCGTTAGATGAGTACTTAAAGAAAAAAGGCTCCCCCAGCATTAAACAAATCATTCGCATTGCAGCTGAAACATTTGCCGGGCTAGGTGCTGCCCACAAACAAGGCTTGATCCATCGGGATATCAAACCAGGTAACCTGTGGCTGGAATCGCCTAACGCAAGGGTGAAAATCCTGGATTTTGGTTTGGCAAAACCAATGGACTCTGAAATTGAATTGACCAAAAGTGGTACTGTCGTAGGCACCCCAGCCTACATGAGTCCCGAGCAGGCACGTGCAGCAGAAATCGACCATCGATCCGACTTATTTAGCGTTGGAGTGATGTTGTACCGCTTAACCACTGGAAAATTGCCCTTTGCAGGTCCAAATACGATGGCGGTTCTGATGGCTTTGGCAACGGAAGAGCCCACACCAGTACGTGAAGTCAACCCAGATATCCCTGAATCACTGGCAAGTTTGATCCACCAGTTGCTGGCAAAAAATGCTGACAATCGACCAAAAGATGCAGCTGAAGCAATTGCCCGTCTGAAAGAAGCAGCTGACGAACTATCTGGGAAAGCCCGCCACACGAATCAGCCAATTGTTGAAGCAATTCCTGTTCAGATGACTCAAATGGTGGTGAGCAGCCCGGCGGCAAACCCATTTGCTGATATCGATGTTGATTTCGACAATAGTTCCCAAGCATCCTCCACACAAACAGAGCAGCAAGCCACCGAAACTACTGCAAGGCGTAAGGGAAAACAAAGTAGTAATTCTAAAGCGATTGGAATAGCGATCGGATCGATTGCTGCACTGATCGTCATGATAGTCGCTGTGGTAATGATCATCAACAACAAAGGGGGTTCGGATTCAAAAAATGCCGTTGATCGTAGTAAAGAACCAGTTCAAGAAAGAAAAATTCCCCAAAAAGCCCCCTCAAATATAGCACAGCCAATACTCACTGATCCCGAAGCGAAAGCAGCCTATTGGGTGTGTTCTCAAGGAGGCAGGGTTGTTGTTTCAACTGATCCCACACGTGAATACAGTGTCTTCGACGAAATTCCGAGAGGTAAGTTCTTGCTGACTAACGTACAACTTGACAACACGAAAATTACCGATGCAGATTTGCATAACCTACAGGGGCTGGATAATTTGCAAATGTTGTTTTTATCAAATACAGCATTGGGTGATGAGTGCTTAATTCATTTAAAAGAATTAAAAGGATTAAGATTTCTCAGTTTGGGTGGTACCAAGGTTACTAAACCAAAATCAGATTGAAAATCGGTGTTTACAGATTTGGTGAGTTATGTTAAGCTGGTCAGAATGTTCAACCTAGGCAAGTCGACCAACCTTTGGAGATCAAGGATGATCCGACCGAACACTACTAAATGGAATCAAACCACCGATGATTTGCGTCGCCTGGCTCTGGAATCCGAGCATCCTCGTACTCGGGAGCGGTTTATGGCTTTGTACCAAATTGCTCTTGGTCACACTAACGCAACTGCTTATGCCGCAGAAATTGGACGTTGCGACGATGTGTTGTTGAACTGGGTTCATAAATATAACAACCATGGACCTGACGCCTTGATTTATCGGCGTACTGGCGGCCGTGTCCCCCTTTTGTCCAGTCGCAGATAGAGCAGATCGTTGATGCCGTTCTGAAAAGCGATCCGGTAGATCACCAATTGCCAGGCCACGGATGGACGATCAGGAAGTTGTGCAACTGGATCGGTTGTCAATTCCAGCGGTATGTATCTCGGAATACCGTGCGGCGGATCCTGCAATTAGCGGGATTGAGCTGGAAGAAATGCAAGAAACTGTTCGGCAAAGGGGACCCTGAAAAGCGGGCCGAATACCTGAAACAGTTCGCGGATATGTACCAGCAAATGTGTCGCGGCGATATCGTGATCATTTATATTGATGAATCCCATTTTCATCGTGATATGGACTTGGGCTATACTTGGTGGCGCAAGGGAGAATCGGCTTGGCGAGTGAGTGATTGCCCTCCGCTGTCCGATCGCATCAACTGGTATGGTGCTTACAATTTCAGTGCTGGTGCATGTTTGATCTGGAACGAAGGCAAATGCAACAAGGAAAACACGGCTGAATTTTTGCACCGAGTGAACGATTGGGTAGAAAGACAAGGTCGACGTGTTGTGGTAATTTGGGATGGAGCACCTTGGCACAAGGCGAAGTTCGTTCGAACCAAAGCCAGCGAGTTGGACATCGAAATAGTAGTTTTGCCCAGTTATAGTCCCGATTTCAATCCCATTGAAGGGTTATGGAAATGGATGCGTGAAGAGGTCACGCAACATTGTTGTTTTGCAACCTTGCGTGACTTGTTCGACGCTTGCAAAGGATTCATCGATACATTGAATGAAACTCCGGATGAAATAATTAAAAGACTGTGGCCAAGATTTGAAGTCGATCCTCAAGCGGAAAAACTCCGATTTTCAATCTGATTTAGGTTTAATTCGGGATTGGCGAATTTGAAAGGATTGAACAATCTGAGAGAACTGGTGCTGGAAAATACAGCTATTGACGATACTGGCCTAACAAATTTGAAAGAATTTCCCCTTTTGGAACGACTCCATTTGGGTGGAACTAAGGTTTCGGGTGTAGGCTTTACTACCCTAAAAGATCTCCAACAACTTACATCACTCAGCTTGGCGAACACGAAAGTAAATGATGCAGGAATTGAACATTTGAAAGTATTTGAAAACTTAAACAATCTGGATCTCTCGGCAACGCTAGTGACCGATGCTGGTATGGTGCACTTAAAGGAGATCAAACAGCTAGGATTGTTATCGCTTGTAGGAACTCAAATAGGCAATGAAGGTTTGGCACATATCAAGAACTTGAAAAAGCTAAGTGTTCTGCATCTGTACGAAACAAAGATTACTGATGAAGGCTTATCCCATCTTGTAGACCTCAATTTAATATTGCTGGATCTCAACAATACAGCAGTAACGAATACAGGCCTCATCCAAATTTCCAAATTAGCTAGTCTGAACAATCTTGTGTTGTGTGGAACGAGAATTACCGATGATGGAATTGCTCAACTAAAGCCTTTGACACAATTAAGCACTCTGAATCTTTATAATGTATCCGGAGTAACGAATGCAGCAGGAGCACATCTCAAAGAAATGAAAAGTTTAAAATCTCTGAATTTGGATGATACCAAGTTTACCCAGAAGGAATTGATGAGTTGAAAAAAAAGTTACCCGATTGCAGGATTCAGTTTCGAGGTGCGATAATTGAATAGTTGAAATTATCAGTGAAACTGCCTTACTTCATCTCGTAAGACGGCAGTAACAGTGGGGGACCGCTCATGCGAGATACACCGCGTGCTGTGGGATCAAGTTCAAACTGCTTGCCGGGTGTTTCCTGAATCCCTGGAGTGGGGATGCGTGGCAGGCGGTCGTCGCTTTTCGGCATTGGCAACGTGCCTGTTCCAGGTGGTACGATATAGGCGCCAGGTGGAAGTCCAGCACCAATTGGCATCGAAGAGCCCTCACAGGCACAGTTCTCTGCGCTGACATACCCCCCGGGTGCTCCGTAGATTGGTTGTTGAAAGCTGGGTGCAGCGACTACTGGAGAAGCAGAATTTTTGCCACACAGACAATCCAGAATTGGCCGGGGTCTATTTCCACAGCAGCCGCTCAGGATTGCCATGATTCCACATGCCACGATGATCGTTTTAATCCGTCTCATAGGGACTTCCCTGATCGGCACGTGGCTAGTAAACACGTCCGATGGTGTCGCAGGATCCTTCCCAGAATGAGATTCCATTCAATTCATTATTAAATTGTGCACTTTGTTCTGAATGACACAACCCGGCAAGGAAAATAAAACACATTTGTTGCCGAAAGATGGCGAAAGTGTTCGGACTGGCGAAGAAGTTTGGCTTGCAGCGATTATGCTGCCTGAAAGGATCCTGCAGCATATACGGAAAATTCACCGATTTTTGAGCAAGCAGAGCAATTAATGACAGGATTGTAGTGGATACATGCGATTCCTGCTCCAATCGCTCACTTAGGCCGCTTGCGGCCGTAACCTATACGTTATGCTCAATCGCGGACCCGTTAAGCTGGCCGCAGGCCGGCTTATGACTGGCGTAACCAGGCAGCGGTGAGCGACGTTGATTTCATAATCGAACTTAGTCGACATGCCAGTTGATCAATTGGTTAGGCGACATCCATTTCCGCCTTGCGATCCTCCATATCGTAGACTAGCAGCCACTCGGTGCGGCTTCCCTCTGTAAGGACACGTCTGAGATGATCAAGGTGGCTTCGCCCAATCTGTCGAACCATCGACTCTTGTGCAGAATTGTTAAAACAACCTGCCGCACCACCGTACAAGAATCGTCGCCAATGATCCAAAAAGGCCCATTCGTTCAGTTCGTAGCCATACAGTCGCGTCAAGGCAGCCTCTGCTTCGGATCCGGTTAGTACGATCTCTTCGATTCCATTCAAATGCGGAACATCTTCCCACGCATTCGGAAGATCAAACTTCACGGCCGTAGCAAACGTACCGACCACTCCGCTGGATTCCAAATAGGAAAGCAATGAGCTAAACAGGCTACTTTCATTCGCGAGGGGGTAATCCCCACAAATCTCGCATTCAGCCGGCGGAAAGACCGTTGGCACACCGGTATGGCTGATTGGATTGAAGGCGAACGCTCTTAGCATCGCAGTCCCCAGGCTCTTAGTATCGCAGTCTCCTGAATTCAGTTTCTGAACCGAAGCTACTTTGACGGCATCCTCGCCTGGCAACATGTCCTAACAGGTCGGCGATTCCTGCTCCAATCGCTCACTTAGGCCGCCTGCGGCCGCCACCTTTATTAAATGCTCAATCGCGGACCCCGTTAAGCAGGGTAGCCGCGAGCAAACTTCCATCAAAAAACCCGTGATAGACTACTTAGGTTTAGAGGTTTGTTATACCATCTTCAGTATTGAAAGTCAGATGCGTGTTTCTCCCATTCCAGTGACCGTATTTGTTCTTGGATCGCTTCGTCGATCGGAAACGCAAATTCCGACTGGAACCACACGATTGGCAATGTTGACCCATCCATCGATTTATCTCTTGCGGTATTGAAGCAATCGAAATTACCGATGCACGTAATGTCTGGAATTGATGCTGGCGTACCGAATGGGTATTTGCTACCGAGTTCGATTGGCCTTTCAATTGGCCGAATCAGATAAGGTTCAAAATGCCAGCGCTTTCTCGCTTTGTCCATCGTATTCAGAATGAGACGTTCATTCATTTCCTTTGTTGGAACACCTTCCAGCAGTCCAGAGTAGGTTCCCCATTGATCGATCGCAGTGAGGCGAATCACCCTGCCATTACTTAGATGGAACTCATTGCGGGTTGACATGTGTTGTAGTCTTGTTTGGGCCTTACTGGGTCCGCGATTGAGCAGAGTCGCGGAGTGAATACGAAGCGATTCCTGCTCCAATCGCTTTCTTAGGCCGCTTGCGGCCATCACCTTTATTATATGTTCTATCGCGGGACCGGTTAAGCCGGCCGCAGGCCGGCTAGTGACTGGGGTAACCAGGCTGGCGCAATTGATGCTCCACTGGAAAACTCGCTGTCGGCGGTTCCGCGTTCATGTCTTTGTTATTTGCGTTTCCTAGGCATGATTTCGCTTCGGAGTTGAGAGTACGCATTTCGGCTGATCAAGCGTCGAGCGTTCTTTAAAAACCACTTGGGTTCCGTATCACCTTGAACAAGCGCAAGAACGAGAGTATCTCTGTCACCAAATGAATCAAACAAGCCCTCGTTTTGCGCTCTTAGTATTGCCTTCACAAGGGTATCATCCACCTTGTCTACATAGTTTTGAAACGCGACTGCGCCCTTAATGGAGCGGAGACGATCGCTAACATTCTGCATGATCAGGTTCGCTGTGTCAAAAGAGTCGTTCTTGTTTTCATGGTATTCCCAGTCGTCGGGATTCCATTTCAATAAAGCGCGCATTTTCTCTGCAGTGTCGTAAAACTCATCGGTTCCGATGGCACTCACGACGCGGTCCAATGCCTCGACGGTATTGAATGAGGCGCCCACATGGCTATAAGTCGGTGAAAGCCATAGTGCGAATACGTACAGATGCTCATCGCCACAACGATCAGAGACTACTTCTACGGTTTTCTTAAGACCTAAGTAAACGCTCTTTGTGAGCGTTGGGAAGCTAACCGACTTCGATTTGTTCGTGTTGCTCATCTTCGTAGTTTGAATTGAGTTTCAGCGACTCGCAAGTTTTCAAGCGACTAACGACACAGATCAACTGCCCCGGGCTGCTCTCGGGCCGGGGTCAGGTGCAGCGGCTAGTTCGGCCTATCCTGTCCGGTGTGACACCACCTTCGCTCGGAAACTCTCAACGGCACCAGAAACGACGATCTTGATCCAATGTCCCCAAGGGCCAATCCGGACATCAACGTAGTAGCAGCGGTCCCCTGCCGCAATCGGATCGAACTCATCCTTGTGGATGGTGTCGGGCGGATCGGCGGCGATCGAACCCGTTATCACAATTCCCTAGAGGAGTTCCTTGAGCGTACGTTTGGAACTGTGACTCGCAGCTAAAAATCGCGCCTGGACAAAATCGTAAGGCACAGAACGTAAATCTTTCGGCCACTTTACGTCCGGCACGTCTGTGTAACATATTATGTCCTTGGTGCCGATCAGCACATCCGAGTCCTTGAACGGTTCCTTGAACGCTTTTCCTGTTTCTCGGCCGAGCAGCCATGTCGCGATAACTTTGACATCATCCGCAAGGTATACCGGTGCGTCGTCGGCGCGGCACATCGAAGGCGTTACCAGCGGGGCTGCACCGGATCCAACACAACTCAGAAACACACGTCGATTCATGCTCCAGACCTCCGGGGCCGAATGGTCCGCGATTTAGCAGAGTCGCGGAGTGAATACGAAGCGATTCCTGCTCCAATCGCTCACTTAGGCCGCTTGCGGCCATCACCTTTACTATATGCTCAATCGCAGACCCGTTAAGCGGGCCGCTCGATACAAACTTTCAACGCCCGCGCTGCTCGTCAACTGCAGCGGTTGGTTACCCGCCGCGATTCTTTCGGTCAGTGTACCAATCCCACATGAGTCTCCACGCCGCACGGTGCAGTGTGACACGCAAGTCGTCAATGGAGAGTCGAGCACAGTATATAGCACTAATCTCAGTTGGGTCATGGTGAGATTCGCGCCAAAACGAAAAGGGCATGTGCGAAAACACATCAACGCGAAACAGGTGCATTGAGACATTGTCGGCGGTTGGCCCCCAGTCCATAAATCGGTGAAACAGATGAAGGTCGTTGTCGTCGGTAGCCAGCCGAAGCATCTCGCGATGATTCTTAACGGGCGACCGGTCCGGGAACGGTGGCATATCGCGTTTGTCACCTACGGGGCTATTGCCCAATCCAAATCGTCGTTGAGGGAGCCGATGAATTGCGGCAAGTAAACCACGTTGTCGTCGCAGGTTAGCCAACGCCCATCGGCGTAGACGTCGACGGTTCTCAACTCTGGTGATGCGTCATCTGATTTGCCAAGTTCGATTGCGAAAGTCGAACGATCGCCAAAGTGTTGCTTCAATGAGGTCTCGATTCAGTCGGATAACGGGGTCCGCGATTGAGCAGAGTCGCGGAGTGAATACGAAGCGATTCCTGCTCCAATCGCTCACTTAGGCCGCTTGCGGCCGTCACCTTTACTATATGCTCAATCGCGGACCCCGTTAAGCTGGCCGCAGGCCGGCTTAACGTCTGCCGTAACCGGGCACGAACGGGAGGCTTTGATTTCAGTTGCAGTGCAAATGAGTGCTCCGGTTCACGGCCTTGTTAGCCAGTTCGCGATTGGGGACCGGCCACAATGTGACCGTACGCCTGCACGATATCGTACGTCAACGTGCTAATCTGGTGCGGCTGTCCGGACAGCACATCCAACGCATGCAGAAAGCATTGGAATTGATGAATCTGAAATTGACAAATGTGGTTGGTGACATCACCGGTGTTACCGGATTGAAAATTATCCGGGCGATCGTGGCTGGAGAACGTGATCCTGAACAATTAGGTGAATTGCGGGATCGCCGTTGCAAACATACGAAAGCCGAAATTGCCACTGCCCTGGCTGGGCGGTATCGGGATGAGTATCTGCTGGAATTGCAATGCTGCCTGGCTTTGTGGGAAAAGTATCAGGAGACAATTGCTCTGGTGGATAGTCGGATTGCAATTCATTTGAAATCAATGATACGCCAAAGCGAATTGCCCCCACTGCCGAAGAAACCACGCGTGCGTGGCCGAAAGCCGCACGATCCGGGCTTTGATGTTCGTACGGCGTTGTATCTGGTATCGGGAGTGGATTTAACTGCCATTGAAGGGATTGATGAAATTCATGCGTTGACCCTGATCAGTGAACTGGGCACCGATTTTACGAAATGGCCGACAGTAAAACATTTCACCAGTTGGCTGGGATTGTGCCCCAACTTCAAGAAAACCGGCGGAAAAGTGCAGTCCAGCAAGACGCGACGTGGGAAAGGGCGCGGCCCACGCCTTGCGGTTGGCTGCGTGGGGGTTGATGCGGAGCACCAGTTACCTGGGTGGCTATTTAAGAAGACAGCGTTCTCGCCTGGGAGCACCGAAAGCGATCACGGCAACCGCCCACAAGCTGGCCAGGATTATCTACCATTTGATGCGGTATGGCGGTGATTACACGAAGCAGCAGGAAGAAGCGTATGTGGCAGAAGTAATTGCCCGGCAGGAGAGACAGTTGCATCGCCGGGCCAAAGAGCTGGGGTATGAGTTAAAGAAAGTGGAACCCACCGTTGCGTGAATGGAAAGAGCAGGTTTTTGACAATTTGATGAAGAAGGGCTTGTGTGAAATTTATTAAAAAGATACCCACGGCAGACGCTATCGTTACGCGGAATATGCACTTTTAGCTTTCATTGATGAAATAATTCAAGCGAGTTGAATTGAAAAGTTAGTCTTCAGCTGGGGAAGTTCCTGGGGCGGCGTGCTACGACTCCCGGAACGATCGCTGGAATCCGCGTGGCCGGGGAGTGGCAGCACGTATTGCCTCTGCCGTCCGAAGCATCGCGTGATGCGGGCCGTGGCCGGACATCATGTGAATGTATGCTTGGAGGCTGGACTGGTACTGTGCGTCCGCATCCGAATAGCCCTTCGCACGCCTAAAGCGCCACCACTGGTGGTCGATCCAGCCATGTAGCTTCCAGAAGCGGTGGTTGAAGATGTTAACCGTCGGGTCGCCAAGGTTGATGTCGCTGGTCTCGTCGGTCCAGCGATTGTGCAGGTAGTTGTGAACGCCCGTCTGGGGGTCGAGGGAGCGATTCAGCGGGTTCCCCGTGACGGGTCGCAGGTTCGTCTCGATGAACAGGCCGAAGTCGTCGTCGCCGGCAAATGTGGCGGGCGAACGCTCGATCCGCGCCGCCCCGGCCGCTCGGTGCGCGTCGAATGGGTCGCCGGAAGTTACCGGGTCTTCGGCGTCGGCAGGGTTCTGTGGCGGCGTGGACCACCCGCGGAGGAAGTGGGTGTGCTGAGGGAAGTGTTGTGAGAGGAGGATGATCATTGCCCGATGCATCATGAGGAAATCGAGGCCGTTGCCAGCTTCTCCCTCCTGTTGAGCCGCGCGACTCCAACCCTGCTGGGTCGCGTAGGTCACCATCTCCTGAGCCTGCTGATTGCCTTGGCCAGCGAGGAAGTGCCAGAAGTCCCAGCGACGCTCGAAATGCCACTGGTCATGGTGGGCACCCCACTGCGCATTCTGCATCCAGTCGATCATCTCCTGCGGCATTCGTGGATCAGCCATTGGTCACCTCCGTTTTGTCGCCGAACTTGTAATTAGATTGCGGCTGCGCAAAATAACACTTTTAAAAATAAAGATGGTACCGTACCATCTAACTACTTACATGGTATGAATTTACGTTCAAACCATTGTTTCAAATCATCGCGAGATAACACACTAATGGACATTGCGCCGAAAGTTATTCATCTAATGGGCTTTTGACGCCTCTCCCCTTTGTTTAGGACATGCGTGTAAATCATGGCGGTCGTCACATCGGCATGTCCCAACAGTTCTTGTACCGTCCTAATTTCAAAGTACAGCATGAGGAAGGTCCACATTGGATTGTAGTTTACTAAGTAGATTGTAGGGGTGCAATGAGAAAAACAGATTGCGATACATAAATATAAAGCATATGGGCAAAACTGGATTCCCGCCTGCGCGGGAATGACGATTCTGGGCACCACATCGGATATAACGCAAACAACCCCAGATCAATTAGTTATCCAATAAAGTTACACTCTCAGCGTCATTCCTGCGCAGGCGGGAATCCAGTGCTTTTTCTCAGATACACGTGTGGTCTTTACAAAGCAATTCGATCGCGTTTCGGGTGAAGATGGCATTTTCTGGATTCCCTCCTTCGCGGGAATGACGATTGTCTTCAGAATCTCTTGTTATCTTTGCCGCTTTGCGTGAGACCTCTTTAAGAAATTCCCTTGCTTACGCTGCGGGCGATGAAGACGAAGATCATTAAGAAATTCCTTGCTCACGCTGCAGGCTATGAAGACGAAGACCTCTTTAAGAAATTCCCTTGCTCATGTTTCGTACGATGAAGACGAAGAAAGACTTTGGCGGGGCGATGAATATACTTATCAGAACCGCAGCTAATGTATTCTATTATCTACTTGTATTCAATTATCCCCTAAGACTCTGCCCAGAAGAATCTCAAGCAATTTGTGCTTTTCGGTGGGTTAAGGTGCATCTGGTGGTATTCTAGGCACGTCCCGTTCTGGCTTCGTTGGTGGGCGGAAGAGCATGTCGAAAATGGGATTTTTCGTGGAAAGTAACAGCACATCGCGGGTTTCAGACAGCATTACACGGTAGGTGGCCAGCTTTTGCAAAAAGGCAAAAAACTCCGGGTCGCGGGCATACGCAGCACTCCTGATCGCATCGGCCTGGGCGTCTGCCTTGCCTTCCATTTCCTGTTTTTTGGCCTTGGCGTTGGCAATGGTTAACGCTGCATCACGGTCAGCTGCTGCAACAATGCGGGTATATTCGCGGTTCCCTTCGCTTTGGTATTCTGCCACCTTGCGCTGGCGTTCACTGCGGATCCGTTCCGCAATGCTGGACCGCACTGCTTCCGGAAATGCCAGTCGGCGAATCCGCAAATCGACTATCTCAATACCGTATTCCTCTCGTAGGCTGGTGGGCAGCGAAACCTCCCCGGTGGGGGAATTGGTGCCGAGAATCTGCTGGTGCAATTGCTCGTATTTGGCCTTAGCCTGCGCTTCGGGCACCACTTCGATCAGTTTTTCCAGTGGCATCTGACTGATGACCGCAGCAACCCGCCCTGTAATTCGTGGGATTAACAGGCGACGTGCCTGTTCTGGCGAGCCCACAGTCTTCACGAAGCGATCCAGTGCCTCTTCGTTTGGTATTTTCCACACCACAAAGGCATCCACCGAAATAGTTTTGTCCACCCGCTGCCCATCCAGATCGCGGGTCAGAGTTTCCGTGGCGGGAAGTTCAAAACTGTGCAGGCGGCGGTCAATTCGTTGAATGCTGTCGATGGGCCAGGGCAACTTCCAGTGCAGGCCGGCTGCCACCTCACCATTGTGGGTTATAATCGGGTCGCCAAACCGCGTTACGTAGCAGAATTCCCGGTGGTCGACCGTGTACAGCGACGATTGCAGCCAGATCACCAGCACCACAGCAACAAAAATGAGGATTCCTCGTCGTTTTCTCATCAATTATGGCTCCTCTGGGGTGGGACTGGGACGTGGCATACTGATAATGGGCTTCAGAAAGTCGGGATTGACCAGATAATAGGTGCGGCGGCCTTTCGGTAAGTCCCCATCAATTAAGACTTTATCGCGTTTCTGTAAGATTTCTGTCAGCACCGCCAGCGTCTGTCGATATTCTGAAACTCGGTGCCGCACCGCAATGAGTTTTTGCTGTTCTTCCACCGTGGGGTGCTGCTTCCGATCCATTTCCGAAAGCAACGTGCGGTAATTCTGCCATTCCTGCGAATATTTGTTCCACGCTTCTGCCATGCGCAGGCGTTCGTGGCTGATCGCTTCCGCTTCACCCAGAATCCGAATCGCTTCTTCTTCCGCCTGACTTCGTTTGCGGGTGGCCAGCGAATTCGCTTCGTTCAGTTTTTGCTGCTTTTCCTGAATTGCGGTCGCCACGCGGTGAAAACTGGCCACCACCTCCTGTGGGGGGTGAATATCGTGGATCGTCAGCCCTTCCAGACGAATCCCCAGGCCATTTTCATGAATTTTCTTTAATCTTTGCTGCACCTGCACCAATACTTCCGTTTCAATCGTCAGGCGTTCAGTGGTCAGAAGTTCTACAAACGTGCGACTGGCGATGATTTCCCGAATCACACTTTCCAGCGTGGAACGCACCACGGGCACAATATCTTCGGAAACCTGGAGAAACTGGGTAGGCTGGTGAATCTGAAAGCGGAGATTCGCTGCCATGTCCAGCAGGTAGCCATCACCCGTGATCATTGTGGATTCATCATTCATCCGTTGCGACTGGGACTGGTGGGCAGAATCCCACGTGAAGCCGCTTGCGGATTGTTCGGAGCGGTAGCCTAACTCCACCACACGGATTTCCTGTGGGCGAAGAAAGGTACAACGATCGATCGGATAGGGTGCGATCCAGTGCAGACCGGGTGACAGTTCATGTTCATAGCGGCCAAAGCGTTGCACCACAGCCACTTCCGCAGGTGGGACAATGGTAATACCAGTCCCAAGCCAGACAAGCACCAGAATGGGCACCACCCATTTGAGGACGCGACGCCATTGGTGGCTGATCCAGTGCAGCAGATCATCCAGTTGTAACGAACTGATCATCAGATCCACCCGCTGCACCTGGTGGGAAACCTGGGTTCCAAAACGGGACAATCGTGGGCGTTCGAACAACAACAGACGCATCGAATTGGCCAGCACCGCCAGCGAAGCCAATTGGTGATAAATCACACCCACCAGTGGGGCATCGGCAAGTCCGGCTTTGCCTGAATAGAGCAACGGCCAGAGGAAACCTGTCAGCAGCACCCCCACCAGATTCAGGCCAATGGCGAACCAGAGAATATTCTGGCGAATGATCGTAAGTGTTTGTTTGGAAAGACGATACAGCAACGGCAGGTGGCGTAACGGATCGCCCAACAGGACAATCGATCCCGCTTCCGCTGCCACATCGGTACCAGAACCTACGGCAAGCCCCACCCCCGCGTGGGCTAACGCTGGGGCATCGTTAATGCCATCGCCCACGTAGGCTGTTGTGGCAGGGGTTACGATCCGATTTGCCTTGTCCAGTGGCAGGAGTTCCGCCTCGAACGAGACGATATTCAAATCATTAGCCAATCGTTCAACTGGACCACGTCGATCCCCACTGAGAATCTGAAACTGCTCGATTCCTGCGGTCCGCAATTCTGCCACCACATCGTGTGCGGAAGGTCGGGTGGTATCGCTGGCCGTCAGCATCCCGAGCACCTGTCCTTGCCGAGCGACCAGCACCACAGTGTGGCCACGTTCATCCCACTGAGCTAGCTGTGCGGCAAATTCTGGCGGCAACGCAATCTGGTGCTGGCTGAGAAATCGCACATTGCCAATCAGAACGGGCAAGCCATCGACTTGTGACTGAACTCCCCCACCTGGGGAAGCCTGAAAATCACTGGTCGTGGGCAGTGACAAGCCACGTTCTTTGGCTGCGTGCATGATCGCACGAGCGAACGGGTGCTCGCTGTTCTGTTCCACTGCTGCCGCCAATGCCAGCAGGCGATCTTCGCTAACTCCTTGCGTGATAATGGTTTGCAGCGAAAGCTGCCCGGTGGTCAGTGTGCCGGTTTTGTCAAAGGCGATCATCTTCACCTGGGCAAACTGCTCCAGAGCCGCAGCACTTTTGACCAGAATGCCCGTGCCTGCCAATCGCCCGAGTGCGGCAACCATGGCCGCAGGTGTGGCTAAAATTAACGCACAGGGACAGGCCACCACCAGCACCCCTAATGTGGGGTACAAGCTTTGGCGTGCGGCCAATTTTAATGATAATCGACTTTCTGCAGGCCCAAACCAGCCTGCGTGGTAGACCAGGTTTCCCAAAAATGCGAAAACGGTAACACCAAGTAATACCGGAAGAAACCATTTGGCAATGCGATCTGCCTGCCGTACCACCTGTGGGCGATCCTGCAGGGCTTTGGCGGTAAATTCGATGATTTTGCCCGCGAATGTATCGCCCTTAACCGACCCCACTTCCACAATGAGCATGCCGTTCTGGTTCAGGCAGCCTGCCAGAACGGTATCGCCCACCGTCACTTCACGTGGGAGCGATTCTCCAGTCAGTGGGCTGGTATCCAGCGTGGAAAAACCTTCCAGCACCAACCCATCCACGGGCACTTTTTTGCCCGGTTTGATCCGTACGTGATCACCCACCTGCAGGGTGTCGGTTTCAACCGCAACATCTTCCCCATCAACGATCTTCCAGCATTTTCTGGGGAACACTTCCACCAGTTTGCGAATACCCGCCTGGGTGCGATCGTAGGTAAATGCCTCCAGACACTCGCCAATCATCGCAATGATCACTACCTCGGCAGCAATCAGCGGTTCATTCATCAGCAGTGCGGCGATACAGGCGATTGCCACTGCCAGATCCGCACCAAGGCGGCCAGCAAAGAGGGAATCGAGTGAACCGTACAGGATGCGAGCCCCACCCAGCACGGCGGCAAGCAACGCATACCGCAGCCCGAAAAGGGTGTTCTGCACCTGGGGTAAATCAAGGCCAAGCTGAGCAGACCAGCCCGCGATCATTGGGTATTGATCGCGCAGAATCAGCCCCACCAGCAGTGCGGTCAGGGCATACAGGCCCGTGCTGGAAGATCGGGTAAAAACCGAATCGGCGTAGCTGATTTCGCGATGCATCGATCCCACAGTGGCGAAGTTTGAGGCGGTTATATTGGTTTAGGGATTTCCCCGCCGAAGAGATGAAGAAACCGTTTAGAACCCACCGAACAAGAGTGTTCCCGTGGAAGCGGGAATCCAAGGCGATATCTTGAATTATCAACAGTAATTCGATACCCACCAGAACCGTCATTCCCGCGCAGGCGGGAATCCAGTTCAAAAAGACCGAACTATTTAGAAACCACCGAACAAGAGTGTTCCCGCAGGCGGGAATCCAGGGCGATCTCTTCAATTATCACCAGTAATCCGAAGCCCCACCAGAACGTCATTCCCACGCAGGCGGGAAATCCAGTTCACGAAGCCCGAACTATAACCAGCATCTGAATGAATCCAACAACGTCATTCCCGCGAAGGCGGGAATCCAGTTCTGGAAACCCGAACTATAACCAGCATCTGAATGAATCCAACAACGTCATTCCCGCGAAGGCGGGAATCCAGGATGTTTTGTGTCCTGATTGTTTCTAAATCGTAGTCCGGTTTTTTCATAGCACCCCATGAAACTACAGACTAAACTGTATAGTAATGAGGGCGTCCCTCATCTTCCGCTTTTGCACGTATCGGTCCAGTACACACAAAAAGTGAGAGACAGAATCTTTGACAGCATAGAAATCAATTCGATTTAATGATAGTTATGCGGCTGAACATCGTCCTTGCATCTGTCGAATCGGAACTCGCGGAAGCGTGGGAGCGGTTCTGCGCCCAACTTGAAGGCGTCACCGTCCATCGCGGGTCGATTCTCGATGTTCATTGCGATGCAATTGTCAGTCCGGCCAACAGTTTCGGGTTCATGGATGGAGGTATCGACCATCTGTACTCGCAACATTTCGGATGGCAAGTACAACGTCGGCTGCAGGACACCATTCGGACACGACACCACGGTGAGCTGGTTGTCGGTCAGGCAGAGATAATTCCTACGGACGATGCTCGCATTCCATTCGTAATCGCAGCGCCCACGATGCGCGTGCCGATGATTCTTCGCGATACGGTAAATCCGTATCTCGCTGCACGCGCGGGCGCTCCTGCTGATTAAGCATCAGCGTTTCGTCGATGGTCCATTCGCCGGTGAACCGGTAGCGAGCGTCGTGCGTACGGTTGCCTTTCCGGGCCTCGGAACGGGTGTCGGCAAAGTTGGCCCGAACATCTGTGCTCGGCAGGTCGGAGCAGCAATCGAGGAAGTCGTGCTTGAGCGTGGGACATTCCCGCAGACATGGGCAGACGCACAATCGCGTCATCAACTTTTGTATGGCGATCGCTTCCGGGATCTGCAGCGAGAATAACGGATTACCGGACAGCCGCATAACCAAACGCGGCAATGGATCGGACCCGAGTTGTGCGTTCTGGTAAACTCAACTTTGGTTGGCGCGGTGCCGGCCATTGAACTTTGATCTGTTAAGCCGGGCCTGCGGCTGACTTAACGAGTCCGCAATTGAGCATATACTAAAGGTGACTGCCGCAAGCGGCCTAACCAGCGATTGGAGCAGGAATCACTTCGTATGCGTTCCGCGACTTTGCATAATCGCGGACCATTATAGCAGGAGCGGCTGATGGCGACGATACAGCAAGTACAGCCCGTCCTCATGTCACGCGACGTTGAAGCGTCCATCTACTACTACGCGAAGCTCGGATTCAAACTCATATTCCGCGACGATCCCGACCGCGTCAGGTATGCCGGCGTACGTCGCGACGGCATCGATCTGCACCTGCAATTGCACGATGCGAAGGAATGGGACGTTCCCTACGACCGCCCCACGTACCGATTTGTCGTGGACGATGTCGATCAACTTTATGCGGAGTTTTGCAAGCTGGGGATTCTTACGGACATCTCCGACCTGCGAGACACGCCGTGGGGAACTCGCGAATTTCACGTCCGCGACCCCGATCGAAATGGCTTGCAGTTTTACCGCGACCTGTTGGCTCAATTGGTGATGGCTCTACGACGACTCACCGACCTGCCTGTGCGTGACTGCCAAGCCGTACTCCGTGACCACGGAGGAGACATCGTCCGGGCGGTCGAGTGGATGCTCGCCCAACGGTGGTTCGGGTATCCGCCGGCGGTAGTGTGGGCAAGACTGCGTGAGGAACTGGCCGCCGGCGGGATCGGCGGGAAAGTATTTCCTGGCGAGTCTGGACACGCTGACCCATGAACTCCCGCTGCAGCCATTGCAGGAACGGTGTGAGCAATAATCGATGCCTCATCACCTGTGCCTGCAGCAGCAGTTGCTTTGATGTACTCTGTAATACTCTGAGGAAAAACTTCTAACGGAACTGGTAAGCAACCTGATCCATTCTCATCTGTAGCTGTTGGTAACTGGAACAGGTCTGTTTTCGCTGCAATATTTGTGATTCCTGTTTTCTTCCAGCCATTGCTCAGTGGCCATCTTCTCCAGTCCGCAAGATCACCCTTGGGCGGAAGATAAGGTAGCATTAGAATTTTCACTGGGGTTTCTGAGTCCAACCCTTTCAGAATGGTTGCCCCCTGATTCACATACTTCTGACCTGGCTCATCGTTATCAGGCAGGAACCAGACTTCCTTCTCTGTCAGTGGACTCCAGTCAGTTTTGCTGGCAGCTTGAGATCCCCCGATACTGGTAGTAGCGGTGAATCCCAACTCAATTGCGGCATCAGCTGCTTTTTCCCCTTCGCACACAACAACGATTTGGGCATTTTCCAGAGAAGGCAATTTGTACAGTGGTCGTAGCTGTCCTTTCGGCAACCCGAGGCGCCATAAGCCATCCTTCCACTTTGAAACCGGACGAATATCTTTCGATGCTTGTCCATCAACAGTATCCCACCGGTAAACGGAAAACACTGTGTTGCCACGTAGATTCTGATACTCCCAGAAAAAATCAGCAGACCTACCGTATTCTCGAAGTCCAAAACGATCTGCCGCTTCCTGGGCAGTTCTGAATCCTGGGGTCTGATTCTTCGACTTGTCTGGAGCAAAAGATTGCTTGGCCAATTGATGTCGTGGCTTCAATTTACTTTTTGGTGTGGGTTTACCAGAAACAGCATCCGGAAATAAAGTATTCATTCTAAACCAAAATCAGTTTGAAATTCGGTGTTTCTGGTATTGTTTGATCCAACCGCGGCTAACGCCGTCGGCTCACAAACCGTCATTCCCGCGAAGGCGGGAAACCAGTACTAAACACTTGAGTTGGCAACTCAACATCATTTTCTGTGAGCCGACGGTAGCCGCGGTTTGCTTGATAGGCGTTAAACCACCGATTTTCAAATGAAATTGGGTTTAAGCCCCATGGCTGCGACAATCTCCTTTACCTCGCATCCTGCATGGCAATGCAACAACACCTTGCCATCATCGGTTTCTTTGATCGACAGACCGGGGGTGTAGTCATTATGTGCCGGACAACATGCTTTCCAATTCTTATTGTCAGTCGTCTGGACTTCATTCAATCCGTCCAGAACGGTATCAATCGGTTTCATTTTGCCTCCTCTGTCATGGGGGTCATGTTGGTTTCAAGGAATTTTCTCAGATCCTCAACCAGATACAGGGAAGTTGAATTTTTTCCTCCGGGTAGTTTCACACGGCGAATTTTGCTTTGTTTCGTTAACTCGAATAACTTCCGTTGGCTGATCCCTAACATCGCTGCTGCCTCTCTCGGTCGTACTGAGAGCTGTAGAAGCGAAATACGATTATTTTTCATCATGTCCTTTTACCTGTTTAAATCCAAAATTTCTCGTCAGTACCATCGTTCAAAACTTGGTTTGAACGAGGACTAGTTTCATCATTCGGCCTGCATGTCAGGCCAGGCTACTGCGACTACATCTGATTCATGTCCAGATGCAGTCGATTGTGCCTCATCATTGCGTTGACCAAACAGACAGTTCTTTCTGAACTGTTCGGGCCAACGGTTCTGTACGTCAAGCAATCGGGCTAAACTGGTTCCCGAAAGTGAATCGGGCCAACCAGGTACCCTTCGCAAAGATGCTGCCGAAGACACAACTCCTCAGTTTCGAGACAGTTGTTAGCGCAAGTATCGCGCGATTAAAATGATCCAGATAACTGCCAATTATCTGTGGTGAATTGAGTGCACCAATATCTATCAGGCCATGTTCATGCTGATAGACAGTATCCGTTGATTATTACCTCCTTTACCGTTTATTCAGTAGCGCTGGCAGCGTACTGCGTCTTCAATTATGGGTACAGTTCAGCACTCCCTGTGAAGCAGCACTTTCCTGTTGACCGTTCCCGATGGATGCCCCCGCTTGGTCAGGGTTTCCAATTCTTTAACAACTCCAATACCTCCTTTTTGATTCTGATTGTCGTTTGATCATCTTCGATAAACTTCGAAGGTCTAATGTCAGAGTTAAACCTAAATCAGATTGAAAATCGGAGTTTTTCCGCTTGAGGATCGACTTCAAATCTTGGCCACAGTCTTTTAATTATTTCATCCGGAGTTTCATTCAATGTATCGATGAATCCTTTGCAAGCGTCGAACAAGTCACGCAAGGTTGCAAAACAACAATGTTGCGTGACCTCTTCACGCATCCATTTCCATAACCCTTCAATGGGATTGAAATCGGGACTATAACTGGGCAAAACTACTATTTCGATGTCCAACTCGCTGGCTTTGGTTCGAACGAACTTCGCCTTGTGCCAAGGTGCTCCATCCCAAATTACCACAACACGTCGACCTTGTCTTTCTACCCAATCGTTCACTCGGTGCAAAAATTCAGCCGTGTTTTCCTTGTTGCATTTGCCTTCGTTCCAGATCAAACATGCACCAGCACTGAAATTGTAAGCACCATACCAGTTGATGCGATCGGACAGCGGAGGGCAATCACTCACTCGCCAAGCCGATTCTCCCTGCCACCAAGTATAGCCCAAGTCCATATCACGATGAAAATGGGATTCATCAATATAAATGATCACGATATCGCCGCGACACATTTGCTGGTACATATCCGCGAACTGTTTCAGGTATTCGGCCCGCTTTTCAGGGTCCCCTTGCCGAACAGTTTCTTGCATTTCTTCCAGCTCAATCCCGCTAATTGCAGGATCCGCCGCACGGTATTCCGAGATACATACCGCTGGAATTGACAACCGATCCAGTTGCACAACTTCCTGATCGTCCATCCGTGGCCTGGCAATTGGTGATCTACCGGATCGCTTTTCAGAACGGCATCAACGATCTGCTCTATCTGCGACTGGACAAAAGGGGACATGGCCGCCAGTACGCCGATAAATCAAGGCGTCAGGTCCATGGTTGTTATATTTATGAACCCAGTTCAACAACACATCGTCGCAACGTCCAATTTCTGCGGCATAAGCAGTTGCGTTAGTGTGACCAAGAGCAAATTTGGTACAAAGCCATAAACCGCTCCCGAGTACGAGGATGCTCGGATCTCAGAGCCAGGCGACGCAAATCATCGGTGGTTTGATTCCATTTAGTAGTGTTCGGTCGGATCATCCTTGATCTCCAAAGGTTGGTCGACTGCCTAGGTTGAACATTCTGACCAGCTTAACATAACTCACCAAATCTGTAAACACCGATTTTCAATCTGATTTTGCTTAGCGCAAAGCGGGTTCTGCGCAGGAGCTGTCGTAAAAACTTTCCTGGTACGAAAAATATTTTTTCAAGAGATCTTTTTGTCATTTCACCTAAAAATTCACCTCTTTTGCGTCATGTACAGTGATGGGGAGTGCTTACCTTTTTCATGGTGCGGTTTTTCGTCTGTTTTGCCGTTCTTTGGTGATTTTTTCGGCTCAGATCCTAATCACTTTCTCACCCTAACTTCAGGAGTTTTTGATGCGTCCAACGGAATTGGTACGTACGGTGTCGGCGTTACTTGGCACTCGTCGACCACTTATCTTTGGGGGCCACCGGGATCGGTAAATCCACCCTGATCCGGCAGGTGGCGGTGGAAGAACAACTGACCCTCGTCGATATCCGGGCCACCTTACTGGATCCGGTCGATCTGCGTGGTTTACCCCACCTTGATGGTAGTGCGGTTTCCTGGTGTCCACCCTCTTTTCTGCCGCAAACTGGACGAGGAATCCTGTTTCTGGATGAACTGGCTCAGGCACCACCCCTGGTGCAGTCGGCCTGTCTGCAGCTCACCCTCGATCGTCGGCTGGGAGAATACGAATTGCCTCCATACTGGACGATTATTGCCGCCAGCAACCGCAATGAAGATCGTGCGGGTACCCACCGATTGATCAGCCCACTGCTCAATCGCTTTATTCATCTCGATCTGGAACCCAGCCTGGAAGACTGGCAGGCGTGGGCAGTCACCAACGGCATCGTGCCGGAAGTGCGGGCGTTTCTCAATTTTCGTCCTAATCTGCTGTTCGGTTTTGATCCCAGCCTCCAGAGCCGAGCCTTTCCCACCCCCCGTTCGTGGGAGTTCGTGTCTGCAGCGATGTCCCAGGTACCCAGAGATTTACTCCACTCGGTCGTTATTGGCTGTGTGGGAGATGGCCCCGCAGCGGAGTTCACCTCCTTTCTGCGTTTATTTCAGCAACTACCCAACATTGATGATGCCTTGCAACACCCGGAAACCACACCAATCCCCCACGATCCTGCTACTCTCTATGCCCTGGTGGGAGCCCTCGTCGAACGCTGCCGAACCGACCACTCACCACTACCACAATTTGTCCGTTATGCCAGCCGACTTCCGGAAGAGTTTGGCATGGTGGCGATCCGCGATGCCCTGAGTATCCAGCCCAGCCTGGCTGCCCTGCCTGCGGTTCAGGACTGGATCCGCAATGCCCGCGAACAAGGTCTGTTTCTACGTCCATAACCAATTACTTATTCAAACAAGGATGAAACTATGATTGAGAATCACCTCGATATCGGTGGTGGGGTTGTTTTCTGGATGCTGACCGATGACACCCGCCGGGAACGTTTACAGGATGGCTTAGCCAGATTAGGTCTGGAGAAGTTTTTGCCGGAAGCACGCCCCGATACCTCGATTTTACGCGATGCCCTTGATGAACAACTGGGTGGCTCGCGGGTGCTGATCCGACCCCTGGCCCACAAAGATGGCTTTGCAGTGGTGCGGGAAGACCGTGGGGAAGAGCAGAACGAATACCGCACGGAACTGGTCGCCCGTATGGTGGGTGGTGCACTGGATCTGCAGCCGTGGGATGACCGTGCAGCAGCCATTCAGGAATCGATGCATGCCCATGCCTGCCGGATCCCAGCAGTGCAGGTTTCTCAGATGCTGGTCAAAATGGTGGAGCATCTGGGTGGCACCCGCCTGCGACCCAGTGGTGCGGTCTACTGGATCCCCGGCAACCGACTCGATGAATGGATGAAAATCGTTCAGGCGGTGGAGCAGGCCAGTGATCGACCGGCAGCAGTCTATCTGTTACGGCACCAGCTGGATACTGAGGCAGTGCGGGCGGTGCGGGATGCGGTTATCAACGAAATCGAAGCGAACACCAGCCGGATTTCTGCCGATGTGCTCTCGGGTGATCTGGGAACCCGGGCGTTGGAAACCCGCCAGCAGCAGATCGAATCACTGCGGGAAAAAGTACTGCTGTATGAAGACATTCTGAACATCGGTCTGACTCAGTTACATCAGGCGATCGATAAAGCGGATCAGGTGACGGTGACTGCCAGCCTGATGCTCAGTTCCCGCCAGAGCCTGGCTGCCCACGGGATGGTGGGATGATGGCAGCACTTCAACTGATCCGTGCGGCACGGATGCGACTGCTTCTGGGTCGGGATGGGCAGTCGGCATTCTTTGCGACGCTGGCGATGCGATTACAACTGGTGGAAGACCCGGCAATTGGCACGATGGCCACCGATGGCAGGCAACTGGCCTTTGCACCCGAGTTTGTGTTGCAATTACAGCCACAGGAACTGCTGGGGGTGCTGGTGCATGAGGTGATGCATAATGCCCTGAACCACCATCTTCGACGTGGAGCACGGAATCCAGAACTCTGGAACATCGCCTGCGATCTGGCAATCAATCCGCTGATTCTGAACGGAGGTTTGCAACTGCCTGCCAGCCGACTGCTGCCTGGAGAAGGTTCGTATGCCCACCTTGCAACAGCCCGTTGTGCTGAAGAGTACTATCAGCTGCTACTGGCAGAAAACGGTTCCTTACCAGGAGAATCCGATCCCGGTGGGTGCGGCAAAGTTCTCGATGCACCAGCAGATCCGGGGATTCGCCGTGAAATGGAGGTAGAACAGCAGATTGCGGTGCAGCAGGCCCAGACTGTAGCAATGGCGTTGGATCAGATTTTGCTTTACAGCAGATGCTCGATCAACACGGTCCGGCACTGCTGGAACGTGGCCTGGCAGCACTGCCAGAGCCAGCATTCCGCCAGTTGTTGCGGCACCCGGATCGTCTGTTGGATCTGCAGGAATATCTGCTGCTTTCAGACAGCGCTTACTGGGATCAACTGGTTCTTCAGCAATCAGAACGGGCCACGGTTGAAAGGATTGCCGAACAGGTAATGGCGCAGATCGCCCCACCTAAAACGATTCCAATGACATCGGCACCACAAAAAAACTGGAGCAGTCTTGGCCTGATTGCTGCTTCAGTGCTGCTTGGCATGGTTTTGTGGTACACCTGGGGCAATCAGATCTTCCCACCCGATGGGAAGGGCAAGATGATTGTTGTCGATGCCACCTGGGGCTGGCAGGGATTACCCTTGAATGAGATGCCCACTGAGAAGAGAGAGTATCTGACTGCAATTGCCGATGCGGGGGATGAATGGTTTCAGCGGAATCCGCGAAGTTCGAACGAGCTGCTGCAGGATTTACGGGCAATGCGCGATGGTTGTACAAAGTTGCTGGCCGCACCGCACCCAGGGTTGGGGCTGGCAGACCGGCAGTGGCTGTACGAAAAATGTGTTGCCTGGGGAACAAAGCTGGACCAGCACCTGGCCGATGCCCACACCGAGGCTGACTGGCAGGTAGTGCAGACCCAGGCGAATGAGACGGTTCGGAAACTAGTGACCGCACTGCGGGATAAAGCGAAGAATGTTGGATAAGCCTTAGGAGCCACGAAATGACCCGACTGTTCTTGATTCTGCTGATCGTGGCGATGACCAACGTCACCCTGTTCGCAGCCCCACAGAAGTTTGCGTTACTGATTGGTATAAACAAATATCGGCACCGCGAGATGAACCAACCCAAGCCCCTGCAGTATGCCGAAGCGGATGTGACGGAACTGGATGCAATGTTAAAGGCATCTGGTTATGAAACGGTGCTGTTAACAGGGGACAGCGCCACCAAAGAGGCGATTGAAAAGCAGATCAAGTTGATCCAGACGAAAGGCAACAGCGATGGCGTGGTGCTGGTGGCACTGGCAGGCCATGGGGTGCAGCACGAGAAGGCGGAAGATGCCTGGTAGTGCCCATAGATTGGTGGTAAGGTTTATTTTATTTTCATTAACCACTACTGCAAACTACTTAGTGCGTGTGACAATTCATTGTGCATTTCCTCTACAGAATGGTAGCGGTTTTCTGGCTCTTTTTGAAGGCATTTCTGGCACACTGTATCCAGTTGCTTCGGAATATCCGGGTTTATCTGGGCTGGGTTTCCGGGCACTGTTGTCAGGATCTGTTCGATCAACAGGTTTCTCGCATTTGACTGAAATACATTGCGATTGGTGATCAGCTCAAACAGTATCACTCCAAGACTGTATATGTCAGTGGAATAACCGATCCTGGAATGTTCTCCACGAATCTGTTCCGGCGGCATGTACTGAAAAGTTCCCAGCACTTCACCTGACCTGGTATGCATTCCACCAGCCAATAAAGAGCGAGCGATACCAAAATCAGTGATCATCGGACGATCATTTTCAGTCAACAATATATTGGCAGGCTTCAAATCCCGGTGGACGATGTGCTGCTTATGTGCCGCCTGCACACCTTTCAGAATTTCCATCATCACTTTGG
Source organism: Zavarzinella sp. (assembly GCA_041399155.1). Classification (NCBI taxonomy): domain Bacteria; kingdom Pseudomonadati; phylum Planctomycetota; class Planctomycetia; order Gemmatales; family Gemmataceae; genus Zavarzinella; species Zavarzinella sp. The sequence continues at coordinate 296,729 of JAWKTI010000001.1, forward strand.
TACCCCAATGCCAAGTGGGGTGATTCTGGCTCAGTCGGTCTGCAAGTGTACCTCCATCTGCCCAAAGAGATATGATGTAGAACCGCTGATTGATAGCACCTGATTCGATAAAGGGTACAATGTTGGGGTGGGATAAACGCTGAAGTGTTTCGGCTTCATGCAGCAACCGGAGCAATTCAGTAGCTGTTGCTGTTTGATGGGCAAACTTGATCGCTACATCCGGACCACCACGCAGTGGCCTGCTACGATAAACAATCCCCATTCCACCCTGATTCATGAATTCCAACGGCGCGTAACCAGGGACCACTGGCGGTTCTCTCACTTCCTTCTCCGTAGTTACCTGCGTTGAATTAAATCTGCAGCCTGTTAATCCATCGTGTAACATCAGAATGTCCTGCAACTCTTTTCGCCAATGTGGGAAGCGCTCACAGTATTCTTCCAGTAGGTATGTATCCCCCAATTCAGCACGATTCATGATCTCGCCATAGATAATTACCAGAGCATCCTCCTGTGAACCCGCTAGTTTTGGCAATGTGCGGAAGTAATCTTCTGCCCGTGGGCGTTCACCACGTGCAAATCGTTCATCCTGATCCGCACGCACTGCTTCACAGAGCAACGGCAGTGGAAGGTGCTTCCAGCCATTCGCCATTTCGGTAATTGAATTAAACGGACTGCTCATCATCTTCCTCTAACCCAAGGTCATGTGCAGCACGATTCATCGCGCGGGCGAACTGTTTTCTGCGGCCTTCCGCCGTGCCTCCCATTTCCAGTGCAATCTGTTGCCAATCCTGCCTGTTCTGCCGTCGATCGGCAATCTCCCGCTCTTCCGTTGTGAGGGCATTTCTCAATTTTTCAAGCAATTCTGCCTCTTCCACAATCCGATCTGGGGTGGGGTGATTCCCAAAAATATCACCCAAATGATCAACCGCAACTTCCCGCTGCTGTGACCGGCGTTCCTGTTGAAAATACCGTGCGGCCGACCGCACCTTGTTTTGGGCAATTCTTGCCAGCAACGCAATTAATTGCTGGGGATTATCCAGGTCATATTGCCCCATAGCTGCCCGCATGAAGAAAGTGCCCATCACCGACTGGCAGATATCCACCGAATCAAATTTTGCACGCATCGAAGAACTGATGTTGGAACGCACAATTACTCTGATTGCGGGTTCAAATCGCTTAATCAACTGCTCTGCTGCCAGGGCATCGCCATTTCGGATGCGTTCAATGAAATCAGAAAACGGTGGGTCTTCTTTCATCTTTTTTTCCTTTTTTCTTTTTGTCCTGTCCGACTGATGAACCGACGGCGATGAATTGTTGAGTAAAGTGGTTCATCGCTACGGAATCAGGAGAAAGAAAATGCTTAATTTTCAGAAATACAAAACAGGTTTTCAGTAAAACCGAAACGCGGCTGGTGTTGACCACACTGGAAGCAAGGGAAGTTCCCGCCACCCTCGCGGTGCTGGGCGATGATGGAATTCTGCGAATGTCTGCAGACAGTGCGGGTGCAACGATTGCTGTGACCAGCGAGCTGGTTTATAACGGAAGTCCTTATTCGAAGCCAACTTACACGATTCAGGTCTCCAGCACTGATCAGGATGGCAGGCGGGTACAGTCTTTTCTCGGGCACCAGGTGAAGTCGTTGTACTTTCACGGTTCTGAGAGAACGGATACATTCACAAACCGCACCACGCTGGCATCGCGGGTGTTTGGATTTGGGGGCGACGACCGCCTTTACGGTGGCAGTGGGGCAGACCACATCGATGGTGGGGATGGCGCGGACATTATTGATGGCGGCAAAGGTGATGATACCTTGATTGGCGGGAACAGCCGCGATCACATTACCGGTGGGGACGATAAGGACACGATCTATGGTGATAGCACGAATCTGGAAGATACGTTCGGCGGTAACGACACACTCATTGGTGGGGAAGGAATTGACAGCATTTTTGGTGGTGGAGGACACGATACCATCTACGGGCAGGGTGGAAACGACTGGCTCAGTGGCAATACAGGCGATGACATGATTTTTGGTGGTAATGGCAACGATTCCCTCCTTGGTGGCTCCGGTAAAGACGTACTGAATGGGGAAGCGGACAACGACACCCTGTATTATTCCGAAGATGCAGTGTGGGGTTACAACTAGAACGGAAATACCATCGGTAAAGTGCGCAGTTATGATGTATTTAATGGTGGTACTGGCACCGATAATATTCAGATGTCTGGACAGAATGAAGTACTTCGATTTCAGGATCTGTCCCGCAGTACCTATCCAGCGATCCGGATCCAGGGTGTCGAAAACATCTATGGTCACGCGGGAAATGATCTGATTGATCTGAGTTACGATCCCGAACAAAGCCCTGCATCGCTGGGTGTTTCGGCTGGGATGTATGTTGATGGAGGGGCAGGCAACGATGTCGTCATTGGCCACCAGACTACCCAGATGAGCCTGAATGGCGGTGCAAACGATGATTACATTTTCACCAACAACATTACCTCTGCCGCTTATGGCTGGGATGGTTTTGATGAAGTCGAAATCCTTGCGGGTCAACGTCCCAACCTCTCTGGATTCGAAAAAACGGTGATCAAGGTAGATACTGATGATCATCAAGAAGCTTCGTGGAGTTGTGGACCGAATTCCGTTGCCAGATTTATGCGGGCTTATGGTATTCAACTGACATACGCACAGGCGAAACGGTTTACCGAGTATGATGGGAACATTATCTCCTACCTGGAACTGGGTACCCCACCCAGTCAACTGATCGATACGATGCAACACTGGAAACCAGATTCCAGGATGGAAAAAGAAAGCACTACCGATCGATTGAAGGAACTTGTGCTGCAGGGAAAACCTGCAATTATCCTCGTTTCGATGGGGAAAATTGATACCGCGGGCAATTTTGCTGGTGGAAATGTGGGTGAACTGCATTATGTAGTGGTGAACGGTTACGATGCTAGACGCGATACATTCCTCATCTCGAATACCAATGGTGAACAATATTGGTGGAAGAGACGAGATCTTGAGTACAAATGGAACTGGTCTAATGATTTCTCCGGCTGGATTGGAGGGCCATCGGAAGGGGCGTTGCGGATCGAGGGTTTCCGGGATCGAACGTTGTTCTACTAAAACCTCCCTGGAATACTTTTTCAGTGTAAAGTCACCTTTCAGGTGACTTTTTTTGCGTATTTTTTGTCCGATATTCCCATTGACGGAGATGAACTGGTAGAGGCGGTAATGCCTGAACTTTCGTTGTAAAGAGGAGTAAATCATGTTCGGATCAATTCGATTAAATGTGGAACCACTGGAAGCACGTGAAGTACCCGCTGTTATTGGCTGGGTAAAAGGTGTGCCGCAACCGGAACCACCGACCGTGGTTGGTAAGGTGACAATGGTGAAAGTGGAAACCACGCCAATTACGTTGAAAGCCGGGATGTTGCTTCCAGCACTGAGTAAAATAGATTTTCCTTCCACACTACCTAAGTCGGGAATGCTGTTACCCGCTCTCAACCAGGGGGTTGAACAAAGTTCGGCAGATACCGATACGATACTGGACCCGGTTTTCGCTGGAAGATAATTGATCACTGCTTGACAGGTGGTTGTGTTGGTCCACGGCGAATACAAATTACATAACTTGTGCCGTTGGTGTTCGCAGTCAACAGATGCCTGCCGTCGTGGGTGAACTGGAACAGCACCGCATGGGGAAACACCCATTCACGTCGCTTTGTTCCGGTCGAGGAATCGTAAAGGCCGTACCAGAAACGTTCTGGACTAGCTGAAATGTCTAACCCACCAACGACGAATTGTCTGCCATCGGGACTGATCGCCAGAGTCCAGTGACCACCAATAGCAAGGCCAGTCAACCTGCAGACCGAACGAGGAGCGGGCCCGGTAATATCCCAGATGGTGGCACCTGTACCTGACATGGTGATCATGCGTCGGCCGTCGGCGGAGATATCCCAGTTCGAAATATTTTCGAATCCTGCTGGTAGTTTGATCTCTTTTGTATCTTTGCCACTCAAATCCCACTGATGGAGTGTGCCGACATGCCCCGACTGATCTCGTTGGTACAACGCCTTGCCGTCGGCTGAAAGGCGGGTGATAGCGGCAGTAGTTAACGGCACCCGCGCCACTTCCTCAAATGCCTTCAAGGTTGGGCGGTAGATCGCAGCAAAAATGTCCTTTCCCGAGACGATGGTTACTGTGAAAGTGGACGCATCCGCTGAACCATGAATCGACCAGATCTGGCCACCGGTGACCACCTTTCTGATCGGTGCTGCATCTAACGGTTGGCTCAGATCGTACTGCATGACTTCTGTATTATTCGAGGTTGTAAACATCGCTCTGCTCTTTTTGTCTGCAGGGAACCAAACCAGATTCAAATTACCAGCAGGAAACCTTTCTTCCAGATGCGTCTTTCCGAAGCTTCCTTTGGTGATCTCCAACCAGTTGTTTTCGTACTGGAGCATGTTTCTACGCATGAGACTGATCACTTGCCCGGACGGCGAAATCCCAAAGGGCTGTTGTCCAGTAATGCCTTCAAGGAGAGGTTTCCACTCGGGTTTCTCGTCTGTCGTGTCGATTGCGCCAACAGTCATCACTGAATTTTCCGTGGCAAATGCCACTTTACCATCAGCGGAGATTGCTACTTGGGGGTAATACAGATGCAAGAACCAGGCACGTTGATTGCTTGCACTCGCGAGATCCCAGAACTGAACAGCGCTCCCCGACGAATCAAATAGTTTCTTTCCATCTGCAGAAATGGAGATGTAACCAAGCATTGGCGGTCCTTCGGATGCCAGTTTGCGGGATGTTTCCTTCGGAACACCGGCACTGAAGTCCCAGGTTCGTAGTGTTCCGTCACTCTCCCCGAACACCAGTGCCTGTCCGTCCCGGAAGGAAGTCAGAGAACCACCATGTTCGAATGAACCGAATTTGTGAAGTTGCTTGCCGCTTGCCGTGTCCCAAACGTGGACGAAATTCTCTCCTGATGATGCGTATGAAGTCGCCAGCATCTTCCCGTCTTGCAGGAAAACGGGTGAATAGCTTGATGTCGGTGTCGGGCAAGTGCTTACCTGCCTTGGTAACCGATCCGTGATATCCACCACCGATGTCTTTGTTGCCTCTACGAGAGCCAGCCGCTTGCCATCCGGAGTCATCGTGAGGTAAGAATATGCGACAGTGGGGAGCTGAAGGCGAACAGTCAGTCTTGCCTCGTTGACTGAATAGACTTTCCCCCCCTGGGCCCCTGCTACAGCGAGTGTTTTTCCGTCGGCTGACAGTGCGACACTGTGGGGAACACGGGGGAGATCTCGAAGCGTCGCCAATTCCTTGCGGGCAACCGGGTCGAACAACTTGACTATCCCATCCACACCAGCAGTGACCACGAGGCTGCCATCAGGCGTGCATGCCATGGAATTCACACCGCCCCAGTGCTTGCCAGCATGGCTACCGATGACGGCAACGGCATCTTGAGGAAGTTCCGGAACCAGTTCGGCGGCAGGAATCGCCTTACGTTCAAGGGCATCCAGTGGAGAAGGTGAGGTTGCTGGTACCGGAGCCATTCGCAGAACGTAGCAGGTACCGTTGGAATTTTCAGTGTAGATATGTCTTCCATCGGGACTGAGATGCAATCTGGTCATGCCCGGGAATTTCCATTCTCTTTCAATGTCACCAAATGGAAGTTTCATGAACTTGATCGAGCCAGTAGCATCACTGGCGAGCAGCGACTGCCCACCGGGCAACAGGATTGCAGACTGAACCTGACCTGTAAACGGTTGAACAGCAAACTTTTCGAGGAGTTGACCACTGGCATAATCGAACAACTTCACCTTTCCATCGGTGGAACCAGTGATGAGCATTGTTGAATCGACGGCGAAAGAGGCCGAGATTACCCCTTCAAGTGTTGCGACATGCCTGATTCTTGGCCCGCGAAGATCCCAGATCACCATTTTGGGGATAAATCCGGAATTCCACGAATCAATCGCAACCAGAAACTGCTCATTGGGAGAAAAGAGAAACCCTTGCACAGCATTATGATTCTCTGGATACTCTTTCAATTCCGCAATCAGCTTTGGTGGATTCACCCGAAAATCGAATACCGCGGGACTGCGTTGCCCCTCCATCCAGCTGGCAACTGCCAACCAACGTTTTGCAGGAGATACAGAAACAGCACCAATACCTCTGACTCCATGTTCAATCACAGTGGGGTCGGCAGCATTTCCTTTTGTTGGATCAATCTGAAACAATGACCCTTCAAAATCGCCAATTCTTACAATTTGGCCATCCACGAGCGACGTGATCGAGTTGGCATTAACACCTCCTCCAGGAATTGGTACCCTCTTTGGCTGTAATCCATCCAGGTCCCATCGGTGTACAACAGGTGTCGTTGAGCCAACTGTCAGGATTCTGTGTGCACTTGGGACGGGCACTGTCTTAGTGATCTCACCCAGTTGGTGAGTGATTTTGCCAGCACCATCCTCGGTAATTTCGACCCGCATTAATATTCCCGATCCGACTTCCGATGTAATCACGTACTCTTTTCCAGAAGGTGCAAAGTCAAACGCACCGTAGCCGTATAATCTCTCCTTGCTCAGAGAAATCGTTTTGGAGGTTCTCAGGTGATAACACTGCCAGATAACACCATGGGCAAACCAAAGTTCTGAATCCCCTTGAAATCGCAGGTTTGAAGGCTCGAATTCCTGAGGCCATTCTAAGTTATTTGTTTTCTCAAATTTACCGTTGCTGATGTTGTAAATAACGATTTTCTTTTCTTTCTGCGAACTGTATGCACACCACTTACCGCTTTTGCTGACTGTGAACCAATGCAGATCTCCTTCAATCTGGTTGATGACTGGTTTTTCTGTGGAACAATCAATCAGCCGCACCGTGGTAGCAGAAATGTCGAGAAATCGATTGGCGCCTACTGCCCAGTGGTTGTTTTCGGCAACAAATTCAGTTATTATTTTCATTCGAACTGGTTTTTCGCCAGAGATGTCCCAGATCTCATATCGATGCGGTAGTGCCTTGACATCTCGTAGCAGGAAATATTTGCCATCCGGTGCAAACGGCTGACGAGCACAGTACCCGGCGATTCGTCCATATTCTTTTGGCGGATTCACCGAAACATCGTAGATGATTGCACTGCCATCGTGCTGATACCAGGAAAGCTTCTTACCATCAGGAGAAAAGCAGAGGTTCTGTTTGGCATATCCTGGTGGCAGAAGTGCTCGTTCTGTCATGGTTTGGGCATCCCACAGTCGAACGCCATCGGCTGCTACCGATGCAATCAGATCACCTTTGGGGCTGTAGGCTACATCTGTGATCGCCCCCCAGTGAAGCTGCTGGTGCGTGCCGACAATCGCAACCAGTTCCTTCGGCTGCCAATCGAATTTCTCTTCCGCAGGAATTTTCTCCGGGTCGAGATTATCCAGTGGCGACTCCCCATCATCGTAAAGTGGGACAGCAATTTCAGGCACTGGTTCACGAAGAATCGGATTCGCAGGCTTGTTATCCGTGGTGCCGGGCAGAATCTCTATTTTTTCATCTGGAGCAACCACGATTTCTTTCACTTTGCCATTTTTATCCGTTATCCGAATGATTACCTGCCACGTAGCGACCACAATAAAAATCAGCCCAACGAAAGAAATGATTGAGGTCAGGATCGGAAATTTCTGCTGTTGCCTTACGTTTGACTTTGGTTTGGTTTTAGTTACTTCAGTTTTGGCGGGTGCCACTGGAAGATGCTCAACCCCAGAATCAAAATCAAAAACGGATCGATCTTCCATCACTGGCAGTGGTTCTACCACAATCTTGACGGTGGGGGCCGATGGAGCGAGTAATTTGGCAACTTCCTTAGCGGTCTGAATGCGGTCTTCTGGCTTTTTCGCCAGCAAACGCATGATCAGCACCGACAGGGTTGGTGGGATATTCGGATTGACCAGATGGGGATGCTCAGGCTCTTCCATTGCCAGAGACATCAACATTGCCATCATCGTGTCGCCCCGAAATGGCAATTTTCCGGTACTCAATCGGTAAAGCATGGCCCCCAGGCTGAACAGATCGCTCCGATGGTCGATTTCGCCCCCATTCGCCTGTTCCGGCGACATGTAGGCCGGGGTACCCACCACTGCACCACTGTGGGTCAGGTGGATATTTTCTTTGTTGGAACGCGCCAGGCCAAAATCGAGGATTTTCACCCGATCGGAAGGAGCTTCCAGCCAGATATTTGCGGGTTTGATGTCACGGTGAATCAGCCCCTCATCGTGGGCAGCTGCCAGACCAAGTGCCGTCTGGTAGCCAATTCGTGCCACT